>CAZFWN010000082.1:0-22239 GCA_964522745.1 uncultured Ktedonobacterales bacterium
GCAATGCTTCAGGAAAATGGATCGACAGCAGAGACTCAGCAATGTTTTCTCTGCCACCGCTCTAGCCGTGTATTGGCTGCCTTGGGTGAAAAAGAGGGTGACAGACGCTAGCATCTGTGGGGTGTTCAGGCGCAGATCCACCCCTGCGGCAAACCAGGCTGTGTCTGCCAGGAAGTGCTGACCTGATCCCTTTTTTATAGCCTCTAAAAACTACAAAAATTAAACACTGGCAGCATCGCAGCGCCAAGTCAGGAGCCTTTTTTTATACCTCTCAAAACTGCCAAAATTAACAGGGCGCTGGGCGTTTAATTTTCCACCAATACCTCTGGAATAGCACAGCGCCCGGTATCGGCTGGGAAACGCGGGAGACGTGGGAAACGCTGGGGGAAGCACCTGGAGAACGCTGGGAACAGGACCACCCGCGCCGGGAAACAAAAGGGAAGCGAATTTGCGCGCTTCCCCCTTTTTTTATAGCCTGCAAAAACTGCAAAAATTAAGCGCTACCGGGCTTGTTCCGAGGCCAGGTCGCAGGCTTGCGGCGACGTTTGACCGAGAGGCGCCGCTTCTTCTTCGGGCCATCGCCCGGTGGATCGCCCAGCTCTATCAGCAGGGCATCGAGCGCCGTCTTATCCTCGGTGAGCCACAATCCAGCCAGGGATCATCTCCCTGGCTGGATTGTGGCTCAGCATCGCCACTGGCATTCATCTCCAGTGCCTTTCTGCTGCCTACCCGCGCAGCACCATATCCTCGGCAATATCGGATGAAACCAGATCGGGCGCAAAGCGCAGCGAGAACCCTTGCACCAGAGAGGCCAGGTTATCAGCCGGTGTAGGGATGACTGCCCCAGGCAGGAACAGCATATGCACGCCTCTGGCCCGCGCCTCAACGTCGGAAATCGGCTGGCCGTTCCCGTTGAGCCGGCTCCATTCCTGCATCAGCTTCAGTACGTGCCTGTATGGGTTATGGTCCAACACGGGTCGAGGTACACGTGATCGGCCCGCTTTGCCCACTTGCTGACTCGCTTACCCCGGTTTTCCTGAGGACCCAGGAGGGCTTCCGCCCTTCCCGATTTGCCCTCTTGCATTACGCTGCCTGCTCTGCTATGCTGTGGACAGCGCCAAGGAACAGTGCCTCGTTGAAGCTTGCTGCTGCTGGAGGGAGGACCCACCCCCATGACGACCCCGACCCCCGCCAGTTCTGGCCCTGGCTCGCCAGAGCGCCCGTGCGCCCGCTGCGGGACACTGCTTCCTACCTCCGCCCGCTTTTGTGGCCGCTGTGGGGAGCGCGTCATGCACGACTTTTTCATCAGCTACAACCACAACGACCAGGGCTGGGCCGAATGGATTGCCTGGCACCTGAAGGCGGCGGGCTACACCACGCTGATTCAGTCGTGGGACATCCGACCCGGCAGCAACTTTATTGTGGAGATGGATCAGGCGTTTAAGTCCACCCATCGCACGATTGCCGTCCTCTCGCCTGATTACCTGACCTCGCAGTACACCACCCCCGAATGGGCCGACGCCTTGCTGCGCGACCCCACTGGCGCGAAACGGCTGCTTGTGCCGGTGCGGGTGCGTGACTGTCAACCGGAAGGATGGCTGGCGGCGGTCGTGTATATAGATCTGCTCGGACAGCCCTTGAAGGAAGCGCGAAAGCATCTGCTGGAGGGCATACAAGCCGATGGACGTTCGACCATGCTCCCAGCGTTGCCACTGTCGGGTGCGCCTGCGTATCCGGCAGCGGTAGTGGCGCTCTGGAACGTGCCCTATCGCCGCAACCCCTACTTTAGCGGGCGGGTTGACCTGCTCCAGCAGGTGCATGCCACCTTCTCCAAAGACCCGCAACGCATCGTGACGCAGGCGCTGACCGGGCTGGGCGGGGCGGGCAAGACACAGACAGCCATCGAATACGCCTATCGCTATCAGGAGGAATATCAGGCGGTGTTCTGGGTGCAGGCGGAGACGCGCGGGCAGTTGGAGGGCGGGATGGCGCAGCTGGCCGCACTGCTGAACCTGCCAGAACGCGACGCGCAAGAGCGGGCGAAGATCGTCGCTGCCGTGCGCCGCTGGCTGGAGATGCACCCCGGCTGGCTGCTGGTGCTGGATAACGTGGAGGAGCTGAAGCTCCTTCAGGACGTACTGCCCACGCGGGGCCAGGGCCACCTGCTGCTGACGGCCCGCGCGCAGGCGCTTGGGAGCGTCGCCCAGCCCGCCCGCGTGGAGAGCCTGCCGACAGACGAAGCCGCGCACTTTCTGCTGCGTCGCGCCCAGATGCTGGCAGCGGAGGCGCCGCTGGAGTCGCTCCCACGAGAACAGCAGCAGGCGGCGCGCGCCATCGCGCAGGAGCTTGGGGGGCTTCCGCTGGCGCTGGACCAGGCGGCTGCGTACATCGAGGAGACGCCCTGCACCCTGTCCGAGTATCTGAGCGTGTTCCGCACACACCGCATAGCGGCGCTTCATTATGCGGGCGAGGGCATCCGAGATCACGCCGTCGTGGGCGTCACCTGGGCCGTGTCGTTCCAGCAGGTGCAAAGCCGCAGCTCGGCGGCAGTGGAGTTGCTGCGGCTTTGCGCCTATCTGGCCCCGGAAGGCATCCCGGAAGCGCTCATCACAGCGGGCGGCGACGACCTGCCCCCCGCGCTGCGTGCTGCCGTCAGCGACGTGGTGGCCTGGAACACGACGCTGGCGGCGCTGCGGCGCTTCTCGCTGTTGGATCGGCAGGCGGAGACGGAGACGCTCTCGCTGCACCGACTGGTGCAGGTGGTGGTGCAGGAGGCGCTGCCCACCGAGGAGCAGCACGGCTGGGCCGAGCGCGCCGTGCGCCTAGTCAACGCCGCCTTTCCCAGCGGGAAGTTCGAGACTTGGCCGCGCTGCCAGCAGCTTGTGCCGCACGCGCTGATCTGCGCCGACCACATCGAGCAGTGGCATCTTGTCTCCAAAGAAGCAGCGCGCCTGCTCAATCAAGCGGGAATCTATCTCTACCAGCGCGCCCAATATGCCGAGGCGTCGTCGCTCTATCAGCAGTCGCTGACGATTTCCGAGCAAGTGCTGGGGCCGAACCACCCCCATGTGGCAATCAGCCTGAGCAATCTGGCAAATCTCTACCGGGAGCAGGGAGGGTACGCTCAGGCTCTACCCCTTTTGCAGCGAGCGCTAGCGATTAGTGAGCAGATGCCAATAGCAAATCACCTGGTTGTAGCAACTAATCTTATCAGCTTGGGTCTGCTCTACAAAACCCAGGAACAGTATGCGGAGGCGCTGCCTCTCTACCAACGAGCATTGGCGATCTTGGAGCAGGAACTGGGGCCGAACCATCCCGATGTGACAGTCAGCCTGAACAACCTGGCAGAACTTTGCTATGCCCAGGGGCAATATACCGAGGCGTTGCCGCTCTACCAGCGGGCGCTGGCGATTGACGAGCAAGCATATGGTCCCAACCACCCTGAAGTGGCACTTGACCTGGAGAATCTGGCTGCCCTCTTGTGCGCGATGGGGCGCGAGGACGAGGCCGTTCCGCTGGAGGAGCGCGCCCAGGCCATCCACACCAGGCGGAGCCAGTCCTCCTAGTCGCCTCTGCGTATGAGCCTGGCCTGCCCACGATCCGCCTCGCTCAACTGGCCCATAAACTCAGTTGGCGCAACCGCCGCTGCTGTTGCAGCCACCTCCTATATTCCGAGCGGGCTTCCTCCAGCATCCGGGCGGCATACTCCTCGAAGGGGAGCGACTGGCCCACGAGCCCTTTGAGGGCGACGGACTTCACCACCTCCTGGCCCAGCAGCACGTCAAAGCGCTGCTCCGGCGCGTTGACGACCAGCACCACCTTGCGCCCGGCCAGGGCCTGCTTGACGTAGTAATGGTGATGATCGACGACCACGCTCCCGTTCGGCTGCACTGTGCGCGCAAACGCCTGCCCGTGGATGGAAGCCAGCGGTCGGGGTCTACCACCTCTGGCAAGGGCGAGCGCGGGGGCAGGGTCGGGAAGGCCACCCGTGGAGGACGGTTGCCCAGGCCGCGCCCCTGGTGGGGCCGCTCGTCATGGTAATGGGTCAGGAACGCTTCCGTCACCTCGCGGGCCGCCTCCTCGGTGGTGGGTTTGTCTCGCAGAATACACTCTGCCTGGTAACTTTTAATCAAGCGCTCGACGTAACCTTTTTTATCTGGTCGCCGCGGGGGGCAGAGATTCGGCGTGATACCCAGACACAGCAAGAAGCGGATCAGGGCCGAGGGGAAGTCCCGTCCGCTGGGGCTACCAACCCAGCGTGGATCGTGGTCAAACGTCAGCTTGCCAATCAGGCCCGTACGGCGTAGGCACGCGATGACGGCGGCCAGCGCCGTTTCCGCATGAAAGTCGGACGAGATCTCGGCATACACCACCTGGCGGCTGCCCACATCTTCGAACAAACAGGCTTCTACCGCGTGCTGCCGTTTGCCCAGCGGATCGGGTGGCACGCTGCCAATGTCGGTGAAGTCCGCTTGCACCTCTTCCAACGGATCTGGTGGCACCAGCGGCTGATGCAGGTGCGGCAGATCCGCCGCAATGCGACCAGACCGGCGTAACACCTGCCAAATCGTCCACGTCGAGCGCGGCAGTGGCAACGCCAGGGCCAGCGCGTCGGGGTCTCGGTGTAAAAAAGACAGGATGGTGCGTGGGCCGGGCACCCGGCGCAAATGGTTGGGCGGGTCATCGCGCAGCGCCAGAATGCGCTCGACGACGAGCTCTTTCGTGGTGGGCGGTGGGGTGTGGGAGCGGGACTGGTAGAGGGTCCAATCGGTGGTGGTGGCCTGCTTGAAGCGAGCCAACCATTTTTTCACCCAGCTCTCCGAGCCGCCCGCCGCAGCGGCCAGGTCAGCGTACGTCCAAGTGGGGTGCTGTTGTGACAGCTAGTGCAGCGTGGCGCGTTGAGCAAACCAAGTAGCCTCCATACGGGTTTCCTCCGAAGCGCAAGTTTGCTGGCAGTCTACCGCACTGGAGGCCAGAAGGGAAGAGGGGCATGTCCCATAGGGCGGACTGCTGGTAACGATTACGTGAACACGTTCCCGTTACATCTACACCTACGGGATGCGCAACGAGCTGTACATATCCAATAAAATGGCTCCAGGCCACACTTCGCAGCATTTGCATTCATTGCGATCAAGCGAAGTTTTAATGACATCATCAGCAAGGGAGCGATCTTAGCGAATTTGTTGGTGAAGCCCCTCCGCGCCATACAGCCTTCTTGCTGTAATCTCGTTGCGCATCCCGTGGGAGCCATTCTTCCTCTGAAAACATCCCCCTTCCCTTCAGGCCGCACCAGCGCTACACTGGCGTTACTCTGGCTGAAGGGAGGAACCCCATCATGGAAGCCGACCTGGTGGCCCACCGTACGGCTTTATTCTGCCTGGCTCGCCAGCACCCGGAGTGGACCTATCCTACCCTGGCTGCTGCCGTGGGGCGTTCGGAGAGCTGGGTGAAAAAATGGCTTGCTCGTTTGAAGCGGGCGACCATCACCGACCTGACGCTGTTTCAATCCCGTTCCCACGCGCGCCATACGCCACCGCCGTCCACGCCGCAGCCGGTCGTGGAGCGGATTCTGTCCATTCGTGATGAACCGCCCGATCATCTGCGCCGTGTGCCGGGTCCGCGCACCATTCTGTATTTCCTGCACAAAGATGCCGAAGCGCTCGCCCTGGGTGTGCCCTTGCCCCGCTCACCCCGCACGATTTGGAAGGTCTTGCGCGCGCATGGACGCATCGCCACTGAACTGACCCCGCACCATCAGCCGCTGGTGCCACCCGCCCCGCTGACCGAACTGCAAGCCGACTTCACCGACATTGGCAGCATCCCCGCCGAGCCAGGCGGGAAGCGGCAGCACGCCGTGGAAGCCTGTTTTTTCGAGGACGTCGGCAGTCGCCAGGTCCCGTATGCGGAGGTGAACGCTAACTTTCACGCGGAGACGGCGCTGGCGGCGGTCATTGCCTGCCTCCGGCGCACCGGCCTGATCGGGAAGCTGACCTTTGATCGAGACCCACGATGGGTCGGCGCCCAGTGGGCGGGATTTCCCCAGCGCGCTCATCCGGTTCCTGCTCTGCCTGGGCATCACGCCGAACGTGTGCCCTCCGCGAAGACCGGATTTGAAAGGCTACGTCGAGCGCTTGATTAAAACCTACCAAACGGAGTGCATACTGCTGGAGCATCCCGAGACGGAAGAGGCCGCCCACGAGGTCACCGAGGCGTTCCTGCGGCACTACCACGCGGAGCGCCCGCATCAGGGGCGCGGCCTGGGGAACCGCCCGCCGCTCGTGGCGTTCCCCACGCTGCCCACGCGGCCTCCGCTGCCAGAGGTGGTGGACCCCGACCGCTGGCTCACCTCCATTCATGGGCAGGCGTTTGCCCGCACGGTCCAGCCCAATGGGAGCGTGGTGGTAGACCACCGCAGCTATTACGTCAAACAGGCGCTGGCTGGGCGCAAGGTGGTGCTGGTGGTCAACGCGAAGGACGCCCGCTTCGAGGTGTTCCTGGGCCGCGAGGTGGTCAAGTCGGTGGCGATCAAGGGCCTCGTGGGCCAGTCGCTGCCGTTTGAAGCATACGCGGCCCGGATGCTGGAAGAAGCACGGTCTGAATATAGGAGGTGGCTCCAGCAGCAGCGGCGCCTGTACCAGATGAGCTTGTGGGCCAGTTGAGCCGACACCAGCGAGCTGGCGACACCTGCCAGGGTGAGGCGGGTTAGCGCCGTGTGGCGCGAATGGCCTGAGCGCGCGCTTCTAGTTCAGCCGCTTGGGCTGGCTGCTGTATGGCCCGCAGGAGGGCGGCAAGGCCCTCCAGGTCGGTGGCGACCTCAGGATGGGTGGGACCATATGCCTGCTCGTCAATCGCCAGCGCCCGCTTGAGGAGCGGCAGGGCCTCGGCGTACTGCCCCAGCTCCCAGTAGAGGCTCGCCAGCTTCTCCAGGCAGGTGGCTACGATGGGATGGTCTGGCAAGTTCCGCTCCCATATTGCCAACGCCCGCTTGAGGAGCGGCAGGGCCTCGGCGTACTGCCCCAGCTCCTGGTAGAGTTCCGCCAGGTGGACGAGATCGTCGGCCATGGTCGGATGGGGCGGTCCATGCGCCTCCTCTCGGATCGCCAGTGCCTGCTCAAAATAGTGGGCTGCCTCTTCTTTCCGCCCGAGATCCTCCGCCAGGCTGCCCAGATTGTTCAGCGTCGTCTCTTCCCCTGCCCGGTCGCCCACCTCCCGCCGAATGACTAGCGCTTGCTCCCAAATCGCTAACGCCCGCTGCAAGAGCGGCAGAGCCTCGGCAGAGCGGGCTTGCCTGCGCAGACGCCACCCGAAGGTGCCCAGCAGACCCGCCGCCTCGTGGGTCTGCACCTGCCACGCCTCCTGGTGCCGCGCCCCAGAGAGCGCGTGCGGCAGGACCTGGTCTCTGAGCGTCGGGAGGAACCAGGCGGGATCTGGATAATAGGCGCGATTGAGCAAGCCGAGCACCCGTTCCACCCACGCCCGCTGCTCCTCCTTCGGCAGGGCCTCCTGCACCACCACCTGCACCAGGCGGTGGAGCGAGAGCGTCTTCGTCTCTGCCTGCTGATCCAGCAGCGAGAACTGCCGCAGCGCGGAGAGCGCCGTGTTCCAAGCTCCGTCATCCCTGATGGCTTCTTGCAGCGCGGGGGGCAGGTTGTCGCCCCCTTGCTTGAGAAGCGCTTCTGGGATGCCCTCCGGGGCCAGATACGCGCACAGCCGCAGCAGCTCCACCGCGGCCGGGCTGCGGCGCTCGACCTGCTGGAACGACACCGCCCAGGTCACTCCCACCGCTTCGGGGGGCGCCTCCCGGTCCTCCGCCACACGCTCGCCGCGCCGAGAGAGCGCCATCTTTCGCTGCGTTTGGTAGAGGGTGAGGTAGTCGGCCAGCCCGCAGCCGGTCTCATCCAGATAGGCTCCTGCCTGGTCGAGCGTCAGCGGGAGCCCGCCCAACTCCTCCACCAGGGTCCGCGCCTGCTGCTGCTGCTGTGGGGTCAGCGATGAGAGCGGTTCTTCGGCGCCGAGCAGGTGGGCCCGGCGCAGCAGCAGCAGCATCGCGTCCTCTGTGGGCAGCGGCTCGACCTTCGCCCATCCCTCGATGCCAGAGAGCGCCTGGGCGCGGGTGGTCAGCAACACATGCCCTTGCCCGCGCATCGGCAAGAGATCCCGCACCACCGGCAGCTCCTCCACGTCATCTAACACCAGCAGCCAGCCCGGATGCTCCTCCAGCCACCGCCGCACGGCCGCAACCAGCTTCGCCTGGTCCGGCTCGTCCCGTTCGGGCAACTGGAGCCGGGCGGCCAGTTCTGCGGCATTCAGAAGCAGCTGTTCGCGCGTCTCCGCCTGCGCCCAGAACACCGACTGATAGGGCTGCCGATAGCAGCGATAGGCATACTCCAGCGCCGTCTGCGTCTTGCCCACGCCACCCAGTCCGCTCACCGCCTGGGTGACGATGCGCTCCCCCACTCTGGTAAAGGTGGCGCGCACCTGCTCCAGCAGCGCATCCCGCCCGCTAAAATAGGGGTTGCGCCGATAGGGAACGTGCCAGAAGGAGACCACCACCGCCGGATAGGCTGGGGCGGCGGTGCCAGGGTATCCGGGAGCCACCCTGGGACGCCCCTCCGGCGGGATCGCGCTCAGCAGCCGGCCCAGGGCTTCTTCCTCCGGCTGGCCCAGCAGATCACAAGACCCGACCGAGGCCAGCCACCCGGTCGGCTGGCAGTCGCGCACCTGCACGGGAAGGAGCCGCCGCCCGCTCCAGGTGGGGTCACGCCGCAGCTCCTCCCCGGACTCAGGCGCGGTGGAGAGCGAGGTCAGGTAGTCAGGGGAGAGCACGGCGACGGTGTGTCGAGTCCCCTGCATCGCCTCGTCCATCTCCCGAAGGAAATGCCTGCCGGGACGAAGGTCCCACGCCTGGAGGAGCGTGGTATAGCCGGCCGCCTCCAACTGCCAGGCGATCCAGGTGGCCCAGCCTGCATCAGCGTGATGGTAGCTGATGAAGAAGTCGCGGAGGACGCGCGCTCCGCAGGTGCCGCACCAACGCACCGAGGCGGGCAGCAGGGTCTGGCAGTGGGCGCAGGGGCGCCCGTGGGCGCCAGCACCCGAGCTGGAGGGTGGAGGAGTCGTCATGGGGGTGTCCTCCTTGGATACTGAGCGAGCCGCGCTGGAGTGGGCTGATCGTGCTGTCATGAGCATACCAGAGCAGGGAAGCGTTTGCAAGGGGTAGAGGCAGGCGAACGGTCAGAAACTACAAGCAGACGAAGTGGGTACGATCACGCCTACCCCGGCTGGTGTTGGGCTACGAAACCCATACAGTTTTGTGTGCTGTGCATACTCTTTAGCCGTATTTTTGGTGCTTCTATCTGCTTGCTGATTGATCCAAGCGACTGAGCAGAGGAGGATAGAGCAGGCGCTCAAGCAGTGAATGAGAGAAGCGAAGAGCAGCCTAGCTTAAAGTGAAACACAGTGAAACACGACTACCGGAAACCTTATTTCCCTTCATGGTTCCGTTACTACTCAAAGGCCTGCTAGAAGAAGCGTTGTCATCAAGGCGCTGGAGGAGCTTCCATTACGAGGGCATCAAGTTTGTTGAACTCGCGGCTTGCGGTTTATGAATTCTTCCAGGTTGCTCTATGCCTGTCTACGGTAATCTACGAGATCACTTCCTGAGCGGTTTCAACACGGCTACTTGTCTACGGTTAATATGCTATCATCCGCTCAGGTTGCTGTCACGTTTATGGCAACCCAGAGGTGTTCGCATCTGGGCTCAAACCCTTATCTCCTCACGCGTCCACTCCTCCCCTGGAACTGCCAGTGGAAGGGTAAACCAAAACGTCGCGCCCGCCCCTGGCACACTCTCTACGCCGACTTGCCCCTGATGGCGCTCGATGATGGTCTTGCTGATATGCAGCCCCAGGCCCAACCCGATGCCGGAACCGCTCTGCACCTCAATGCCCGCTACCCGGTGGAAGCGCTCCCAGATGCGTGCCTGCTCGTCGAGCGGAATGCCTGGCCCCTGGTCGCGCACCCACACCCGCGCCTGCGCTCCCTCCACCTGCACCCCCACCTCCACCGGGGCCGCTTCGTCGGAGTATTTGAGGGCATTGGTCAGGTAGTTGCTCACCACCTGCCCAATGCGCTCCGCATCGCCCGAGACCAGCACCGGCCCGGCGGTTGGGCGCTGCCACAGGATGATCCGCTCCGGGGCGGCCTGGCGCTGCTCCTCGACGGCCAGTTCAACAATGGCCGCCAGGTCCGCCGTCTTGAACTTGAACTCCAGCCGCCCGCTCTGGATGCGGGAAATGTCCACCAGATCATTCACCAGCCGGTTGAGCCGGCCAATCTGCTGAATGGTCATCTCCAGCGCCCCTTGCGAGGTCACAAACGCGCTGCCCCCCGTATCCCCAGCTCCCGCCTGGTTGCTCACTGGACGCTGAGCGCGCCGCTGGATCAGCTGCAAGCCCAGCAGAATTGAACTCAGCGGCGTCTTGAGTTCATGGCTGGCAATACCCAGGAACGCCTCCATCTGCCGGTTGGCCTCGCGCATGCCCTGTTCGTTCGCGTGTGCCACCGCGCGCTCCCGCTGCGCCTGGGCATGTTCCAGCACCATGATGCCCTGGCGCAGCGTCACCAGGAACAGCAGCCCGAAAATCACCAGACAGGGAGCCAAGGGAGAGAGCGAACGTACCGGATCAGTGATGGCTCGAATAGCAATCAGCGCACTCGCGAGGGAGGCCGCGACAAAAGGAAAGAAGAATCGGAAGACTGCTCGGAGGTCTTGCCGCTGCGGGTGCAACGTGATTCGTCGCTCTCCCTCGCGCGCTTCCGGGAGGACACGCATGCGCTGGGTGAGCCGCAGTGCTACCAGGCCGGCCAGGGGGAGCAGCAGGTAGAAGATGAGCCAGAACAGATCAGGTGGGCTGCCCGCCACGAAGCTCGCATAGAGGAGGAGCCAGCCCACCCAGGAATCGGCGATAAAGAGGCAGAGGACGGCCACAATCAGGAGAAAGGAGGCTGCACGTGTCACCTGGCTCTGACGGTAGATCAGTGTGATGGTCAAGCCAAAGAGGATGACGAGATCTCCCACCGGATAGTACAGCGTCACGAGCTTGCCCAGCAGCGCTTCCCGACTTTCGAGATACAACGGGGCCAGGAGAAAGTACCAGGAGAGGGCGGTGGCAGCGCCCATGACGAGGACGCTATCTAGGAGCAGTTTCACGCGGAACCCCCAAAGGCGCCCGCTGGGTAACAGGAGGACCGCCAGGAAAAAGAACGGGTACTGGAGCACAAAGAAGAGATCAGGCAAGGAGGGAAAGGGCACATAGCCGGGAAAGATGAGTTGATCCTCAATCGTCCACAGGGTCCGGGCCATCGTGTAGGAGACCAAGCCTGCGCTGAGCATCCACCAGGACCGGGCCTCCTGGCGGTGGATACGAGCCAGCTGGATGCTGACAAAGAGGACGACGAGTAACTCCGGCCACGCCAGAGCAGCACGGAGCCAGTCAGTCACTGGACCGATCCAGCGTGGTTGGAGCAGCGTGACCACCAGTTGATAGGTGATCACTCCTCCAGCAACCAGGAACGCGCTGAGGAGCACTGGATCGCGATGGAGGCACTGAGCCAGCCCCTGAGGCGCAGCACGTGGAAACGTGCGAGCGGGCAGAGCATCAGGGGGGAGGGGAGAATGCACCACGTCCGTGCTGGCCTCTCTAGGGTGCAAACCACTATCTTGGCAGGTTCCACGCAGCCTGGCTCACCAAGAGGACCGCTGAATTACGTGAACGCAGGTGGCCTCAAATCCCAGCACACGTTCTCCTTCAGTTCTTCCAGGGGCCTGCAGAATCCAGGCCGATGCGCTTCCCTTCGAGGGTCGCCCTCCCTTGCTCATCATGTACTCTTCTAGCGGCAGACCCTGGTGGCTCATGCCATCCCCAAAGCATCAGCTCGCAGTCCAACAGGATAGACCGGTTGTATGCTACAACGCGACGTGGTGATAGAGTCTGTCATCTGCTTGATGCTCGCCTGGAATCTCCGACCCGCACGACAACACGGTGCGTGCTAGTGGCTCTGGCTGCGCCTCCTCTTTGCTGGCACGCTCCTGGCGGTGCTAGCTGAGCCTGCCACCCTGGCACATGGCACCGGGAACCCCGGCGTGCGGCACCTGCTCGTGGGAGAACACGCGCTAGGGAGACTTCTGGGCGTCCGTCTCTGGCTGCCCTGGTGCGGGGGGAATGCCCTCGGTGGCTGCCTCGGCCTGCCAGCGGATCGCTTCCTGCACCGCAGCGAGCGCCTCCGCGCGGGTGCGGCCCTTCCCGGTCACGCCGGGGAGATCCGTCGCCTCAGCGATAGAGGCGTGCAGCTCGGCATCCCACCGCAAAGTAATGGTGAATGGCTGGCCTTCACTCATCTGGAGGCTCTTTCTTGGCGAGCAGTCGTGCCTGGAGGAGCCATTGAGTACAGGGTGCACCAGACCGCCGGGTGATCGTGGGCGGCCCGATTATTTTCCCTCAGGGGCGGAAGGGTCCTCTTCGCTGAGCATCTGGGAAAACGGCGAGGCTTCGCCTTCTCCGCTCGCCTCGTGCCACCACCGGATCGCTTCCAACGCCGAGGCAAGTGCGGTCTCATAGGTGGCGCCGCTGCCTTCGCACCCTGGGAGTTCTTGCACCTGGGCGATGAAGACGTGTTGCGGCTCACTCCAGCGCAGGGTGATGGTGTAGGGGCGGCCTTGGCGCATGTGGGGACTCCTGACAGGGACTTGCTCACAGGGACGTGCAGGGAGGAGCGACGCAAGAAGTGTACCAGTGTTCCGCGTTAGTCGGTCGCCGCTTCGGCCTCGGCACATCTGTCACAGAGGGGCTCACCATCGTAGCAACTAAACTGGGCCGTACTTGTCTCAATCCGCTTGCCGCACGTCTGGCAGCAGACGGTGTCGTCCCCACCAAAGCGCCCGGTGTTGTTTTCCAGCGACGCGATATACCGGCTCCAGCTTGACGTATGCTCGCTCATTCTGCTCCCTTTCTCTGGGGCGTTCCTGGCTTCGCCACAGCAGGAGGATGGGATGGGTGGTCCTTCCAGCCCCAGCCCAGTTCGTCACACGCTGGGCAGAAGGTGAGAGGCGTGCTTCCGGCAGGAGGCGAAAGTGCTGTTCTCCCGGTTCCTGCTTGCTCCAGCGATAGCAGGTGGGCCTTGTGTGCTTCCTGGAGATCGCCCGCAAGCGGTGACAGAGAAACCGCTCACTTTCCTATACTACAAGGCTCGTGCCAACGCATGGACTCCCCACCGATCTTCCCCATGCCAGGTTCTTGCCTCACACGTGATGCCACCCGCAGCTGACCAAAAGTGGAGGCGCCAGTGCCATCCCCGATGCGTGACCGAGCCAGGAGAGCGTGGTGCGCTCAGATGACACCTCGTGAGCGCAAAAACACCGAGCAGCAAGTCTCTCTGCGCTCGAGGGAGCACGCCTGCGAGTATGGCAGAGCGAGCGCAGTCGTCGTTGAACCACAGACACCCCATTCCTCCAAGTGCTGGCGAAGGGGGAAGAGCGAAGCGGTGCAGCCCACGGCCCCGGTGTGACCTCTGGCGAGGTTTGCAGACAGGCGATGTTCCCTGTCGGTTATTGCCCTGCGCGCGCTTGCCGCCGCAGTGCCTCAATGGCCGCCTCGATGCTGGCCTGCTCTCGTTCGAGCCGCCGATACGCCAGGCTGTTCGGTAGAAGCAAACGTCGCACACGCTGAAGCGCATCGAAGTCACGGAAGAGGTGCACTGCCTGCTGGTGGGTGGCCCACCAGGCTGGACGCTGCGGGGACGAGACGCTACGATACACGTGGCCGCTCCTTTCTGGCCGCGAGGCGGTGGCAACATGAGCAGCAGATGAACACGGCCATCGGCAACCGGCCCCTTAGCCAGAGTATACGCTCAACATCTTGATGGTGCAAGGGGTGATTTCCCTAGATGTTGATTTTATTGGAAGCAGGTCTGGCTGTTGCGCTGTCCAGGAGAAACATGCCCATCGCACACGGAGGGAGAGCAGAAATGGCAACGTTGACGATGGCGATTCAGGTCAGTGTGCGGAGTGGCCAACGCGGTGCCCAGCGCACCGCTGGTGGGGATCGCTGGCTGGTATGCTAGGAGGAAGAAGACGGCTATACGCTGGTCCATCGGCCAGCCCAGCCAGCGGTCTACGAGGCCAAAAGCTGGTCCTTTGCCGAGCAGGGCGCGTTGGTGGAGTGTGCCCGCTTTCAGGGTTGGCCGATTGAGCATGATGATGGCTGGATGCCGATAGAATGACCACCATGCTCGCAAGCGCCGCCATCCATAGATGCCAGGGCATTCTTGCGCTCCCAGGCAAGCGCATGCCAGCGCGGAGCAACCAACAGCAGTTCTTCGCTTCCAGCCTCACCGAATCACCTGCTATACTTGGGGTATGAGGAGAGATGCACCGCAGAAACGAAACCGACCTCCAACGCCGAATCCCTACACGACAACCGGCTTTCGGATAGCGGATGAGCGGTGAACTGCCCTTCAGCCGAGGCTTTCAGTCCACGTTACAACGCATCGCTTTCGTGGGGGCGACCGCGGGTGACTGATCGCACCTGTGCCGAGGCGATGTGCTCCGGAAAGCTGCTGACGCCCTTTTCTGATTGCTGATGCGCTACGAGGAGGTATCCGTGACGACAGCACGACTTGATTGGTATGGGTGCGCCACATTCCGGCTCACGCTGGGCGAGCAGGTGATCTTTCTTGACGCCTATATTGACCGTGTTCCTTCGGCGGCTGGCCCCGGCCTGCGGGCGGATGACATTGACCAGGCGGATTGGATAGTGGTGGGGCATTCCCATTTTGACCACCTCTGGGGAGCCGAGCGCATCGCCAAGCGAACTGGGGCAACGATTATCGGCTCGCACGAAACGGTGCGCATGATGGAACTAGCGGGCGTTCCGCTCGCACAACTTCTGCCCGTCGCTGGCGGCGAGCGCGTTCGTCTTTCGCCGGAGGTGACCGTCTCGGTCTATCCTGCCCTGCACTCCTGCGTGTGGACGGATCAGGGGGGCATGCGTCAGCCCGATGAGGTCTGTCTGGGGGATGTGGGGGTCACGTACCAGGAGCGCCTGGTCCGTATGCAGCAGATGAGCGCGTGGCTTGCCAATCAGGGGGCCGAGATCCTGCAGCACCTGCTGGCGAGCAATCAAAACCCACGCGGCGATGGCGGGACGCTGATCTATCTGTTCGAGACCCCTGAAGGCACGCTGCTGTATCAGGATACCAGCGGACATTGGAGCGGCATCTTGCACGACCTGCGGCCAGAGGTAGCCATCCTGGCCGCGGCAGGGCGGGGCAATATTGATGGCGAACCGATTCAAGGCAGCTTAGCCGAGTTCATGGCCCGCCAGGCCGATCTGCTGCGACCTCACCGCGTGATCCTCAGCCATCATGACGATTGGCTGCCAGGCTTCTCGGTCCCGACGTGGACTCGGCCCATCCGTGAGGCGCTTATGAGAAGCGTGCCGCGCACCGAACTGGCGGAGCTCGGCTATCTCTCTGGCTATCCGCTGTTCGAGGGACTGCCTCGATAAACGCCAGGGGCAGCCGTCGATGCCCCCTCCAAGGACAGGTGAGCAGCATGCTCTCACCAGTCCTTGGCCCCATCCTACGCGAGCTGTTACCAGGGGCAAAGTAAGCTCAACAATGGTGTCAAGAGAGATGAGCTAGAGGCAGCCAGATGATGATTTTGCCGCGGGAAACGGCGCATCCGGGTAAGCAAAACGACGATCTCTGGCCCCGAAATGGCCGTCTTGCGCTTGCTTATCGGCCAAAATCGGCTTCCCGAAAGGTATATCGTTGAGCTTACTTTGCCCCTGGTAACAGCTCGCGTAGGATGGGGCCTACCAAGCCAGAATCTGTTCGGGTAATGGCCCACCTTCTACTTTGAGGCTTATGGGAAAACATCCAGAGATCCCACCTCGAGCAGACTGAGGTGATTGACGGCCTGGAAGTCGCCGGGGAAGTGCAATACCACACCGTTAGCCGCTTATGACAGTGCTATCCAGATGAACCAGATCATCTCGCTGTTCTACCAATTGAGCCGTGTCCACCGGACGTGATGGAGAACCCAGAAATTGATGGCATGTTCCCTCGAACGCGGGTCTTTTTCGTGGGGAGAGAGATACCGGTTCTTTGCCTCTCTTCGCACGAAGCTGCTGCACGACGGGATCGGGAAGGTGGCCACCGCGTCGAGCTGGTGAAACGCGGTAGAATGAGTCGAACAATGGAGCACTGTGCTCGAGCATCTGGTGATGCCTCAAAGGTGCCATACTTCTGCTGGCTGCGGAGAGGCCAGGGGAAGGACGAAGCCATCCTTTTCCCGCCTGTGCTGGCGGGACTGCCCTTTTGCCAGCCAGGGGGGAGTGGAGCGGGAAAGGCGCGCGTGCGTTGAGCCAGCACAGAAGGGAGCGTTTGGGAGCAGTCGTGCTGCTCCCAAACGCTCCCTTCCTCGACTTCCCTGCGTCAGCCTCTCACGGGTACTCGTGACCAAACGTGATCAGACCGTGGTCAGGAAATAGCAGAAGGTGTTTCGCTGGAAATAGCTGCCGTCACTGCGTTGGTACGGAGCCAGCGAGCGAAGCATCGCCTCGGAGACCGGTTGTTCACCCACTTCGCGAATGACCCGCAGCGTCGGCCCGGCAGAACACAGGGCCTTGAGCGCCACCTCCGCATCGGGATACTCAAAGGGGCACGCGACTTCGCCGGTCTCGGTGAGCGTCAACCCGGCGCGCTCCACCAAGTCTTCGACCACCCCTGGCTGCGAGAGCGCCAGCGGGGCGGGCGCGCCTGGCGGCGGGGGCGGCAGCAGCGCGCCCACCGCTTGCAAGGTCGCCTCGGTCTCGCAGTCTTCTGGTCGCCCCCAAAAGACCATCGCCACCTGGCCCCCTGGCTTCGCCACGCGCCTGGCTTCCTGCAGGGCTTTCAGCGGGCTGGCCGCGTATTGAAAGGCATTGAAGCCGGTCACTGCATCAAAGGTCTGCTCGGGATAGGGCAGTTCCTCCATCTCGCCAATGGCGAAATTGCCGCTGGGCGTGCGTTCGCGGGCAATCGCAATCGAGGTCGGCGAGGCATCCAGCCCGCTCACCCTGGCGCCGCGCGCCGCCGCGAGCAGGGCGAACGTCCCCGTCCCACAGCCAACGTCTAAGAGCGAGGTGCTGGCCTCGACATGCAGTTTCGTCAGCACGACTTCAAAGGCGGGCAGGAGTGTTCGTTCCTGGAGGGTTGCCCAGTAGCGGGCACGCGCTGACCAGAGTGCTCCTTGCATTTGTGCGGTTCCCATGTTGATCTCCTTTGCTTGTTGCGTTTCCCCACCTGAAGGGGATTCCCTTGCCGGTGGCAGATGTGCTGGCCACCGCTTCCAATATAGGTGGGAAAGCAGGGAGACACATCGGGCAAACAGACCAAGTTGTGGGGGTGTCTTCAAACACGCTGGACTAGGGTAAATACCCTAGCGTGAAAAGAGCAGCGGGTGCTTAGAAGAGCTGGTGTTCAAAGGCAAAGCGCGTGGCCGCCGCTCGCGTGGTGACGCCGATCTTGCTAAAGATGGAGGCCAGATGTGAGCTGACCGTCTTGGGGCTGAGCACCAACCGCTCCGCGATTTGCTTATTCGTCAGCCCCTCTGCCAGCAGACGCAGCACCTCCACCTCCCGCGCCGAAAGCAACGCCGGGTACGGCGCGGGCGCTGAAGCGGCAGCGGCACCCGGGGCCATCGTGGCGGTGGTCTCTTGCGGTGCTTCTGCGCGCGCGACGGCTTCTACCAGGTCCAGCACCTCGGAAAGCTCCAGCGCGCGCCCCTCCGCCCAGACAGCCTCGAGGTGTGCTCGCTCGCCCTGCGACCAGAAGCGCGGCAAGTCCCGCTCATACTGCGCCAGCTCGTTGGGCTGCAGCCGGAGCTGATGCTGTTCGCTCAAGCGCTCCGCCGCCCCAAAGAGCCGCGCGGCCCGTTCTGGTTCGCCCAGGGCCACGAGCACGCCTCCCAGGTCGACCAGCCCGTGATAGAGATACTCCTTGCTGCCCAGGAAGCGCTGAAACCGCTGCACCTCCTCCAGCCCCAGCGCGAGGGCCCGGCGCAGATCGCCCTGGGCCCGCACCACGCCCCCCAGATTGCCCAGGGTCATGGCGATCTGGTTCGGGTTGCCCACCGCCTCGAAGCAGCGCAGCGCTTCGGCATAGAGGCGTTCAGCCTGCGTGATGTCGCCCTCAAAGCGGGTGAGTTCCCCCAGGTGGGTGAGGGCGCGGCCTAGCTGCCAGGGGGCGCCCAGCGCGCGTGCCTGGGCAAGATCGCGCTCCATGCGCGCGCGGGCGAGCGCGTAGTCTCCCTGCTCGAAGGCCAGCAGGCCGAGGGCGAATGAGGCGATAGGGAGTTCCCACGGGTCTCCTGTCTGTTCCAGCACGGGCAGCCCTGTCTCCAACCAGGCCTGGGCGGTCGAAGGATCGAGCTGCTGGACGGCCAGCCAGCCCAGCTGGCCCTGCGCGCGCGCCACCCCCGGCGCATGGCCCAGGGCGCGGAAGACGGCCAGGCTGGCTTCGAGGCGTCGCCTGGCCTGCGGATAGTCGCCCTGGCGGCTGGCCAGGCTGCCGCAGGCCCACAGCGCCTGGGCCCGGGCCACGGTCGGCTCCAGGGGTTCGGTGGACCCCAGCGCCGCTTCCAACCACTCGATGCCTTCGGCCTCTTGCCCATGCACCAGCCAGAACGGGAATACCCCGGCGGCCAGTTCGAGCGCCTGCGTCCCTGTGCCGCTTTCGAGCGCCCAGTCAAAGGCCGCGCGCAGGTTGGCAAACTCGCGCTCCAGCCGCTGCACCCAGGCCGCCTGTTCGGCCCCCAGGAAGTGGCCTGCGGCCACACGGGTGAGGGCGAGCAGATACGCCAGGTGCTGCCTGCGGATCCAGGGGGCTTCTCCGGCTGCCTCCAGACGCTCCCGGCCATACTGGCGCATCGTCTCCAGCAGGCGATAGCGCGCCTCTGGCTCGTGGGTTTCCACGAAGACCAGCGACTTGTTGACCAGCTGCGCCAGGCCGTCGAGCACCTCCGCTTGGGCGAGGTCTTCCCCAGCGCACACCGCTTCGGCAGCCTCGAGCGTCCAACTGCCCGCAAACACACTGGCGCGCCGAAACAGCATCCGTTCCGGCTCGGAGAGCAGCGCGTGGCTCCAGGCGAGCGTCGCAGCGAGCGTTTGCTGGCGCGGCAACGCCGTTCGGCTGCCTCCGGTGAGCAGGCGAAAGCGATCATCCAGGCGAGCAGCAATTTGCTCCACCGACAGCACCTGGACGCGCGCGGCTGCCAGTTCGAGGGCCAGCGGAATGCCATCCAGGCGCTGACAGATCTGGGCCAGGACCGGCGCATTCTGGGGAGTGAGGCCAAAGTCAGGGCGTACCGCCCGCGCCCGCTCCAGCAAGAGCTGCACCGCCTCGGACGCTCCGACCAGTTCCACGGTCAGGGGTACGTTCGATGGAGGCTGGTGACGCTGGGAGAGGGGTGGCACCGACAATGACGGCACGCGCCAGACCAGTTCGCCACCCACCCCAAGTGCTTCTCGGCTGGTGACGAGCATGGATACGTGCGGACAGGCCCGTAAGAGGGCCGCGACCAGTTCTGCACAGGCTCCCACCAGATGTTCGCAGTTGTCCAGCACGAGCAGCAGGTGCCGGTCTTGGAGGGCCTCAGCGAGCGAGGCGAGCACGGGCCGACGCGCTTCTTTGCGGAGGCTCAGCGTCTGCGCCACCGCCTGGGGCACCAGGGCGGGCTCGGCAACCGCCGCCAGGTCGACCAGCCAGACCCCTCCCGCGAACCGCGGCAGCAGGGGGTGGGCAACCTGAAGCGCCAGGCGCGTCTTGCCCACCCCACCAGGTCCGGTCAGGGTGAGCAAGCGCGTGGTGGACAACAAGCGTTCCACCTCGGCAAGCTCCGGCTGCCGTCCGACAAAGCTGGTCAATTGGTGCGGCAGATTGGTCGCCGACGGGGCGTACTCCGGCGCTCCCGAGACGGGACCCGGCGGGCGCTGGAGCGCGGCCTCCTGGAGGGGTGCGAGATGCTCAGGCATAGACAGCCTCCCCAAACAGCTACAAACGGGCGGATTCCTACTCGCCAGCTCGTTGGCGAGGCAAGCACAGTTGCGCTCCTTTGCTCGGCGCTCGACCGCTGGTGCAGCCTCAGGATAGCAGAACGCTGGGGAAGATGCAACCGTTTTCGCCTCAGGCTGTGGACCGCATTTCCTAGGCAAGCATGATCGCTTCGCCCGTTCCCCCTCTGATACCAAATCCGATTGAAAGCAGATCAAAAAGCTCTGAACCCCAGATCAAAATGCAGAGCTTTTGAAGCCTGTGGAAGAATAACTGTTTTTCCAAACAGGAATGAGTAATCCACTGATGTCCTTGCAAACTGGACTTGACAACCAGCTATCCTCGCTGTCTTTTATGGAGGTGGAAAGCCTAGCTATAGATGAGCTAAGGAGCAAGCCGTGCCACCATCGCTCTTGAAGCAAGAGGAATGCTCTCACCGTTATGCCGTAGCCATTGAGGCCTGCTGTGAGATAGCTCAAACCTACTTTTACTTGGGAAGAGTCGCTGACGCTCAACACCTCCTTCGCACCATGCTGCACCTGATCGAGGCCAGCGAGGCGAAGCCTCAAGATCGCCTCAAGCTCTTGTTGCTCTACGGACAGATCCTCACGATCGATCACTTTCTCAATGAGACGGACGCTCCTCTTCTGTTTGAGCCGCTCGAACAGGCCAGGCAGATCGCCGAAACGGTCCAGGACCAGCAGGGGCTCTCCGATGCGTTGAGTCTGCTCGGGCAGGCACACTACTTTGTGACCCTCATGGCCAGAGTCAAGAGCGGTGCATCGCTCAACAGTTCTCAAGACCAGGGAGACTACCAGGAAGCCCTCACGTATCAACAGCAAGCCTTGGAACTGCGAGAAGCGCTGTACGATAGCCGAGGAAGGAGCGAGTCGCACTTTTTTCTTGGCCTTGTCTATGAGCGCTGGCAACAGAGGGAACGAGCAAGCGCATACTACGCGAAGGCCCTGGAGATCGCTGAGCAAGCAGGTCATCTCTTGGAAAGGAGCGAACCTACTCGTCACCTGGCTGGGATCGCTTTCTTGAAAGGAGAGCTGGATCAGGCGCTCACCTCTGCCTTACAAGCGCTCTCCTTGCGCGAAGCAGCAGGCTTTAGACCTCACTTGCCATTCGATCATCTCCTGCTGAGCACTGTCTACCAGGCAAAAGAGGATGCAGCCAAGGCGCTGCTGCATGCGCAGATCGCAGCTTCCCTGGCTTCGGAGCTAGAATCCAGCAGAGCGCGATCCTTGGCCGATGCACGTCTCAAGCAATTAGAGCACCCATAGCGGGAGAAGCAGAAGGCATCTCACCCATTTGAGAACCTAGCTGCACAGGGCTGGAGAGGCGATCAGTACGGCAGATATGGCATTACCGCAACATCAAGGGACTTCAACTTCTGGGAGGCGTATCTGCTTTGGCGCACCAGGCCACCAATGGAAGAGGGGAGCATGACGGATAGCAATCGGATCGTTCTGAAGGACGAGACAGCGTTGCGCATCCCGTGGGAAGAGCCAAACATTTTCGGAATTTGGTCATTCGGCCCGACTTCCGCCAGGAAAGGATACATCCTATGCAAGACATCTCCCGCACCGGCCAGCGCTGGTCGGCACGAGCGATTGCCCTGGTGGCAGTGGCGCTCCTCGTCGCCCTGGTTGGCGGGCTGGCCCTGGACTTGATTCTGGTGCATCAGGCCAGCACCGGTGCTATCCGTGAGTTCCCCCTCCCCGCCATCTGTGGCGGCATACGGTTCTGTTCTCCTGAGAACATCACCAGCGGCCCGGATGGCAATCTCTGGTTTATCGCGGGGAATACCATCGGGCGTATGACGCCCGCGGGCAGTGTCACCGAGTTCCCCATCCCCACGGCGAACAGCGGCTCGTACGGGATCACCGGCGGTCCCGATGGCAATCTCTGGTTTACCGAAACAAGCGGGCAAAAAATTGGGCGTATGACGCCCGCCGGCAGTATCACCGAGTTTTCCATCCCTACGGCGCAGAACAGTCCCTACGAGATCACCAGCGGCCCCGATGGCAATCTCTGGTTTACTGAGGATGTCGGGGACAGCATCGGGCGCATTACGCCCGCCGGCAGCATCACCGAGTTCCCCATCCCCACGGCGTTCGGCCCTCCGCTTTGGATCACCAGCGG
>CAZFWN010000083.1:0-22177 GCA_964522745.1 uncultured Ktedonobacterales bacterium
AGAGCACTCGCCTTTTAAGCGAGGTGTCCCGGGTTCGAGTCCCGGTGCCCCTACCATTTTTTTGCCTCTTCGCGCTGTCCTCCATCCTGGGCAGGCGCGCGGCAGGTGTCACAATAGCCGGTGGCAATGAGGTCAAGCGAGAGCGGGGTGAAATGATAATGACGCTCCAGGTGTTCTCGCAGCCCGGCAAGGAGCGCAGCATCGGCGTGCAAGACGGCGCCACATCCCCGGCAGAGCAGATGATGGTGATCCCCAGCGCCGGCAGATTCATAGAAGCGCTGTTCCCCTAGCAAATGTACCTCTCGGATCAGTCCCACATGCTTCAGCAGTTCCAGGGTGCGGTAGATGGTGGAGAGGCTGACGAAAGGGTACTGCCCTTGCACACGCTGGCAAATAGCCTCGGCACTCAGGTGTTCTCTGGCATTTTCGATGACGTTCAGTACCATTTGTCGCTGGGGGGTTAATCGCAAGCCCTGGCGTCGCAGCGTCTCGCTGGCGGGTAGAGAAGTATGTTGCATGGAGTCTCTCACGCTTTCCTGTTGCAGAGGAGCGCCCGGAAACAGCGCCTCTTGTCCCCTATTATAGCGTACTGGTCATAGATGGGTTTTGCTCAAGGGCGCGGGTGCGGATCGGCTTGTTTGATCCTTTTTGTAGATGCGTTGACAGGATATATCATAAGATAGTGGAAGGGATGACGAAACCTATTATGATATGTATAGTACCTAATCTAAGCGTAGCTGCCGGTGGTTGGTGAGAGGATTTCCAAGAGACGAGGCGAAGTATTAGCATGGACAAAGAAGCAGCGCGACGCGATCATGAGCCGGCGGCTGCCGATCAGCATAAGGTGCTGGAGACAGCGGGCGTGATTGATACCGCGTTTGATACCGATGAATTGGTTGAGGAGCAGCACGGGCAGACGAATGGCACCAGTATGGTGCGAGTCGGGGCGCCGCATGAAATTGACGAAGAGGCGATTAAGACGGCGGTAGTGATGATGCTCAAGGCTATTGGCGAAGACCCGACCCGCGAGGGGCTGCGCGATACACCGCGCCGCATCGCCGAGATGTATCGTGAGCTTTTTTCGGGACTGCGTCGTGACCCGGCAGAAGTATTGCAGGTGAGCTTTGATGAGGGCCACTCGGAGATGGTCATTGTCAAAGATATCCCTTTCTATACCGTCTGCGAACATCATTTGCTGCCGTTTCATGGCATGGCGCATGTTGGCTATATCCCGCGTGGGCGCGTGGTAGGCATCAGTAAGCTGGCTCGCGCGGTAGAGATTTTGGCGCGTCGCCCCCAGCTTCAGGAGCGTCTGACCTCGCAGGTAGCCGATAGCATTATGACGACGCTGGAGCCACATGGTGTTGGGGTGGTGCTGGAGGGCACCCATCTCTGTATGACCATGCGAGGGGTGAAAAAATCGGGCAGTCGAGTGGTCACCAGCGCCATGCGCGGCGCCTTCAAGAGCGTGGCAACCCGCACAGAGTTTCTGTCGCTCATCCGTGAGAATGCGCGCTGATCTGAGATTTCCTCCCTCGTTAGAAATTCATCCTGCTCTAGCAATCATCTGGAGCCAGTTGCGCGGGATCGCCAGAAGTTCCATTTCATGGAAGACGCGCTCGGCAGCCACACGCAGCGCCAGCGCGCCCAGCGCCAGCGGGATGCCTGGCAGCGCGCCTTCAATGAACTCCGCATAGGAGCCAATGTCCTGCCAGGCTTGCAGCGGCATGTTGCCTTGCTGTAAGGTGCTCGCGAGTACCTGGAATCCCGATCCTTCCAGGAGATGCTTATAGCCATCGGCAGTAAACCATTCCATTGCGGTGGCCCGCTCCTGGCGCGAGGGGCGTATCCCCGGATGTTCACGGCGCAGAAATTCCATCGCCCGGCGGATGCAGAGCCGGTAGTAGCCTTCTGTCCCCGCCGCATAGGCGCCATCAAAGAAGGTAGTGTTGCAGGCCAGCAATCCGCCCGGCGAGAGCAGCCGAAAAATCCGGGCAAGCAGTGCTGCTTTCTGTGGGATGAGATGGATGGCATTGCAAAAGAAGATGAGATCGGCATGCTCGATAGTATGATTAAAAGCTGTAAGATCGCTTTGTATAAAGGTAATGGGGGTACCTGCCATACGCTGCGCGGCGCGAGCTAGCCCTTCGGCAGAACTATCAATAGCAATAATCTCGGCGGGGCGTTCCAGATGGCGAAGTTCCTGTACTGCTAGCTCGCTTATCATCCCCGTGCCGCAGGCCAGGTCTACAATGCGCAACGGACGCTCTCGAGTGAGTAGTGGAAGATGGGCCAGTACCTGCTGGACCAACGCCCGGTTAATTTCGATATAAAACGTATGCCGGGTAAATGGCTCATAGGAAAAACCCTCTGCGGCCTGGTCCGTTGCCATTGTCTTGCTCCTCTTAATGAACATCCCTCTACACTATGCTCTACCACGACTCATTATAATATACTACTCCGACGTAATTGCTGTGCTATGTTGCACCAGCCTCGCGTTGATGCTGCAATCCAAGCGTCTTCTCAGCGTGTGCCAGTGCTGTTATACTGAAGAGCATGGGGCCAGCAATTCTGCTCTCTGTGTTATAATGGCCCTACTTTTTGTTCTAAGACGAAGCAATGCGCTCTCGATCACACTGGCACTATGCAAGAAAGAGAATGGCGTTATGGCTCTGACCGTTGGGATTATCGGCTTGCCACAATCGGGCAAAACCTCGTTGTTTAATGCTCTGACAAAATCTGGAGCGCAGGTGAGTGGCTATCCCACCAGCACGGTGCAGGCGAATATGGCGATGGTCCAGGTGCCTGATGAGCGTCTGGAGGTGCTGGCGCAGATTTTTAACCCAGAAAAAGTGACCCATACAACAGTGGAGTTTGTCGATGTAGCCGGGATCGGGCAGGCAAGTGAGGCAAACAAGCGGGAAGGATTAAGTGCCGAGTTTCTAGGGCATATCCGCAATGCTGACGCGCTGGCGGTCGTCGTGCGCTGCTTTGAGAGCGCGCAGTCGCCGCATCCCCTGGGAGGGGTAGACGCAGGACGCGATCTGGAAGAATTGGATGCTGAACTGGCGCTGACTGATCTGGGCACACTGGAGCGGCGGATCGATCGCACAGCCAAGGCAGCAAAGTCGGGCGAAAAGAAATATCAGATAGAACTAGAGCTGCTGCGCCAGATGCAGGCGGCATTAAATGAGGGCAAGATGGCGCGCGAGGTGGAGATTGCGCCGCAAGATGAAACCCTGGTACGTGAATTGTTTCTGCTGACGATGAAGCCGCGCCTCTACATTGCCAATGTGGCTGAAGATCAGCTTGGGCTTGCCGCCAATCTCCTGGCGGAGATCGATACGGCCAGGCTGGCGCCTGAGGAGGCGATTCGCCAGCAGCAGGGCGATCTGCGCTCGGTGGCGCAGGTCGGTGCGAGGGCGAAGGCGGAGGGCGCGCAGGCAGTGGCCGTTTCGGCGCGGCTGGAGGCCGAACTAAGCGAGCTTGCGGATGAAGAAGCGGCAGAGTACCTGGAAACATTAGGATTGCCCAGGCTTGGTGCAGATCGAGTCATTCAAGCGGGCTACCACCTGCTGAATCTGCTCTCCTTCTTGACAGCGGGCGAGGATGAAGTCCGTGCCTGGACGATCACACGCGGTACAAAGGCGCCACAAGCGGCAGGCAAGATTCATACGGATATTGAGCGCGGATTTATTCGCGCCGAGGTGGTGCGCTATGATGATCTGGTCGCGTGCGGCTCTATTGCAGCTGCCCGCGAGAAAGGGCAGCTGCGTCTGGAAGGCAAGGAATATGTGGTACAAGATGGGGATGTGATTAACTTCCGCTTTAACGTGACAAAAGGTGCCTAAATTCGGTAAAAATTGCCCGTTGACAGAAGGACGAAAGAGCGGTACTATTAAGTAACTTTCCGCCTGGATGTCAGCACAGCCAACAAACAGCAGCCAAGCCAGTGCAGGGAGCGCAGACTATCGCAGGTAGTCTGCGCATTTTCTTAGCTGAGCGCGTGGGTGCTGCTTTGGTGAACTGAAGAGACCTGACGAGGGTATATCAGGAAAGAGGATGAGAAACGAGGAAATGCGGCTCAACAGGTGCCAGGGCAAACAAGGCGAAATGCCTGGCTAACGCTGGGGTAGTGGGTTGTAGGCGGAGCGCACCTGTGTAACGGGAAGGCAGTGGTGTGGTTGGCATACCCGCGCGAGCTGGCGAATAGAGGGTTCAGGTATTTATATTCATGGTGATGGGCCATTCGATTGCCGGCGATGAAGGCTCGGCAGCGGATGCCAGAGAAGGGAGTGTGTAGGATGCTCGTACTGCGTCGAAAAGTGGGCGAAGCAATTGTCCTCAATGGGGTGATAACCGTCTATGTGTTGGCGGTCGAGGGGGAGCGTGTCAAGCTAGGGATCAATGCGCCACCTGATGTGGTCATCGTGCGCCAGGAGTTGCTTGATGCTGTGGCGCAGGAGAACCGCGCGCGCAAACTGGAGCAGCAGGCTGCCGAGGGTGGAACTGGTGGTGAGGGTGGCAGGCGTGGCTCAGAGCCTCCGACGGAAGGCAGTGGGAAGCGCGATTTGCGGGCCATGCTGGACCGCGCTCTCTCGACGCCGGACGGCACGATTCCGGTGCGCAATGGGCATTCGGCAGAGTTGCCGGCTGACACTCCACCCTCACCATCTCAAGGGCGGGATCTCCTGCCCGGCCAGCAATGGCCGACGGGACCAGACGGCAGACCAGAACGGCCCGATCAACCAAAGCGTCCATAATCTGCTGATCAGGCTCTGATGAATAGCAACAGGTCAGAAGCGGAATCGTTGTGCTTCTTCCTGGCGCTGCTCCTTCAGCGCTTCGTACTCTCGCTGGCTGGTGGAGTAGAACTGCTTGCTGGTTCCTCTGCTGGCGAGAATGCGGTAGAGCTGGGCTTGAGGGCTGGACCAGAGTAATACGAGGCGCGGCGCTTGTTCCTTGTGTTCCCACAGCCCGTCTTGAGCCTGGCTGTGCAGCGCTTCGAGCAGGAGATAGGTGGCGCCATACTGGTCGGCGGCTTGCAAGATCACTGAGATACCCTGGTCGGGAATCGAGATTGCATGCTGGCTGGTAGCGAAATAATAGTCAGGTGGGTCAGAGACCATCACGATGGGCAGCGCGCTCTCAGAGCCGCGCTGCCCATCGGCGTTCTTTACGGCTGCGCGGTAGTTCTGAGCGGCGATCTTCCCAGCCTGCTGGTAAAGATGAGCAGTGGTGTCCCAGGTGCGGGCATTGGAGAAGATAATGATACAGGAGAGGAGCGCGGAGAGCAGCACGGTGGCGGCCAAATAGACACGCTGCCGGCTCGCCTCACGCTGTCGGGCGAATGGGCCAGGCCGCCGGCGGGCGAGCCACTCGATGATGGTATCTAGCCCCAGGATGCTCGTGAGGCTTAGGAACGGCAGCAATGGCATAAACGAGTGCAGCAGCGTGCCGCGCAGGCTGGGGAAGGTGAAGACCAGCGAAAGTCCCAGATAAAGCAGGAGCAGATACAACTGGAACGGCAGGCTTTGAAGCGAGCGGCGCAGCTTCCAAAGGCCGATGAGCGCGAAAGGCGCTGGCGCAAATTCAAGGATTGCCAGCATGGCAAAAGCGTTTTGCCCTAGCGCTTGCAGCTTCGAGATGAGGATGTTCCCCAGCCCCCAGGCAAGATAGCGCTGGGGCGAGAGGTCTTTGCCATAGCTGAAGAAATCATTATAGGTAGTGAGCCAGATAGTCTTGGTGCCGCCGGGCGGCAAGATGGCGCCGGCAACGATGAGATTGCGCGCAAACCAGGGCGCCATGACGACCAGATAGCAGGCCAACAGCCCTGCAAGAGCATACCAGGGCAGCGCTCCGGGCGCTGTCGAAGATGGCTCAGCACTTTGCGAGAGTGTTTCTGGCGAGGCCATCTCCCTGGGTTGTCTGCGAGCCAGGAAGCGATTCACAGCAAAGACAATCAGCGCTATGATGAGCAGCAGCGGCGCATCGGCGCGAGCCAGGTGCGCCAGGCCGATCCAGAAGCCAGCCAGCATAAAGCGACGCGGGCGGCCTTGCGCGCCCTGGCCGAGAAAGAGCAGCGCCAGCCCTGCCGTCCAGGCGTAGAGGCCGAAGTTATCGCTGAAGATCACGTACAGCGGGTAGTAGAAGCCAGCGAAGAGGGTCAGCAGCGCCGCGCCGAGGGCGTAGCGTCGGCTGTGGAAGAAGTCCCAGCCCATCCAATAAGCCAGCAGCGGCAAAGTGCCGCTGAGCAGCACATTGGGAATCTCGGCGACATGCCAGGAGACGCCAAAGAGCGCGAAGAAGGGCACCAGGACGAGCGAGGCCAGGGGCATCCAATAGAGATTGCTTGGATGGATGACACTGCTGGCCGGCGTCAGATAGGTCAGGATGAAATCTTCAGTAAAGCCATGCCCGGTGGCGATATTTTTTGCCACGTCATAATAATAGGCGGCGTCGATATAGCCTGGCTGATCGAAGAGCGCGGCGGTGATCGTCCTCACCAGCAGCCCCAGGGCTAGCAGCAGCAGATAATCGCGGCACCTTACACGTTTCTTCTTTGCTCCCGCATCGCTCATGGCGCTATCTCCGGCTGCTCGTAGATGCTATATTCCCCGATGCGATAGACAACAGGCCAGCCCTCGACCAGTGCCAGCCCTGGCTGAAGCTGCGGCGCCTGATCAGGCGCCGCCAGGGCGCGCCAGAAGTTATCTACAATGGCAAAGTGTGCCTGCATAATTGATGGGTTAAAAACAAAGTGGTTCCGGCCCAGATTGGCTGGATAGAAGGCGATGCCCTGTCCGCTGTAGGCCACGCTTTGCAACGGCTCGGCAGCCAGGATGCCAGTCTCGTGGCCGCTGGCGTCTTCGGGATCATCGAGCATCCAGGCGACTTGGGGCGAGCAGAGGACCAGATCGCCCGCGTGGGCATGGGCCAGAATATAGGCGGCGGCGCGCTGCGCGTCGTTGGGCTGGTTTGCCAGGCTAAAGTCGATGCGCGTGTGCAACTGGCCGGCGACGCCAGCAGCATCGGCGGCAATGGTAATGCCGAGCGGCGAGATAAGCGCGACAAAGAGGAGCAGCGCGATGGCGAAGCGCCTGATGGGCGCCAGCCAGCGTGGGCTGGTGGTTATCCGGGTAAAAAGACCATCCCACCAGCCGTTTAACCAGGCATAGAGCGTGGTGATGGCGCGGTCAATTGCCAGGCCGGCGCCCAGTCCCAGCCAGGGCAGCAGCGGCACACCGCTATGGAAATAAGGGTTAAGGTCGCGCACCTTGAGGATGGCGATCAGCATCAAGGCCAGCGCGGCGAAGATCAGCCCACGCAGCCGGGCGTCTCTGATGAACCAGAGGCCGATCAGGCCAAGAAGAACCCAGACATCCAGCGAGAGCAGATGCTGGAAGTTGATGATGACGTTAAGTGCCTGCACGATCAGATTGCCGCCAGCGGCGCGGCTGGCGGTGAAGGCCAGATCGCTGAGGAAGGTGGCGGGCGTGGCGGCGAGCAGCCCAAGCGCCACCAGCAGCGGCAGGCCAAAGCCGATAGCCGCCGCGATCAGGGCATCGCGCCAGCGCACCCGCAGGGCGATCAGGATCAGCAGCAGCGGCAAGAAAGCGCCCTCGTAATCGCTCAGGATGGCGAGCGCGCCCAGCGTGGCGGCCAGCACCAGCCAGCGCCGCGAGCGCACTTCCAGATAGCGCCAGCAGCAATAGACGCCCAGGAAGGCCAGCAGCATCAACTGGCTGTAGGTATAGCCCCAGCGTGTGTTTGTCAGCGCCAGCGGGGCAATGGTGAAGGCGAGCGCGCCCCAGAGCGCGGGGCCAGGGCCGACCATGCGACGGCCCAGCAGCAGGATCAGCGCGGTGGTTGCCAGGCTGTAGACGACGGCCAGCGCGCGCAGCGTGAGGATGCTGTAGCCGAAGAGGCGAATAGCCCCGGCCAGAAACAGATAGAAGAGCGGGGGATGCTGGACAAAGGCGGAGGTGAGGGCGAACATTTGCAGCCGGCCATGCAGCAGGTTCCAGGCAATATCCAGGTTGTATCCCTCGTCACCATCCCAGCCAGGCGTAGTAGCGAGATGGATGCTGTGTAAGGCCAGGGCGAGCAGCAGAATCGCCAGGCCAGCGCCGATCAGCCCCCAGCGGCGCACCTGCGCGTTGCGAGCAGCACTGCCTGTTGTGGCTTTCTGTCCGATAACTGTTTGAAGGGCTGTTCCCTCGCTCATCCCACTCCCTTTTGCTGCGCTCAGTGATAAAGCCTGGGATAATGATTTGGCTCACAGAACAGTATAGCGGAAGTGGGAAATAATGCAGCCGGAATCACCCAATAGTCCCAAAGCCCAAAAAGGTACAGAATTGAAGTAGAAAAGAAGCGCTTTGACTTTCAGGCTGGGTCATCCGTATACTACGTTTAGAGAGACTGCTCTTTATTATTGCTGCTTGCTGGTCAGATCAAGATGTGTGCAACGCTTTTAGAGAGGTGGTGGTCGTGCTGATGGCTGCTCTTTTAGGCGTCGGCGCTCTGCCTGGCCTGACGCTGCCCTCGACACCTCAAGGACAATTGGTGCTGGCGCTCACCTGGGCACCGACGATTTTGGTGGGGCTGCTGCTCATCATTGCCCTGCTGATAGTATTCATTCGCCGTATCCCGTCGGGTGATAGCGATGAGGGGAGCGCGCCGGCCTGGTTTCGGCTGTTGGTCGCGGGCTTCTCTATGGCGCTGCTCCAGGTGGTGGTGGCTGGGGGCGTTGTGCTTGTGCAGTCGGATGCGTTCAAGCAGCAGGCTGATCCCACGCTTCAGGTGCCGCCGAGGGTGATTGTACTCACTGGTGCCATTGTGGGCCTCTTTGTTCTATTGATTGATTACTCGCGCAATTCGGCGCGAGCGCTGGCGCGTGGGCGCGCTCGCCTTTCTGGCCCGTTTGATACGCCGGTAATAGGGATGCTGACCCCAACCGAGGAGCGTGTCTCCTCAGCCTATGGCCGGGTGCTGCTGTATACGGTGGCTGGCCGCCGCCTGACCGGCCTGTTCGGGCTGGTTGTGGCGCTGCCGCTGCTGGCGCTGGCCGGCCTGTATCTGCTGGGGAGTCGGGGATACGCGCTTGATCGCTGGCCCTTGCTCGTTCCGTTTCTGCTCTGCTGGGGCGCGTATCTGCTGGCGCTGCTGCGCGTGAATGCGGCGCGCCGTCGGCTCAACCGGCGCTCGCTGGTAGCCTATTGCCAGGAATTAGCAGCGCTTGGGCGGCAGTGGCTGGCAGCAGTAGATGGCGAGATGCGCCAGGCAGGGCTGGGCATGTATCAGCGCGTGGCTGATCTGGCTGATGCGCTGGGGAAAGAGAAGTTGTTACAGCAGAACTCAGTAGAGGTGGCTGAGGCGGTGGCCGAGGCGCGGCTGGCGCTGGCACAGGCATCGCTGGAGCCGGGCGGCGAAGGAGTGAAGGCGGCAGCAGAGTATCTGGCCGGGGCTGTCGAGCTGCGCGATCTGAAGCAGGGCGAATGGCTTGGCCTTGGCTGGCTGCTGGCCTCGGATTATGTGCCAGAAACGCTGGTAAAAGATCGGGCGCGCTACGGGCATCTGCTCTTAAATTATTGCCGGGCCTGGGTAGCGGCGCAGCGACAGTTGCGCGAGAAAGCGCCGCTGAGCGCGGGGATAAAAACAAACGTGCGACTGCGCCTGGTGGTTGGCGCGCTGGAGCGCCGGGTCTGCTCGCTGGCGCCGACGCAATCTGTGGAGCAGCCAGAGCAACCTGGTCAGAAAGACGTGCCCTGGCGCAGCGATACCTTTTTGCTGGAACTGGCGGCGCGCCCAGATGTGCAATTGTTGCTCGCGCTCAACGAGGCGATGTTGCAGTTGGATGAAACGCTGCCCTGGGCGCGGCTGAATGCCGGCCTTTGCCGGCTGGCGCTGGGCGATGGGCCGGCGGCGCGGGCGCATCTGGAGGTCGCTGCCTCGCAGCGCCGCGATGATTGGTCGCTGGCCTTCTATCGCGCAGTAGCCTATGCCCGCGAGCAGCAGAGCAGCGAGGCGCTGGCCTTGTTGGAAGAGGTGACCGAGCGCGATCTGGGCTGGTTTCCTGCGGTGCGCCTGTATGCCGAAACGCTGGTCGAGGTTTCCAAGACGCCGATTGGCTCGGCAACGACCAGCCTCGCTGACCAGGCAGTGACTGCGGAGCGCTGGAAGCGCGCGCTGACGCTGATCGAACGCGCATTGGGGCAGCCAGAGGTGCAAACCCGGCTCCAGCTTCCAGGAGCGGCGCCGATCTATGTAGCGGCAGGTATGGGAGAACTCTTTGGCCGGCAGCGGCCCGCCGAGGCCGATGTCTGGTTTCGGCGCGCGCTAGGGGTAGACCGGCAGCAGGCGCCGGCCTGGTATGGCCTGGCGATGGCATCTTGGGAACAGGGTGCGCTGGAAGTGGCGCTGAGCGCGGCGCAGGAGACGATGCGCTATCAGCCGCAGCATGTGCCGGCGGCAGCGCTCAGCGCGCAGGTACTCATGGTGCGTGGAGAGATGGTTCCGGCGCTGGCGATGTCCGAACAGGCGCTGCGGTTGCTTGCCGATCCCAGGGTTGCGCCTGTGCGGGTGGCGCATCATCCGCGACTCGTTCCTGAACGCGAGGTCTTGCTGCGCGTGAAGGGGCGAGCGGCCTTCGAGCAGGGGCGCTTTGTCGAGGCATTTGCTGCGCTCGATCAGGTGGTGCGGCGCTATGTGGATGCGCGCTTTTTTGCGGCCTGTGCCCTGTATCATCTGGGTCGCTATCAAGAAGCGGCAGAGCGGCTGAAGGATTATTTGGCGAGTAAAGAAGGGGTACGAGACCGCCGCGCCTTCCTTTACCTGGGCTGCGCGCTGCACGCGCAGGGCAAAGACTATCAACGGGCGGCGCTGAATGCGCTGGAAAGCTGTCTGGAATTGGCAAAGCCAGGCACACCAGAACGCCTGCGTGCGCTGTTGGAGCGTGGGCAGCTTTACGAGGAGCGCGAGCAGCTTGAGGAGGCGCAGCGAGATTATGAGGCGGCGCTGGAGATCGAGCAGACGCCTGTTACAGTCTATGTGCTAGCGGCGCTCTATCACCGTGCCGGGCGTGATCAGCAAGCCTATGAACTGCTCAGGCCGCTGGTAGACGCGGGCGGAGGCATGTTGCTTGGTAGCCAGCAGTCTGGCGCACCAGGAACGGCGCTCTCTGCGCCGGTTGAGGGGAAGCGCCCGGCTGGAGTCAACACGCTGGTCTTGTTACAGGCAAATGTGCCTATCGAGGCGCAGAGCCGCCGGCTCTTTGAGATTTTGCGCGAGCGGCTGGCAAGCGGCGCATCGGAGAACGCTGCTATTCAGGCGCCTCTGGAGGAGCAGCCATCCTCCCCTCCAGCCGGCCAGCGCTCGAAGCCATCGATCTCGGTCACGGCGGTGGCGCCATCGGGAGGGCAGGCTGCCCCAACAGAGGACGCTGGTGGGCAGCGATCTCTGCCAGGAATGCACACAGCTTCAGCCGATAGCATTCCGGTAGATGAGGTAAAGACGGTGGCATCTGCTGGAGATGATGACGATCAGACGGTATCACCGTCTGAGGATTCATAACACACTTGACGGCTGGCCTGGTTCTTGCATCAGCAAGGCTGAGTTCTTCGTGGCAGGTTACTCTGTTTCATTTCTATTCTGGCCGGCAAGGAGGGGGAGTCAATGGGGAGTGACCGACAAGATTTTCTCGAACGCAAAGAGGCCAGGCAACGGCGTTTTCAGCAGCGCGCCCAGCCGATCCCACCGTCAGACAAAGCAACCATCTCGGAACCTTCATCAGCAAGTCGGAAATCTGGGCGGCGCGTGGCAGCGCGCCGCGAAAAGCAATCTGGGGCGCAGGCTAGTGCTGGAGAGCCGAAGCCATCTCTGCTGGCGCGGATCATTGTCTGGGGGACAATGGCAATCTGTGTGTTGCTGATTCTGGCAACGATAGGAGAAGTCTGGACGGTGCATCAACTGAATCAGCAAGTGGCTGCCGGACAGCAGCAAAACAATCAGTTGCAGGCGCAAAATCAGGCGATTGCCACCAGCATTGCCCAGCTTCAGCAGTCACAAACGATTGAGCAAGAAGCCCGCCAGCTTGGATTTATTTATCCAGGCGATCAGCCGGTGGTGGTGGCAACGACGCAGCCGGCACCAACTGCCACGCAAAAAAGAACGCAACCAACATCGGGCTGGTGGGGCTTCTGGCCGGACTGGCTCAAGCTCTTCTTTGGGGGGTAGAAGCTCCTGAATTGCCAGCGTGTAGGGAGAGCGCGGTAGCTTGCTGGTAACAGCAGCGCTCCGCGCCTCCTTTTTTTCAGAGTATGTAGAGAACGTGATGCTTTCCTGGCCGCGTTCTACTTGGCTCCTGCGACCAGGGTAAGCATCAGGATAAAGCCCAGGAACAGACAAAAGACAATGATAGGGAAGAAGATGGTAAGGAAGGTTGCTGCCCGATCTTTCGTCGGCTCGATATACTCCTCTTCAGTTGAGGTTTGCTGGGAATTGGGAAGTGCATTTGCCATGAACATCCTCCAGTGGAAGCATATAGGTGCCTGATAGGGTTGTAGGGATGCCCGCTCCCTGTTATACTGTGGACACCAGAGAGGCGTGGTTTCCCTAGTATGGTACACAATTTTTTAGAGGAGGGCAAGGCATTATGTCGCGTGGGATCGATTTCGATAGGCTTGAGCAGGGACCAGAGCAGCCGCAAAAACCAGAACCAAGGCGTCATTTTATTATGGCTCCCGACCCGGAGGATATTCGCGGCTTTGTTGCCGGCCTCAAGCGGCAGTACCCATTTTATGGTGTCCTCTTGCCGAATCCTAAAACCCCTCAAGTCACTGATTACCTGCGGACCAACTGGGAACTGCTGCATAAGATGAGCGGTTCCGCCTGCCTGGTCGTGACAACCTTCCCTCCGGCCCAACTCACAGACACGATGCGCCAGTTTTTGGTCAGCCTCTTTAGGAATAATGCTGACGAAGTCTGGCAGCATTATCAATCTGCTCCACAAAAGGTGGCAGGTGATGAGTTTGAAGCGGCCTCATCCTTTGGGATTGATCTCACCCGGCTGCCCTGCCTGGTGCTGATGACCGATCTTGATTCCAACCAGAAGCTGATTCAGCGACTTCCCAATTGGGAAGCCGACGATCTCACCCAGCTTTTTGAAGAGGTGTTTAGCAAGATCAATCAGCACCAGCACGAGCCTGATCCAGCAAAGCGCCTGGGGGCGCTCAAGGGTGAGCTTGGCATGACGCTGATGGCAAAGCTGCAAGCCAGGCGCGCAGCGCGCGGGATTCAAAAATCACTATCGCAGATCGATTGGCCGGAAGTCATCAAATCAACACTCACCAACCAGGAGTTGATGACCAGTGCTTTTAAGGCAGTATTAGGTGCATTTGGTCTGGTGGGCGGCTAAGCACGCGCTGCGCTTCTGGCTGCTGGCGTGGTAAATGTGACTAAAGCCGGCGTCATTGTTTTGGCAGGATATACGCTTGCGTTTGCAGGGGCGATCTGCTACAGTGAGTGTATACCTCTTCGATACGCTGGCCGGCACCGGCTTTAACTTTCTATCTCTTCTATAAAATCCTCTGAACCTTGCCTATTCTCTCTGCTCTGTAAGCTACCCAGGTTTTGCTTCTAGCCAGATTGCCGATTACAGGAGGAGTGTTCTTTCATGCTTCCAGTCGATCTTTCTCAGGTGCGCGTGCTTGATCTCTCGCAGAATTGGGATATGCACACGCCGGGATTTGCCACCTATGAAGGCCCCACCATCAAATGGATCAAACGGGTGGCCTTTGATAAAGTGGGCGGCCAGCATATCGCCTCGACACTGCATGTGGGCACGCATCTGGACGCGCCGCTGCATTTTGTGACCAACGGTCAGGATATTGGCAGCATTCCCATAGACAAGCTCTTCGGGCCGGCGGTGGTCGTGGACCTGGAGAAGCTGGGCGTGGGCGATTATCAACTCTATGGCCCCAGCCACTTTGAGCAGTGGGAGCGCAACACGGGTATTCACATTGAGCGCGGCGATATTCTGCTCATTCATACCGGCTACCACAAATATTATCCGAGCAACTGGTATGGAGAGAGTCAGTATGACGAGACGCGCTACTTTATCAAGCACCCCGGTCCGACGCGCGAATTTGCCGATTGGGTGCTGGAGCGCGGCATCTCCTGGCTGGCAGTGGATGCTGGCTCAGCGGACCATCCTATGAATACTGTCATTCGCAAGCTCCGGCCCGACCTGGCAGAAGAAGCCGAGCAGGCGCTTGGTAAGAAGCTTGACGACATCTTTCCAGTGCGCGATTATCAAGTTATGCACTATCACCTCTTTCCGCAGAACGTCTTCCATGCTGAGAACGTTGGCGGGCAGATCGATGATGTCCTCGATCAACGGCTCTGGGTTGGGTGTTTTCCCTGGCGCTTTGCCGGTGGGGAGGCAGCGTTTTGCCGCATGGTGGCTTTTGTGCAGGCATAGGGGCTTCACGCTGGCGCGGAAACGGCCCCGCGCTAGCGAAATACATACAGGGAGCCAGAAGCACGAAAGGAGCGATGTATGGCTAGTTCCGTCAAGGGCATGTTCTCGTGGACGGAAAAACACAGCGGTGTGATCGCGCCGGATGAGCGCTTGCCCTGGGGCAGCAGTGTGGCGCTGGGCTTGCAGCATGTGCTTGCCATGTTTGGCTCGACGGTGGTTGCGCCACTGATTATGGGCTTTCCTCCCAATACCGCCATTTTCTTCTCAGGCATCGGTACAATTCTCTTCTTCTTCATTGTGGGGGGAGCCGTTCCCAGCTACCTGGGGTCGAGCTTTTCGTTTATTGCGGTGGTGCTTGCGGTGACGGGCGGAGCAGCCGGCAAGATTCCGCTCGCGTTGGGTGGCATTATCGTCTGTGGATTGTTGTACGCGGTGATTGGCGTGGTGACGATGTTTGCCGGGACACGCTGGATCGAGTTTCTGATGCCTCCAGTCGTCACCGGCACGGTGGTGATGATTATCGGCTTGAACCTGGCCGCCGTCGGAGCTGGGGATGCGGCGACCTCAACCAAGGATGTCTACCTCGCCATTATTACGCTGGCTGCGGCGATCCTCTCTGCCGTCTATCTCCCCAGCTTTCTGCGGCGCTTGCCCATCCTGATTGGTGGCGTGGTTGGCTACATCGCCGCCATTTTGATGGGCAAGATCGACTTTACGCCGGTCAGCAACGCGGCCTGGATTGGCTTACCCAAGTTCAATACGCCGCAGTTTGACGCCTCAGCGATTGTGCTGATTGCGCCAATTGCGATTGTGCTGGTAGCGGAGAATACAGGGCACATCAAGGCTGTCGGCGCAATCACCGGGCGTAACCTGGACGGCTATCTGGGACGCGGCTTCCTGGGGGATGCCGTTGCCACCATTGTCTCCGGTTTTGGCGGGGGCACTGGCGTCACAACCTATGCCGAAAATATCGGCGTGATGGCGATGACGCGCGTGTACTCCACGCTCATCTTTATCATCGCCGCTGTGGTGGCGATCCTGCTGGGCCTGTGCCCCAAGTTTGGCGCGCTTATCCAAACCATTCCTGCCGATGCGCCCGGCATTCTGGGTGGGCTTTCCATTATCCTCTTTGGTTTGATCGCCGTGACCGGCGGGCGCATCTGGGTCGAAAACAAGGTAGATTTTGGCCGGCCACGCAACCTGCTTACTGCATCGGTGGGCGTCATTCTGGCGACCGGGCCGTATGTGCTGCATCTGAGCAAGTTTGATCTGAGTGGCATTGCCCTGGGCACCTTCACCGCGATCATTCTCTATCAAGTGCTGCGCGACCCCAAGGAGCAGACCACCGGGGCAAAGGAAGAGGCGTCGGTCCCCGCCAGTGGTAGTGAGGGGGCTGGTAGTTCAACATAGTGACGATCTCTCATTGATAAACTGATCATGGCCCCGGCGATTGCGCACGGCGGGCCGTCCCCAATGGTGGGGCGCTGCGTGCAATCGCTGGTTCTCTTGAGCGTTGGAGATTCGCAGGAAGGAGGTCAGGTAGGCTGTGAAACCAGCAGCATTTGCCTATTATGACCCGGCTACGAAGGAAGAGGCGCTGGCAACGCTGGCTGAGTTGGGCGAGGATGGCAAGGTGCTGGCCGGCGGCCAGAGCCTCATCCCGATGATGAATATGCGCCTGGCGAAGCCAGAGGCAATCGTTGATATTAACCGCATAAAAGAACTGGCCTATATCAACGAGGAGCCGGATGGTCTGTTAGTGGGGGCGTTGACGCGCCAGCGAGCCGTCGAGCGCTCGCGTATTGTCAAAAGACGCTCTCCACTATTGGCGGAGGCGATTTTCTACGTCGGCCATCCACCGATTCGCTCGCGTGGTTCGATTGGCGGCAGCCTGGCCCACGCCGACCCGGCGGCAGAACTGCCGGCGGTCTTGCTGGCACTAGGGGGGTGGGTGCGCGTGGTTGGCCCCAGAGGCAGCCGCCAGATTCCGGCACAAGACCTTTGTATCGGACCCCTGCTTACCTCGATTGAGCCAGATGAACTGCTGACCGAGGTATGGTTTCCATTGCTCCCACCAGGCAGCGGAACGGCCTTTCTGGAGATTACCCGACGGCATGGCGATTTTGCGATTGTTGGTGTGGCCGCCTGCCTGACGCTGGATGAGCAGGGCGTCTGCACCAGGGCCAGCATTGCCTTGCTGGGCGTGGGCGAGACGCAGCAGCGAGCGCCAGAAGCGGAAGCCTCTCTGGAGGGCAATCGGGTGGATGAGCAGGCCATTGAGGTCGCCAAAGCTGCCGCGATGCGCGGGCTAGACCCGGCGGGCGATATTCATGCTTCGCCAGAATACCGCCGGCAGGTGGCTGGCACCTTAACGCAGCGGGCACTGACGCTGGCCTGGCAGCGAGCGCGCCCAAGGAGCGAGCGATGATAGACGCCAAGACCAAAGCCAAAGCAGCGCGCACGCGCCTGATTTCTCTGAATGTGAATGGCAAGCGCTACGCGGCCAGAGCCGAGCCGCGCATGCTGCTCAGCGACTTCTTGCGCCACGAATTAGAGCTAACTGGCACGCATGTGGGCTGCGAGCATGGCGTCTGCGGCTGCTGCACGATTCTCTATAACGGGGTGCCGATTCGCTCCTGCCTGATGCTGGCCGTGCAGGCCAAGGGGGCGCGTATTGTGACGGTGGAGGGTCTGGCAAACGCGGATGGCACGCTGCATCCCATTCAGCAGGCGTTTCAGGATTGTCATGGCCTGCAATGCGGCTTCTGCACGCCGGGCTTTTTGATGGCAACCTATGCCCTGCTGAAAGAGCATCCCAATCTCCATCTGACCGATGAGGAGATTCGGGAGGGTATTGCCGGCAATCTCTGCCGCTGCACCGGCTACCAGGGCATTGTTGAGGCCGTGCGCCAGGCCGCAAAAGCCATGAAGAAATAGAGGATGAGCCATGACCACGAAACTGCTGGGCGAGCCGGTCAAGCGGCTAGAAGACCCGCGTTTGCTCAAAGGCCAGGGCCAGTATGTTGATGATATTCACCGCCCAGGCATGGCGCACGGCGCTGTGCTGCGCAGCCAGCATGCTCATGCCCGTATCAAGCGGCTCGATGTGAGCAAGGCGCGGGCACTGCCGGGCGTCTATCTGGTGCTGACCGCCGATGATCTCGGCCCGGCGGGTGGGCCGCTGCCACTGCTGATTCCGCATCCGGCGCTGACCGCGCCACGCACCCAGCGGGCGCTGGCCGGCGATGAGGTGCGCTATGTTGGCGAGGCGCTGGCCTTTGTGGTGGCAAAAAATCGCTATATTGCCGAGGATGCGCTGGAACTGATCGAGGTGGAGTATGAGCCGCTGCCAGTGGTGGCGGCGCTGGATGACGCCACTGCTGAGAGCGCGCCGCTGGTGCATGCCGGCGTGGCGCGTAATATCGCCGCGCATCTGGTGCAGACGGTGGGCGACCCTGATGCTGCGTTTGCGCGGGCTGCCTATATTGTCAAAGATCGCGTGCGCATGGACCGGGGCGCGGCGCATCCAATGGAGACACGCGGCATCGTGGCCGACTGGAGCGAGGCCGAGCAATCGCTGACCTGCTGGATTTCCACCCAGGGGCCGATTCCGATTAAAAACGGGCTGGCGATGCTCTTTCATCTGCCGGAGTCGAAGGTGCGGGTGATCGCGCCAGATGTGGGCGGGGGCTTTGGCCCAAAGATCATGATGTTCTATCCCGAAGAGATTCTGGCGCCAATGGCTTCGATGCGCCTGAAGCGTCCGGTGAAGTGGATCGAGGACCGCATCGAGCATTTCATCTCGACCAATCACGAGCGCGAGCAGATTCACGATATTGAGATCGCCTTTGATACCGATGGGCATATCCTGGGCGTGCGCGATACGTTTCTGCATGATACTGGCGCCTTTAGCCCCTATGGCATTATCAGCCCGCTGATTACGGCGACACAGGTGCCTAATAACTATAAGGTGCCCAATTACCGGGTAGAGTTTACCGTCGCCTTTACCAACAAAGTGCCGGTGAGTCCTTATCGCGGCGCGGGCCGGCCCCAGGGCGTCTTTGCGATGGAGCGCCTGCTGGACAAAGCGGCCTCTGAGCTTGGGCTAGATCGGGCGGAGATCAGGCGGCGCAATTTTGTCCAGCCCGATGAGTTTCCGCATGACGTGGGGCTTATCTTCCAGGACGGCGGGCCAACAACCTACGACAGCGGCAATTATCCAGAGGTGCAGGCGCGAGCGCTCAAGTTGATTGGCTGGAGCAGATTCAAGCAGCAGCAGGAGAAAGCACGAGCGCAGGGCCGTTACGTCGGTATTGGGCTGGCAAATTATGTCGAGGGCACTGGCATCGGCCCGTATGAGGGCGCGCAGGTCAAGGTCGATGTGCGCGGGCATGTCTCCGTTTCGACGGCGGTTTCAACCCAGGGCCAGGGACACTACACAACCTTTGCGCAAATTGCAGCCAACGAGCTAGGTGTCTCTTTAGAACAGGTGACGGTGACCACCGGCGACTCCGCGCAGTTTCGCTGGGGGTCGGGGACGTATGCCAGCCGGGCGCTCACAGTGGCCGGCAGCGCGGTGGCGCTGGCGGCGCGAGCCGTGCGCGAGAAAGCGATGCAGCTTGCGGCGGACCTGCTCGAAGTCAGCCAGGAGGATTTAGAGCTTGCCGACGGGATCATCTCGGTGAAGGGCGCGCCGGGCAAGGGCTATTCGCTGGCGGCGCTGGCGGTGGCCTCCAATCCGATTCGCTATGCCTATGGCGAGGTGCCGAAGCTGCCGCCAGAGCCGCTGCCGCGCAAAGGGCCGGCGCTGGTGCCAGGCAAAGAGCCAGGGCTGGAGGCGATTCGCTACTATAGCCCGCCGCACGCGGCCTTTGCCAGCGGTTGTCACGCGGCCATCGTCGAGGTAGACGCGGATACCGGCATGGTCAAGATTCTCAAATACGCGGTAGTGCATGATTGCGGCACAGTGGTCAATCCAATGGTGGTGGAGGGGCAGGTGTTTGGCGGCGTGGCGCAGGGCGTTGGCGGTGCGCTCTATGAGAAGCTGCATTACGACGAGGATGCGCAACTGCGCAGCGGCACTTATATGGATTTCTTGATCCCCTACGCCACAGAAGTGCCCCATATCGATGTCGATCATGTGGAGACGCCTTCGCCGCTGAATCCGCTTGGTGTGAAAGGCGCCGGCGAGGCCGGAGCCATCCCTGCGCCCTCGGCGCTCGTTTCGGCTATTGAAGACGCGCTCTCGCCGCTGGGTATCCATCTAACTCAGGCGCCAATAGCGCCCGATCTGCTGCGCGCCATGATTGCTGAGAAACGTGGACAGGGCAATCCGCGCTAACACTCGCACCAGGAAGGGCCAGAAGGCGATGCCGATTCGGGCGGTGATCTTTGACCTGATGGATGTGCTGCTGCTTGATGAGGGACTGGAACGCTTGGAGTGGGAGGCTCGTACCGGCGTGGCAGAGGGCGGCCTGATGCGCGCCATGTTTCGCCTGCCGCTCTTTCGGGAAGCCATTCTGGGGCATGTTTCCGAGGAGGAGCTATGGCGGGATGTGGCGCACACGCTTGGTGTGCATCCTCAAGAATGGCGTGTGCTGGCCGAGGTGTTCTATTCGGCCTTTCGTCTCAATACTGATCTGGTGGCCTTTCTCCGCACCTTGCGGCCACGCTACAAGACGGCTATCCTCAGCAACACCCCTTCAGATATGCGGGCGCTGCTCACAAAACGCTTTCATCTCAATGATAAGGTAGATACCATCATCATCTCTGCCGAAGAGCATATCAGAAAGCCAGAGCCAGCCATCTTTCAGCTTGCTGCTGCCCGGCTCGGCATACCCTTGCACGATATGCTTTTTGTGGACGATGAATCTCGCTACGTTGAGGCTGCACAGAACCTTGGGATGAAGATTGTGCAATTCAAAGACACAGCCCAGGCGCTTGCTGAAATCCGCAGCCAGCTTGGACTGAAGTGATAGACAAATCATGGCGAGGCGGCTGACTTCTGCCAGCCGCCTCGTTGACATTTTGCTAGTCGTCGGTGGGTTCGTGGACCGGGCGGCGGAAGCAGTCTCCAAGCTCCTCATTCACCATGTTGATGTTTTTCCAGAGGTCAGGGCTGAGGACATGGTGCGTGCCGTTGCAGTAGGGCTTGTCGCAGCGCCTGGAGTGGCTCTTCTCAAAGAGCAGGTTGTCACCCTCGACGCTGATCCAGATATGCTTGCGCGAGTAGCCATCGCCCCATTTGAGCAGCAGGCCACCCTGATATTCATCGAAACGCCCTTGCCCATACAAAAAGTCGCGGTTGAAGCGGTTCAGGATCAGGCGAACCTTGCTCTGATCGATAACTCTGGCCGCTTCAGGAATAAGCTTGGTCGTCGCGCTGGCGGCCAGGTCTTCTTTAGGGATTGAGAGGCCACGCGAGGAATGCTGTGCCTCTTGAATCATGTCCTGGATATATTGCGCTTCTTCATCGTTGAGGCCGCGCGATTCGCCAAAGATGGGCCTCTTCGGGTTGGTTGGCATCGTCTGCTCCAATAGCGTTCCAAGCGCCAGAAACCTGGCACACACGCAAGCATATAGAGCTTGCTTGCTGATAGGCTTACAAGAACTTCTCCTCGCAGATAGTCTACCATGAGGAGGAGATCATTCGCCAATCAGGGAGATAGTAATAGGGCAGCACAACGGCCAACAGAGCCAGCCTTGCTCGTTCAGTTGGCCGGCTCGATAGCAACATAGATCCGCTCCGATTTGGGGCGGCGCAGGATGAATCGCATCATTTCCATAGAGCCATTATAGAGCCGCCAGATTAGCCCATATTTGCGCGCCAGCGTCTGATCGGCGTGGGCCTGCTCCGCTTCCTCAATGAGCATGCGTGCCCGCCCTTCGATAGCCGGCCCGGTTACTTTGCCCCGCAACGTACAGGGCGCAACAGTCACTCGTGGCGTGTGGCGGATACGTTTGAGCTTGCCGGCGCTAGGAAAGGTGAAGAGATAGAGCGCGACGTCGTCCTGAGCGAACCAGACGGGTGTGTATACCGGCTCACCCGTTTTGCGGAAGGTGGTCAGGCTGATATAGTTGGCCCCGCGTAGTGCGGTGAAGTCAGTGGTTTGGGTTTGCATGGGTAAACTCCTTTGTAAGCGATGGCTGCTCTAGAAAAAGAATAGAGTGATATGGTCATTATTGCAAGTAGGTGCTGAAAAGTGCTATACTTACCATATGGCATATAAAGAACCAGATCACCCCTTTATCGACACGCAAAGCGAAGCCTGGCAGGCGCTCGAACTGGTGGCCGACAAATGGACGCTGGTGGTTCTCTCTGTACTCGCGTGTGGCAAACAGCGGCATGGGCAACTGCAACGCGCCATCCCAGGAATTTCAGCAAAGATGCTGACACAGACCTTGCGCCGGCTGGAGCGTGATGGCCTGGTCGCGCGGAAGGTTTATCCAGTTGTGCCGCCAAAGGTAGAATATGCCCTGACTCCGTTGGGGCAGACCGTTATGACGCCGCTCGACGTCATGTGCCAGTGGGCCGAGGATCACTGGCATGAGGTGCTGGCGGCTCGCTCAGCCTCCCACGAGGAGTTGCGTGCCGGAGAGGATGAGGTGTGCTGATTATGCCCCCATCGCTTTGATAATCACACGCTTGGGGCGCTGGCCGTCAAATTCAGCGTAAAAGATGCGCTGCCAGGTGCCCAG
>CAZFWN010000084.1:0-1900 GCA_964522745.1 uncultured Ktedonobacterales bacterium
TAAGGGCGCGCTCATCGTCGAAGAGGAACTCGGCCAGCGCCCGCGCCAGTTCCGTTTTGCCAACTCCCGTCGGCCCCAGGAACAGAAAGCTCGCAAGCGGACGATTGGGATCTTGCAGCCCGGTACGGGCGCGGCGGATGGCATCTGAAACCAGCATGAGCGCATGGTCCTGTCCTACCACCCGTTCGCGCAGCCGGTCCTCCATTCTGACGAGTTTCTGCACTTCACTTTCCATCAGCCGCGAAACCGAGATGTGCGTCCAGCGGGAGACGATCTCGGCAATGTCCTCGGCGTCCACCTCCTCTTTGAGCATGCGTACTCCCTTGAGGGTCGAGAGCTGCGCCTCCAATTCATGGATGCGCGCCTCCAGTTTGGGAATGACCTCATAGCGCAGCCGCGCTTGCGCTTCATAGTCGTATTCGCGCTCGGCCTTCTCCAGGGCCACCTGCGCCTGCTCCAATTCTTGCATCAGGCGACGTATCTCCTCGACAGGCCCGCGCTCACGTTCCAGTTCCAGCTTGAGGGTACGCAACTGCTCGGAAAGATTGGCGATCTCTTGCTCTACCTTTGTCCGCCGTTCACGGCTTGCCGGATCGGTTTCTTTTTTCAATGCCTCTTGCTCGACTTGCAGTTGTTGGATGCGCCGCTCCAGGGCATCTACTTCAGTGGGCGTGCTGTCTAATTCAACCCGCCGACTGCTGGCCGCTTCGTCGATCAGATCAATCGCTTTGTCGGGCAAAAAGCGGTCCGTGATAGAGGACCGCCGCTGCCACCAGCGCGCTATCCTGAATGCGAACGCCATGATGCGCCTCATAGCGTGGTTTGAGGCCGCGCAGGATGCTGATGGTGGCCTCAACCGAGGGCGGCTCGACCATGATCGGCTGGAAGCGGCGCTCCAGAGCCGCGTCTTTCTCGATCCGTTTGCGATATTCATCCAGGGTGGTAGCGCCGATACAATGCAATTCCCCTCTGGCAAGCATCGGCTTGAGCATATTGGACGCATCCATCGCGCCTTCCGCTGCCCCGGCGCCCACCAGCGTGTGCAACTCGTCGATAAAGAGCATGATGCGCCCTTCGGAACTGGTGACCTCTTTCAGCACCGCTTTCAAGCGATCTTCAAATTCGCCGCGATACTTGGCTCCGGCCACCAAAGCGCCGAGATCGAGGGCAACGACCTGCTTATCAAGCAGGGTTTTGGGGACATCACCGCGCACAATCCGCTGCGCCAGCCCTTCGACGATGGCGGTTTTGCCGACGCCTGGCTCGCCAATCAGCACTGGATTATTTTTGGTGCGCCGGCTGAGAACCTGAATCACCCGACGAATCTCCTGGTCGCGCCCGATGACTGGGTCGAGTTTGCCTTTTCTCGCCTCTTCGGTAAGGTTACGACCATATTTTTCTAGCGCCTGGAATTTCTCTTCCGGGTTGGGATCGGTGACCCGCTGGGAACCCCGAATGGAGGTGAGCGCCTGAAGCACCTTGTCGCGGGTCAGTCCTGTCGCTTCAAGCATGCGCCTCGCCACCGGGTCGTCCACCTCGAACATAGCCAGCAGCAGATGCTCCACGCTGAGATACTCATCCTTGAAGCGAGTCATCTCCTGCCGGGCCTGCTCCAGCAGGCTGCGTAACCGGGGAGAGATGCCAGGCGCGCTGCCTCCGTAGACCTGCGGCAACTGTTCAAGCTCGCGCGCAGCCAGACGTTGTGCCGTTGCCAGGTCCCCCCCAACCTGCTGAATGATCTGCGGTACCAGGCCACCTTCTTGATTGAGCAGCGCAGCCAGCAGATGAATCACCTCGATCTGCGCGTGGTTGCGCTGCTGCGCCAGCGAATTGGCCTCGGCGATGGCCTCGCGCGCCTTCTCGGTAAACTGTTCGATATTCATGGCTGGTACTCCTCTCT
>CAZFWN010000084.1:2000-17683 GCA_964522745.1 uncultured Ktedonobacterales bacterium
GCCTCGCGCGCCTTCTCGGTAAACTGTTCGATATTCATGGCTGGTACTCCTCTCTCCCAGGATGGTCCAGAGCATGGTCTGTTCGCTGCTCTCCTGTGCTGCGTTCAGCTATCGCTTGATAACGGGCTACTTCGTGCTGAAGCATCTCAATGCGGGCGGCCAGGCGCATGATGATCTCGATGCCTTCCAGGTTGATGGCTAGATCCTGGTGTAAGCGCCGCACCCGGCGCAAGAGCGCCAGGTCCGCAGCGTTGTAGCGTCGCTGCTCCTCGCCTACCACCTGGACACTGCCGATCACTCCAGCTTCGGTGAGATACTGGATCACCTGGAGTTCCAGGCGGCTGTACTCTGCGGTTTCCTGCTCACTATAGTAAGCAGCCACATAACGCTGTGATAGAACGCGATAGTTCTGCTGTTCAGACATGACGGCCTCCAGTTCCGGTTTCTGCGGGAGTAGTCGGGCCGGTGTAGCCAATGGAGCGGGCAAAAGCTTCAAAGAGCTGTCGCTGCTCGTCGTTAAGCTGCGTTGGCAGCACGACTCGTACCTCAGCATAGAGATCACCACGCTGCTCCGTTTGTCCGATGCGTTGGGGCATCCCCTGGCCGCGCAGCCGGAATGTTCTGCCGTTCTGTGTGGGGCCGGGAATGCGCAGCAGCAGCCTCCGTCCGTCTGGCGTCGGCACGTGCGCTTCCCCGCCAAGCATGGCAACGGCCAGCGGAACTTCGACGGTGGTACGCAGGTCTGTACCTTCACGGGTAAAGCGCGCATCAGGCCGCAGATGGACGCGCGCATAGAGATCACCGCGTCCTGCGGTTCCTGGCAAGCCTTGTCCAGCCAGGCGGATGCGTGACCCCTCGTCTACCCCTGCCGGTATCGTCACCTCCAAGCGGCGTGTTGTCCCATCTGGATCGGCCAGCTCAACCGTGCGTTTCGCCCCCTGGTACGCTTCGGCCAGTGTTATCTCAATCTCTGCCTCAACATCCGGCCCGCGAGTGGGCGGGCGCTCGCGGACGGGAGCCGCGCCAGTGCGGGAGCGCCGCTCATTGCCTGGGGAAAAGCCTGAATGGAAGTAGGTTTCAAAGAAATCAGAGAAGGGAGACCGCCCGCCGAAAAGGTCTTGGAGATCCTCTTCGTTGATGGTACGATACTCATAGTTCCCACCTCTGAAAGCATCTCTGCCTCTGGCGGCGCCTGCTGGCTGTCTCGCTTCCCCTGCTCTCCCCTCTCCAGGCCAGTGACCAAATTGCTGGCGATAGCGGCGCATCTCATCGTATTTTTGACGCTTCTCAGGATCGGAAAGCACCTCGTTGGCTTCATTAATCTCTTTAAAGCGCTCCTCCGCTGTCTTGTCGCCCGGATTGACATCAGGATGAAGCTTCCGCGCCAGCTTGCGATACGCCTGGCGAATCGTTTTCTCGTCGGCATGCTCGTTCACTCCGAGAATGCTGTAGTAGTCCTTGTAATCGACGGCCATGCTCCGGCTTCTCTCAGCGCGCTGCGCAGCAACTCCAGGCTGACTTGTGGCAGGCTATCTGGACACAGCGATCATCAGAGCACAGGCGGCTCATGGAGCAGCATATTGCTCCACAAGCCGCCTCTTTCCTCACACTTCGCGGTATTCTCCCTCAACGGTTTCAGCTTCGTCGCGTGGAGGTGGAGGGGTCCCTGCTCCATCGCCCCTTCCGTATCCGTATCCGTCGCTGGTTCCGGTTCCACCGCCTGCTCCGGCCCCAGCCTGGCTATAGACTTCCTGGCCGATGCGCTGCATCGTGCGCTCCAGATCGTCTGCTGCGGCGCGCACGCGCGAGGTGTCTTGTTGCGCGAGCGCGTCACGCACCGCTTTGATTTTGCTCTCTACCTCGCTGTGCAGCCCTGGCGAGATTTTGTTGCCCACATCTCGCATCGTCTGCTCGGCCTGATAGGCGAGGCTATCAGCGCGGTTGCGCGCCTCAATTTCCTCCTTGCGCTGGCGGTCCTCCTGGGCATGTACTTCGGCCTCACGGACCAGCCGCTGTACCTCCTCCTGAGAGAGGCCGCTGGACGCCTTGATAGTCACCTTCTGCTCGCGCCCGGTGGCCTTATCGCGGGCCGTCACGTGCAGAATGCCATTGGCGTCAATGTCAAAGGAGACGTCGATTTGTGGCAACCCGCGAGGCGCCGGAGCCAGACCCTCCAGGCGGAAATGCCCCAGGCTCTTGTTGTCGCGGGCCAGTTCGCGTTCGCCTTGCAGCACGTGAATGTCCACCGCTGGCTGATTATCTTCTGCCGTGCTAAAGGTCTCGCTTTTGCGCGTGGGAATGGTGGTATTGCGCTCGATCAGTTTCGTCATCACGCCACCCAGCGTTTCCACCCCCAATGAGAGCGGGGTGACGTCGAGCAGCACCACATCTTTTACTTCGCCTTGCAGGACTCCGGCCTGAATGGCAGCGCCAACGGCCACCACTTCGTCGGGATTGACCCCTTTATGCGGCTCCTTGCCAAAGATAGAGCGTACCAGCTCAATCACGGCGGGCATGCGTGTCTGACCACCCACCAGCACCACTTCATTCACCTGATTGGCCTTCACCTTGGCATCTTCTAGCGCCTGCATCACCGGCCCACGTGTGCGCTCGATCAAATCGCCGACCAGTTGTTCTAGCTTCGCACGAGTGAGGGTCATGACCAGATGTTTGGGGCCGCTGGGGTCGGCGGTAATGAAGGGCAGGTTGATCTCCGTCTGCATAGTGCTGGAAAGCTCGATTTTGGCGCGTTCAGCTGCCTCTTTTAAACGCTGCAAGGCCATACGATCCTTGCGGAGATCGATGCCCTGGTCCTTGCGGAACTCGTCAGCAAGCCAATTGACAATGCGCTGATCAAAGTCGTCGCCCCCCAGATGTGTGTCGCCATTGGTGGCCTTGACCTCAAAGACGCCTTCCCCTAGTTGTAGAATGGAGATGTCGAAGGTGCCGCCGCCCAGATCGTAGACCGCAATGGTCTCATCTTTCCTCTTATCCAGCCCATAGGCGAGCGAGGCGGCGGTCGGCTCGTTGATAATGCGCAGCACCTCAAGCCCGGCAATCTGGCCGGCATCTTTGGTGGCCTGACGCTGTGCGTCGTTGAAATAGGCTGGAACGGTAATCACTGCCTGAGTTATGCGCTCACCTAGCTTGGTCTCGGCGTCGGTGCGCATTTTTTGCAGAATCATCGCCGAGATTTCCGGGGGACTATAGTCGTGGCCTCCCAGCAATACATGCGCGTCTCCGTTGGCCGCCCGGACGATCTTGTAGGAGACCTCCTTCATGCTTCGCTGGACCTCAGGGTCGTCGAACTTGCGCCCCATCAGCCGCTTGATCGAATACACCGTATTTTCCGGGTTAGTGATGGCCTGCCGTTTGGCGACCTGACCGACAAGACGCTCGCCCCCTTTGCCGATTGCCACCACCGAAGGAATCAGTCGCGATCCTTCACTGCTTTCCAGCACCGTCGGTTCACCAGCTTCGATAACTGCCATGACCGAGTTCGTCGTCCCCAGATCTATGCCCAATACATGTGCCATTGTTTCATCGCTCCTTTGAGGAAGCATTGCGCTTCTGGTGCTCTGTTGGCAATCAGTAGTTTGTCAGGAATCTACCTTTCAGATGGAGTCGCAGTTGTTGCTTCAGGGGCAGCCGCCACAACGACCTGAGCAGGGCGAAAGATCTGCCCACCCAATGCATACCCTGGGCGGGTCACTTGTACAATCGTTCCTTCCGGCACATCGGAGCGGTGCTCAGTCATGACGGCCTCATGCCGATGTGGATCGAACGGTTCTCCCGGTGCGCCAACCGATTGGACCCCCAGGTGTTGGAGGGTGGTTGTGAGCATCCTGGCGACCAGATGAATACCCTGTACCCAGGGCTGCTCGACTAGTTCTGGCGGGGCTGACTCCAGGGCACGTCCCAGATCATCCAGGATGGGCCAGAGCTTCTCCAGGAGCGCCTTCTGGGCCTCTATACGCCCCCCAGCTTGCTCCTGGGCCACGCGGCGCTTGTAATTGAGAAAATCCGCCCGGCTGCGGAGCAAGGAATCCAGACATTCTTGCTTTTGGTGTTTTATCTCGGCAAGCTGTTGCTCAAGGGAGGGCAACGTCCCTTCCTGTGATGCGGCCTCACCTTGTGGTGATTGAGTAGTCTGCTCTTCTGGTCCTGGCTCCTGCATCGAGGTTCTTACTCCTTTATTCCATGTAGCGCCGTGCAGGTTTCTGCCCGCTCGCCTACGTCATAAAAAGCCCACACATTACATCAGGCAACGAGAAGCAGATCCTCGACCTCGGCGATGCCTGGCTGGGTCCAGGCCGTCTGCTCTGCCGCCTTTTTCTCGGCGTAGGACGAGACGCGCCCTCGCAGAATAACTTTGCGCCCCTCCACCTCGACCTGGATGTTCCTGGCGTCCGTCTGGGCGTTGCGGACCAACGCCCGCTCGATGTCCTCTTTGAGGGGTTCTGGTGCCACTTGTGGTTGCACCATGATGAGGTTACTCACCCCTTTGACCCCGGCCAGGTGATTGACTGCCAGCTCGGCGGCTTCCTTCTGATACGCATGCTCCACCTCGCCATCGAGGGTCACCCAGCCATTGCTGACCGTGACGCTCACGTTGTTGGCGGGCACCTCCCCATCCCACAAAAGGACATCTCGTGCCCTCAGAGCCAGGTCCGTATCAGTGTGCTCGCTCACTCCTGGCAGGCGCACCTGGATGTCGTTGGCGACCACTTTGACCCCATGTACATGGAGCGCCGCCTCCTGGGCGGCCAACTTTTTCGCATAGGAATCGACGTAGCCGGTGAGCGTGACCACCCCGTCTGTGACAATCACCCCAATTTCATTCGGCTGGAGACGTGGCGCCCCCTTCAGTTCCTCCAGTACATCCTGTTGAATAGTCGCATCACTGCTGACGACCACGATGCTCTGCTCCTTCTAAAGCGTCTCTTTTGGGCGTCTTTCCGGCCAGGTCTTCGCTTGTGAAGCTCCCCCAGGAAGGCATGACCCTTCTTCCCGCATAAGTCCACGCTGAGGAAGATCTCTAAAGGAATTCAGGTGGCTCTTCGGATGTATCCCAACCCTCATATTCAGCAGAAGTCTACAGAGGCAGCCCGCCGGTATAGAAGGGCCAGGCGCCCTGCGCGGGGCAAGCGAAGCGAGACCGTCGCTGCCCTACATCTCATGGCGGCAAATTTTGTGCCGGTACTGCTGGGTGAGGGGTTTCTGCAAATGCTTGCCCTTACCGGTTTTACCATTCTAGTTGGTTGCTAAGGTAAACTCACGATGGGTTTGGTCCAGCCTATGCCGCGATACCTGGGTGGAGGCCGCCACACCCAGACCCTGGCGGTGGAATGAGGGCACAATGGCACTGATCAGCTATCAACTGATCTTCCTGAAATGGAGAGGGATCTTTTCATGGCGGAAAGTGCCTTCTAGTACTTCAGTGCCACTTATTCGAGGGAGGCCCTAATCTCCTGGCCTCGCAGCAATCAAGCGTTTGTCAGAGCGAACTCCCTCCAATAGCGGTGGGATCTGCTTCGAGAGCGATTTAGCTGCAATTAAGTGGCACTGAAGTACTAGGGTTCCACCAATTATCGAGTGCTAGGCAGCAGCCGTTTCCCAATCAGCATTGATGCGTTGGACGCGCAAAGCGACCACCGCAGAGGCATTGGCCCGTTTCCAGCGCATGCCGCGTTTCTTCATCCGTAGATTGATGACCAGCGCCACCGCGCGTTCGACCAGGCCGCTGCCCACCGGATAGCCTTGTTCCTGCCAGCGTTCATAATTGCCCAGCCAGTCCTGTTGCGTCTCCAGATACCGGAGCGCGTCCTCCACAGCCGAAGGCACTTCCCCAGCCGAGGGGCACAAGCTGCGCAAATGCGTGAGCGCGTTGAAGCGCTCCTCTCTCCACAACAGAGGCAGCAGCACCTCATACTGCTGCTTGCGCCAGGCGCGTCGAGCGGGGCGTTTGCCAGGCTGAAGGGCGCGTACCGCCTCCTGGATTTTGCGCCACAGATGAGGCCAGTCCAACACCTTCACCGCCTCGGGAAAGTGCTCTGCCGCTTGCGTTTTGATCCAGTCGGCCCCATCGCCCAAGACGACCTGCCGATAGGCTTCGGTGGCGCCCAAGTCACACTCTGCCACATAGCTGAGCAGGCCTACCTCTTCGGCAGAGCCAAAGGTGGCGACATACCGGCGTTTGCTCAACCGATGTCGCCCATGCTTGCCGACAGGCTCGCTGTGACTCGCCACCACCCCGATTTTGCCTTCCAGGCCGCCTTTCTGCTCACGGGAGGGCACCCAGCCACCGTCCAGGCCAACTTGCAACCACTGCGGCGGTTCCGGCGGTGCTGCGGGTTCGCGGTGCGCTCGCTCGCGCCGAATCTGTGGCAAGCTGATGGCATCGGCGAGGATTTTCCGGGCGTGCGCCTGCTGAAGCTCCGCGAGGGTCCTGCCTTGCTCATTGGTCAGTTGCCGCAGCCGTTCGTCGCTGATCTGGACGCCACTTAACCGCTGTAGCACTCCGGCTGCCGTCTCGTAGGGCCACGAACTGCCCACCAAGCCCGCTAACTCACGCAGGGCTGGCGTAATGTTGTGCCCCCACACGTCCGCCAAACAAGCATCGGCGGGGCGAAACCGCTGGCCGCAGTGCTGACAGCGCCGCCGTTGGAGGGGCACTTCTACTCGTCCGAAACTCGTCAACAACACGTGTCGCTTCGTCCCTTGTGTGCGCTGCTGCTCACTTCCACATGCCGGGCAGGCTTGCTGGTGGGCTTCGCGCTGGCGAATGGCGGCTTTGAGTGCAGCTTGCATAGCGGCCTTTCCTGCTTCTTGAATCTGCCGTTCCATCTCGGTCAGGCTGGCGGTTGCATCCAGCTCGATCTTCAGCGATACTGTGACATACATGTTGGGTAGGGAGCCGGCGAGTTACTTTTCAGCACTTTTCCGTCTCCCCCCTCCGAACCGGACATGCATCGCTTAAACGCATCCGGCTCTCCGGTACCACTGATTATCTGCCGTGATCGCTCACGGTGAGTGCCTGCCTGTTTCAGCCATCTGCATTGCGCATGCTTCTCAGTTCAGACACTCGGCGGTACCTGTCGCCCTTCGCCAGGTAAGCGGCTTTCCCGCTCTCGGACTACTACGGCGACTCCGTGACCATGAGGCTCGCGCCTTTTAGGTCATCCCGCGTTTCCATCAATCCAGACCTATCAGTGCGCTTTTACGGTGTCCTTTTGCCCACTTTCGAGTTCATTACTCGCAGTTCCTCGCCGAGAGCTTTTTCAGCGGCCTCTCATCCCGCTGGTATGACGAGGTCTCCGCTTCAGAGGTGCTGCGGAGGGTCTAGGAAGGACCACACATGGGCTCGGATTCGACACTATTCAGTCTCACCTTGCGCACAGGACTCGCGAGCCGAACGACTCTCCACCTCTTCGAGCTTGCTCGCTTTGGTGCCATGCTCTTGTCCCCTTCGGGTTTCCCTTCCAGGTCAGGCACTCGCCCTAGAGGGATCGCTCTCACCCTCCCCGGCCTAATGGCCGGAATCCAGGTTAACGTTTACGCGGCGCACGAGCGGTTCCTACCTGTGGTTCTGGTGTTTTAGGTCACGGTAGCAGCCTCTCTTTCCTTTTTCAACCCCCGATAATTGGTGGAACCTCATTCAGGTGGACCTGTGGTGTAAAAGGAACACTTCTGGTACACTGTCAGCAAAAGAGGGAAAGTGAGAGGCTGGGTAGCAAGCACAGCCAGAGCATCCATATGCTCTGCCGACCCAGGCAGAGGAACGTGAGTGAAACAGGCGTCGAGGAGAAACAGATCATGAAGCATACGGCTGCGGACGTGAAGAAGCTGCGCGAAGAGACCAAAGCCACATTTGCCGAGTGTAAAAAGGCCCTGACTGCTGCAAAGAGTTGGGAGGAGGCGCTCAAAATCCTTGAGAACTCGCCTGGGAGGAGCTTCCCCGATCGTGAGACGAAACAGGGCGGCATCTTCTCGTACGTCCATCACAACCATAGCCTGGGTGTGCTTCTGGAACTGAACTGTAGCACCGACTTTGTGGCACGGACCGAGAACTTCCAGACGCTCGCCCGTGACTTGGCATTGCAGATCGCGGGGTTTGCCCCTCAGTACGTCAACTTTGAAGACGTGCCTGCCGATCTGGTAGAGACCGAACGCCAAAAAATCTTGGAGGACCCGGCTCTTGCCCATGTCCCTGAGGCGAAGCGCGACGACTTTATCAGCGGGAAACTCAGGAAGGTCTTTAGCGAGCAGGTACTGATGCTGCAACCTTTTGTGAAAGATGACACGGTGACGGTTGGTGAACTCGTGCGTCAAGTGATTGATCAAACCGGTGAGAACATTGTCTTGCGACGCTTCAGCCGCTTTGTGCTGGGTGAATAAACTTGTATACTGACACGCCTCGCAAGTCCAGGAAAATCGGGCCTTTTTGCAATGGGTTCAGCAATGAAAGTTGTATACTGGCGAGAGTTTTGGCCCTCACCGACCGCTTCGGTTTGCAAATACATTGTATACTAGCCGACAAGCAGAGCAATACTGACGAACCTTTTCCCACATCGCAGAAGCAGAGAAGAGATGATCGATGGCGCCTGCACTCAACACGCGAGGATGCAATTTTCGCATATTACGGGAATCCCATCCTGTTAACGGGATCGGGAGGAGGTCAAGAAGCAAAGCCAACGAGGACGAGCAGACCGCTGATTAAGGCACAGACAATGAGAATCCCAAGGTTCCCTACGGCTAGACTAAAGAGGCCGATCAGGAAAATACCTGCGGCGGCGATAAACCAGCCGGCCTTATTCATTGGTGCACGGGTTAGCACAGTTGGCGCGGCTGGCTGCTGCCTCGCGTGCCAGACATGGACCTTGCTGTCCTGACCCGCCGAAGCCAGATACTTGCCGTCTGGCGACCAGGCGATGGCGCGCACCGCACCTTTGTGTTCCTTATAAGAGAAGATGGTTGTAGCGGTGCTGGCATTCCAAAGCTGTACAGTGCCATCTTTCCCCGCCGAAGCAACAAGCCTGCTATCTGGCGACCAGGCCAGCGCGTTCACCGTCCCACTGTGGCCGCGATAGATGGCAACGGTCTTTCCAGTTGCGCTGTCCCAGACCCGAACCATCGCTCCTTTCTCGTCTTCACAGAACGAGGCCAGGTACATGCCATCGGGCGACCAGGCCACCGGGTAATCAGCCTTCGGATGACCGCCATAACTCACCAATTTCTTCCCTTTGAGGGCATCCCATATTTGCACGGTGCCATCGTGGCTGGCCGAGACAATCCGCTTACCATCGGAGGACCAGAGCAGCAGGTATACTTTCGCCGAGTGGCCGCTATATGTGAAGGAGGCTCTTCGGGCGGTAAAGTCCCACATCCGCACTCAACCATCAGCATCTGCCGAAGCGATGCGCCGGCTATCTGGCGACCAGGCGATGAAAGTCACCTGCGTCGCGTGAATACGATAGGTGGCGAGCATCTCACCAGTGCCAGTATCCCAGACTCGCATTGCATAATCCTACGCGATAGAGGCCATATGCCGTCCATCGGGCGACCAGGCCAGGGCACTGACCCGGCTTGAATGGCCGCGATAGCTCACCACTTCTCGCCCAGACTCCAGATCCCAGACCTGAATCTGGTGCGCTTTGTTTAGGGTTGCGACGCGGGCACGATCAGCCGAAAGAGCGCTCTGCTGTAGGCCAGCAGACCCGATAAGCTGCTGATCGGCAAAGGCAAGGTGTTCCTCGCCAGAGTTGCTGTCCCACACCTGGATCGTGTTCTCTTTTGTGCTAGAGATGACCCGCACGCCGTTCGACACCCACGCTACCATGCTGACTTCGCCAGAGTGACCGTGATAGATACTCAGCGGCGTTCCCAATGGCGGAACATTCTCTCCTAGCTGTCCACTCGTGCGGAAATGACTGACTGCCTCTCCTACAGGTGTTGCTGCTTTCGCGACAGGCGCCTTGGGGCGTATTTCGGATGGCGTCAGGAACGGTTCCTCAACGAGCGTATCAGGAATCGGTGGAGGCACAGCCTCTGTCGCATCAAGAGGCTTGAGTTGCGTCGGAGCGTTGTGCCATGAAGCGGCGCCCAGTGAGTCCAGGGGAGTGCCTGGCTCTGCTGGCGTCGGAATGGGCGCATCGCTGGCAGGAGGCGCTGCTTCCGGTTTCGGTGGCGTTGAAGCGGCGGGTATCGCTTGCCCGGTTGGAGCAGCGAGCGGAGTCGGCCCAGGGAGGCGCGTCCAGTAGGCAGAGGGATCAGTGGAGAAGGCGGCAACGCCTGCCGATCCAGGATGGATGGCCTGATCAAAGGCGTTGGCAAAGGCTCGTGAGGTGGCGAAGCGCTCCTTGGGGTCTTTGGCAAGCGCGGTCAGTACCACCTCTTCCACTGCCAGCGGCAGGTCTGGCACTTTCGCGCGCAAAGGCGGAGGCGGCGTAAAAAGATGCTGGCTGGCGATCTCGGTAAAGGAGCCGTGAAATGGTCGCTCTCCGCAGAGCCATTCATAGGCAACAATACCCAGCGAATAGATGTCACTAGCGGGGCGCGGCCTTCCTTGCAATTGTTCCGGGGCCATATAAGCTGCTGTCCCAGCTACGCCTTGCGTGCTTTCATAACGTGAGCTTTGTGTCACCAGAGCAATGCCAAAATCCGTCAGCAGCACCTCCTGCTTGCGACCCACTAACATATTCTCTGGCTTGACATCGCGGTGAACCAGCTTCTGCTCGTGAGCATACTGCAACGCGTCTGCTACTTGCCGGAGATAGCGCCAGACTACCTCCGGTTGCAGCCGGATGCCCTTAGGATGGAGCAGACGCAAGGAGCCATTGGTGGCATAGTCCATCACCAGATAAGGAGCGCTGCCCTCCACACCAAAATCGAGGACACGCACTATATTGGGGTGGTTCAAGCCGGCAATTGTGCGCGCCTCCAGACGGAACATGTCTACATCCTCTAAACTTGCCAGCAGCGTGCTGAGTACTTTGATGGCCGCCTGGGTAGAAAGATGCACATGCTCACCCAGATAGACCCTGGCAAATCCTCCCTCACCGAGTAAGCGAACCAGCCGGTAGTTGCCCAGTTGTTGCCCGAGGTGCTCATCTACAGGTTTGGTCGGTATGGGACTGCGCGAGGGGGCCTCATTCGTTGTAAGCGACAGCCCGCAAGTATTACAGAACTTTGAGCCGTCGCGTAACGACTGATTACCGTGGGGGCATTGCATTTCACAGTCCTCCTACAGAAGACCATTCCTTCCCAGCCAGGACCAAATCAATCAGGCTTCTGGAGTATAGCATAAATCGTGGCCTTCCTCAAGAGGTGCCCTTCATGAAAAATCCCTTTATCGAGATACCGAGCGGCCCTCCTGCAGCTACACCACCACATAGCCGTTGCTGACGCCGGCGTAGGCCGTGAGCAGCCTGCAGCCAGCGGGCAGCGTGAGCAGTGCGTTTTATCAAAACGCCCCGCTGTCGTCGCTGCTCACCTGCGTATTGGCAGCACTAAAGCTGATTGCCTGGTCGTGTTCGGCCAGTTGTGCGGCAGCCAGCGGCAAGGAGGGCGGCTGAAAGCCATGCGCCACACGCAGTGTCAGAAGGGGAGCTAACTGAGGCCTGGTCATAAATTATCAGGCTGCCTTAAACAAGGCTTTGAGGCCGAGACAGAGTTCCAGGTCATGCTCAAAGCGATAGAGTAAGGCCAATTGATAGACAAAGATGGCGCCTTCGGCGAAGCGTTGGGTCGAAATCAAGCCTTTGGTAGGGACTTGCCCATGTCCATCAAAGATGCCTTTGAAATGTTCGTTAAAATTTTCTATCGCACTGGAACGCAGTTTATGAAAGACTCGTCGGACTTCCACCCCATCATCAGCGTGAGGATAGCCTCCATACTTGGTCGTGACTAGCAGCTGGCCAGCTTGGTGACAATGTGCGTGCAGCTCTGGCGTGTTGTAATGGCGATCGCCCAGAACGAAGCGCACATGGGCTGGGACTTCGCGCAACAACGCAGGCGCAGGTTCACTGTCAGCGATATTTGCAGGCGTGAGTACAGCGGCGATGGGGAACCAGACGGCTGCGACGACCGAGACCACATGCAGTTTCCACCCGTAAACCCAGCCATGCCAGCCTGATTTGGTCCAATGGGCTTCGGGATCAATCGAGGTGTGGGGCAGTTCTCCTTGCTCTCGATGCTTTTGGTGCCAGACGCCTCCTCGGGCTCGCAGGGTGGTACTATCGATGGCAACCGCGCGTCCACGGCTCTGCCAGGGCTGGATCAGGCAGATCAGTGGCGGCCTAAACAGCCAATCTGAGCGGGTAAGGTCGCTGGAATGGCTTGTAAGCGCCGTTCCCAGGTGCGACGCGACGGAAAGCGGCCCTGCTTGGTGAGCACAGCCCGCAGAGCTACCATCTCCGCTGTCGGCTGCTCTAACACTGCCAACAGTTCATGGACGGTGTGCAGGTGACGAACAATCATGATCACGACTGCCTTTAGGAAGAGACTCTGTGTATAGTAGGTGGGTCGCCCCCTTCCTCGCTTTGTGGCAGGCGAGGGCATGGGCAGACGATCAACCAGTTTGACTAAGGTGACAAGCAGTGCGTCTTGGGGTACCATCGAGTGATCTCCTTACCTTGTTGTGTTTGACTCCTACCATAATACGGGCTCGTCTTCGGCTTCGGCCACCCCCCGGCTGCTTCATGCTGATCAGATCTCAGGTCATCAGAGTTACACGCTCCTTTCGTGCGATGACCATCGGATGCTCTCACTCCGTGAACGTGCTGGTCCTTTGGCACTTCGCGCATCTCGATCGCTCGCCCCCTTCCTCTCGCCTCGTGCTCGCATGAGCTTCCAGGCGTTCTTGTGGCCTACGCGCGTTTCTGTGGCGCCCCTCTGAGAACATCTCACCTCTCTGCTTGCCTGGCTCGGCGGGCTGTGCGCTTATCGCCTGGGCGATTGGTGCTGCGGTGTGGCGGGTGCGCACGAGAAGCGGTGGTGCAGGCGTGGTACCACGCTTCACCCTCCCAGACGTGGGTCAGGGCCAAGCAGGGTGAGCGGATGAGAGCGGAGCAGCGCGCCTGGCAGGGTAGCCGACTAAGCACGCTGCCCAGGGTGCGAAACGCTCTCAGGAAACACCTTAAAAAGAGAAGCTTCCTGAGACGGTGGCATAGCCAGGGGCACTGAAGGCAAAGGCCCACTTGATATGGCCAGGACAGCCCGGCTGATGTACAGTGGTCGTCGAAAGGGGTTGCCAGAGACTATTGGCAATCTCAGTACTTCCTGGGCCTTGCGTATCCTGGCAAGTCACGGAATACCGATACAACAGATGGGGCTGCACGCCTGCCGGGGGAGTGACCACAACCCGCGCGCCTTCCTGTTTGAAGGAGAATTGATACGCTTGCGGCACCTGCGCGCTGACATCGATGGTGATTGACGGCCAATACCCATCGAGGGGGGGCGGCCCACTTGTTGTGGACTGGTTGCCGTTGGCATCCGTCTGCGTTGTCATAAAGCTGGCCCCTTCGGTGAGCGTCACCTGTCCACTGGCCGTGAGCGTCTCATAGTGATGAATGGTGAGGGTCGGCCCCCGTTCCAGCGGATGGCTGCCAAATGGGCAAGGGACAATTACGTGAGGCGGAAGCTGGAACGTCGTTGGCTGCGCGCTCCTCATGTCGAGCGTCAGCACTGCCCCACATGGGCTGTCTTCTGGAAACCCCTCAAGAGTAAAGGGTGTCTGGGTATGATTGGTCAGGGTCATGTCCACCGCCAGCGTTTCGCTGAGAAAATAGGGGCCACCCGTCAGCGTCATAGAAGCCTCCAGCCCACCATGCTCAGCCTGGATCATCACAGGCGCGCTGTGCGGGGCCGGACCAGGAGGAGCTTGGGTGACAACGGAAGACCCCGGAGCATGGCTAAAAAACAGCAGCGAGGCCCCGATGAGCGCTCCCACGACCACCACTGTGGCGAGCGCGTTGATGAAGCGAAGGACGCCTGCGCGGCGCGGCACAGTGGGAGCAGGGACCGGCTGAAGCGGAGGATCCGCAGCCTCTTCTGCCAGATGGACCGCTTGCTCCTGGTCCGGCGCTGGCCCCAGATCGGCGCGCAGCAGGCGCTCGCGCACCCGCGCCATCATCTGCTCTTGCTCCCTGTCGGAGAGGGGCGCCGACTGCTGATAGACCTGGCGCAGCAGGGGCACGAGGTCTGGCCGGGTCGAAGGCGCTTCTTCGGGGATGCGATCATCGTAGAGGGGGCTATTCACGTTGCTTTTCCTTCCTGCTCAGAGAGGGCGCGCACCTGCCGAAACGTGCGCGCCAACCATGTGCGCACCGTGCCTTCGGGGCGGTGCAGCAGCCCAGCAATCTCGACAAGCCGGAGGCCACCGCCAGAACGCCATTGCAAAAGCTGCTGCTGGCGCGCGGAGAGATGACGCAGCGCTCGCTAAAGCTGTTCATACTGCTCCTGCTGCAAGGCGTGGTGCTCTGATGTCGGGTCTCCATCTTCTTTCTCGGCAAGGTCTTCTACCGGCGCAAACGCGAGGACGGCCGCGTGACGATAGCGATCAAGCACTTTCTATCTGGCGACTTTGCGCAGCCAGGCAAGCTGCTGGTCCGCACTCAACTGGGATGCCAGCCAGATTTGGTCCAATGGGCCTCCGTGGAGCCCGCAGGAAAGCCGCTGGCGTGCCAAGCCCCTGCTGCTCACTTCCCAGAAGTGATGCGCCCAATCTTGCCGGGGGTACACGTACCCTCGAATGTGCTGCAGATTTCCGTAAACCAGAGGTTGCCATCCGGCCCGGCAGTGATTCCGCCAAGGAAGTTATGCGTTGGTATTGGAAACTCGGTAAGTCGCCCGGCCGGCGTGATGCGCCCGATCCTGCTGCCAGACCCCTCTGTAAACCAGAGGTTGCCATCGGGGCCGGCGGTGATGTAAGCAGGGAAGCTGCTGTGATTGGGAAGCGGGAACTCGGTGATCTGCCCGACTGGCGTGATACGCCCGATCATATCAGGCCATTGGCTCTCGTCCGTAAACCAGAGGTTGCCATCCGGCCCGGCGGTGATGCCATCAGGTTGGCTGAGATCGGGATTCTTGGTGGCATAAGGGAGTGGGAACTCGGTGATCTGTCCCGTGGGCGTGATGCGCCCGATCTGGCTGTGGGTACACTTATTCGAGGTCGAGGGCATAATGCAGATTACCGTAAACCAGAGGTTGCCATCCGGCCCGGCAGTGATGCCAACAGGGAAGCAGTCGGCAATGCTACAGGGGGTAGGGAGCGGGAACTCGGTGATCTGCCCGATTGGGGTGATGCGCCCAATCTTGTTGCCCAGCTCGTCCGTAAACCAGAGGTTGCCACCCGGCCCGGCGGTGATGCCACCAGGGCTGCTGTCGGGGGTGGGCAGGGCAAACTCCGTGATGCTGCCCCCAGGTGTGATGCGCCCAATCTTGCCGTTGTTGCACCCACCCGTGTCTCGATTAAAGAGGCACCCCGTGAACCAGAGATTGCCATCAGGTCCGGCGGTGATGCCGCTAATTGAGCCGCTGTTATCCGTTGGCAGCGCAAAAAACTGGGTGATCTGCCCGACTGGGGTGATGCGCCCAATATAGCTGCCTTCGGTAAACCAGAGGTTGCCATCCGGCCCGGCAGTGATGCCATCAGGTTGGCTGAGATTGGGATTAATGGGATTAGG
>CAZFWN010000084.1:17783-21834 GCA_964522745.1 uncultured Ktedonobacterales bacterium
CCGGCCCGGCAGTGATGCCATCAGGTTGGCTGAGATTGGGATTAATGGGATTAGGGAGTGGGAACTCGGTGATGCTGCCTGCTGGCTGAGGGGTCAGTGTAGCGGATGGGTGTGTTGCTGGTTGTGGCGAGCCGCACGCCGCCACCATGACGGCTGCGGTGACCAGGAGCGCTGTAAGCATTGTGTGCTTCATACCTTTCTACCTCTTCCTCGATGCTGGCCGTGCGTTGTTCTGGTGTACGCCTGGGGGAGTGTGCCTGTGTGTTTGCGATAACCCCCTGTCCAGGCATGGTTCTGCTTATGGGGAAACCTCTCCGATGGCATTCGCCCCTCGGTCGATAAACCAGAGATGGCCATCGGGACCGCTGGTAATATCTCCGAGCCAGGTGGTAGGGAGGGAGAACTCCTGAATCGTGCCCGTGGGCGTGATACGCCCAATGCTGCTGTTCCTGGCTTGTTCGGTAAACCAGAGATTGCCATCGGGACCGCGGGTGATAGCATAAGGACCGCAGCCGTTGCCACCACAGGTGCTGGGGAGTGGGAACTCGGTGATTGTGCCCGCTGGCGTGATGTGCCCGATGTTATTACCGCTGTTTTCAGTAAACCAGAGAGTGCCATCCGGGCCCCCGGTGATGTCCAGCGGACTACAGCCGCTGCCACCACAGGTGCTGGGGAGCGCAAACTCCTGAATGGAGCCTGCGGGCGTGATACGCCCGATGCGGTTCCCACCATTTTCAGTAAACCAGAGATTGCCATCCGGGCCCCTGGTGATGTCGTTGGGAGAGCAGCCGCTGCCACAGTCGGTGGGGAGGGGGAACTCGGTGATCGTGCCCGCTGGCGTGATACGCCCGATGCGGTTCCCGGCTTGTTCGGTAAACCAGAGATTGCCATCGGGACCGCGGGTGATGTCCAGCGGATAGCAGCCGCTGCCACAGTCGGTGGGGAGGGCGAACTCCTGAATGGAGCCTGCGGGCGTGATACGCCCGATGCGGTTCCCGGCTTGTTCGGTAAACCAGAGATTGCCATCGGGACCGCGGGTGATGTCCAGCGGATAGCAGCCGCTGCCACAGTCGGTGGGGAGGGCGAACTCGGTGATCGTGCCCGCAGGGGTGATACGACCGATCTTGTTCAGATACCCTTCGGTAAACCAGAGATTGCCATCCGGGCCGCTGGTGATCCCATACGGACCGCAGCCGTCGCCCTGACAGACTGAAGCGGGAATGGGAGGGAGGGGAAATTCATGGAACACCGGGCCACCAGGCGTCCCGGTGGTGGGAGGATGCCCCAGCAGCAGACCCAGCGTCAGCCCGCCCACCAGCAGTATGAGCAGCGCGACAGCGACGAGCGTACTCACCCGTGCCGACCAGCGCGCTCCGCTGCGGACGAGGTGTTGCAGCGGGCGCAGCCCCGCCTGGCGGAAGTCGGGCGGAGTGCCTGGCCCGTTCTGCGGGTTTGAGGATTGACTAGGAGCAACGCCGCGCCCCCCCAGGCGCGCCCGCACGCGGCTCAACCCGCTCTGGAACCGCTGGGCATCGGGCTGATAGTAATCGTACAGGTCTTGGAGCATCGCCGGGTCCAGCACCTCCCGTTGGTCGGGCGGGAGGGGGCGCTGATACAGGCGCTGCTCGATCTGCTCGTCCAGGTTGTGGAAACGTACGACCTCCTCAAAGTTGAGCGGTTCATCATCGTGTGGCATCGCGGTCGCTTCCTTCCTGATCTCTCCCGTAGCGCGCCCGCAAAAACGCGAGGGCGCGCCAGAGCAGGATGTAGACAGCACCTTCGCGCTTGCCCAGCACCGTCGCAATCTCGGCGCAGCGCAAGCCCCTGCCAAAGCGAAGCTGCACCACTTCTCGCTGCGTCGCAGGCATCGCTTGCAAGGCCGAATGCAGGTCGGCGTGGCGCTCGCGGCGCAGGGCCACCGCTTCGGGCGCCAGCGCCTCATCGGCCTCCAGCGTTCCGGTCATCGTCTCCAGCGGCACATTCTGGCGGCGACCGGCCAGCCGATAATAGTCGACCAGCTTGTGCTGCGCCACGCTCAGCAGCCATGCCAGCCGTTTCTCTTCCGGAACGGCCAGCAGGCGATGGCGCTCAAGCGCCGCCAGAAAGACCTCCAGCAGCAGGTCTTCGGCATCCTCCCAGGAATGGGTCTGCTTGAGGAGCCAGGCGAAGATCAAGGGCCCATGCTGCTCATACAGCACGGCTGCCGGGGTGTCTTCCGGGTCCGCGTCGGGCGAAGGTGATTTCATCAACTTCCTCGAGTATCCATCTGCTGCCAGCTCAACACCATTGTGCTCGTTCCTCGTCATACATATCGAAACGAAGCCCAAAATCTTACGGGGAGTTTTTGTCTGGCGCTGGCGGGTCACGCTGCGCGAGAAGTGGTCGGAGGCGAAAGGCGAGGGGATACACGGCGGGCTCGGAGGAGCGTGGAGAGAGGAAGGAAAGTTGGCAAACAAAAACAGCTGGGGTATCAAAAGGGCCGTTCCGCTTGACCGAGAATAACGTATCGGAAGCGTAGTCTACTCAATTATGACCAGGCCTCAGCTAACTATGCCCGAAGAGGGGCCACACATGGTGGGTTCAGCCGAGCCGCTCGGACCAGAAGAGACCCGCCAACGCTTGCGCGAATTGGAAGCCTGGAGCGTGGACCTCTCGTTAATCGAAGCCTCGCTGCGTCGGACCCCGACCGAACGCATTCAGCGCATGGTGGGATTGCTCCGAGTCGTCGAGGAAATGAATCGGGCAGCATTGGATGACTGGGCGAACCAGGTCGGTGGACACCCAACCCTTTGCCAGCACTGTAACCCTTGATACAACGCGCCTGCTTCACCCTATCGCTGCACGACAGAGGCAAGAACAGGCACCAGGCACATCTCCCTCACCGCCGAGGGGTTTGCTGCTGGACCGCCTTTTGCACTCCTGGAGAAGGTGAGCCTATCAGGTGAGTGCAAGAGCTTGTCAGAGCAGGAGGAACCGCATGAGCCGCATTTGGATCGGCACATCCGGGTGGGACTACCCCCACTGGAACGGGCGGTTTTACCCACCCACCTTGCCCGCTCACGACCAGCTGGCGTATTATGCCCAGCACTTCCCGACGGTCGAACTCAACCGCAGCTTTTATCGCTTGCCCACCTTCGAGCAGTTTCATACCTGGGCTGAGCAAGTCGCTTCCTTCCCTGAGTTCCGCTTCGCCGTCAAGGCGAGCCGCTACCTCACCCACCTCAAGAAGCTCAAAGATCCGCAAGACAGCTTGAGCCGGCTCCTATCCGCCGCGAGCGGGCTCGGCGAGCACCTGGGAGTGCTGCTCTTGCAACTCCCACCCCACTGGCGCGCCGACCCAGCCCGACTCGAACAGGTCCTCACCTTGCTGCCAATAGACCTGCCTGCGGCAGTAGAAGTGCGCGACCCCAGCTGGTTCGAGCCCGCCACCTTGAAACGCCTGGCGTACCTCCTGGCGAACGCCAACGCCACCCTAGCCATCGGCATAGGGGGAGCAGCACCCACGCCTTTGGACTTACCCAGAATTGGCCTCTTCCGCTACCTCCGGTTTCACTCCGGCGCCTTTGGCGTCGGCTTTACGGATCGGGAACTGGCGAAGTGGGCAGAGCGGCTGGCCCAGGATGCCAGGGACGACTATGAGAGCTATGCCTACTTCAACAACGACGCAGAAGGCTATGCCATCCACGATGCCAAGCGCTTGCGCGCTCTGCTCGGACCGCTGGCAGTACCGCCTGGCGAAGCGACTCAACAGCATGCTTCAGTGTTTTGAAGGAGGATCCGATGATGAACTGGAAGACTGCTGCCGTCTGGCATGCAGACGGCTATTATACCCTGGCTACCCAGGACACCGGGGATGTGCCAATCCGGCTCTTCCTCACACCGGCGTTGCTCGCTGAGGCTGAGGACGGCATTTACCCGCAGATCGTCAACGCCACCCGATTCCCAGGGGTAAAGCTCGTCTGCATCACGCCCGATGTTCACTCCGGCTACGGCGTGCCCATTGGCTGCGTCCTGGTGACGGACGGGACGCTCTGCCTTGGCCCGGTTGGCT
>CAZFWN010000085.1:0-17875 GCA_964522745.1 uncultured Ktedonobacterales bacterium
GTGGAACCGCCACCATCGCATCCACCTTCCTTTCTATGCTGGCTGGCGACTAAAGTCGCGCCTAAAGGGTCTCCGACCCGCCAAACCCGCCTTCGCGGGTTTCCCACCCCTACGAGGTGATGTGTCCGTCCTGGTCCGCGTAGGCGGACTTTGCGGCGTAGCCTTCAGGCGCGGTTTCAACCGCCAGCCCAGGCTGCTAGCCTTCGATGCGGCTCACCTCTACCTCATCATCGGCATGTTCAAGTGGCACGAGGCCAAACACATGGTCGATCACCACCCCGGCAGTGAAGAGCAGCATAGACCAGATGACCGTGACGAGCAAGATCGAGAAGGTACTTCCCACGAGGGTAGAGAAAAAGAGGGATGGGGGAAGGTCACGATAATATTGGGTAGAATACAGCGACCACACCTGTACCCCAATATCACCAACGCCAAGCACCGCCGTCGCCAGGGCAATACGCCGACACCACTTTCCTATCCGATAGATGAGCGCGCCTGTTCTCTTTTGCTGCATGATACTTTCATCCTTTTATTCAGGCGAGTTCTCGCCTGCATATGTTTTGCTGAGACAAGGCTGAGTCCCCTTAACGCTGACTCCTTTACGAGAGCGACCCAAGCTGCTCCAGCGACTTGAGCGCCGCTTTGCGCACCTCCGGGTAATGATCCTGAAGTCTGGCGCGCAAGGGCGCTACCGCCTGGGTTGCTCCCAGTTGGCCGAGGGCTGCTGCGGCAGCCCAGCGCACCGTCCAGTCTTCATCCTCAAGGCACGCTAGCAAGTGGGAGATCGCTCGCGTCGCGCCGAGATTGCCCAGCGCCTGCGCCGCCGAATAGCGCAGATACTCAGCCGGTTCCTCCAGGCAGACGACTAATGGCTCAATCGCCTGCGTCGCCCCCAGCTTGCCCAGGGATTGAGCAGCATACGCCCGCACCTCCTGGTCCTGGCCCACAAGCGCGGCGAGCAGCGGCTCTATGGCGCGTGCGTCTCCAAAGCTGCCCAGAACGCGAGCGGCAATACAACGTATCCCCTCGTCGGCGTCGTGCTGCATACAGGCGATGATAGGAGGAACCGCTCGTAGATCGCCAAAGCGCTCCAGTTCGGTCAACGTTTCCGAACGCACCCACCGCTCGTCATCCTGGAGCAGCGCCGCCAACGGGAGGACGGCGGCCCGATCCCCGGTCTGTCGCAAGGCTCTGATCGCCTGTACGCGCAAGGACGGGTCATCATCCTGAAGGACGGGAATCAGCCCCGAGACGGCCTGTGGCCCACCGAGTTGCCCCAGCGCAACAATCGCCGCCCGGCGCAGCACCTTGGGTTGCGCCTGAAGCTGCGCTAGCAACGGAGTGACGGCGCGGGCATCGCCCAGGTTCCCCAGCGCCTCTGCCGCCGCTGCTCGCAGATAGGCATCCGGGTCGTGCGCCAGGGCATCGATCAGCGGGATGACCGCCTGTCCATCGCCGAGCTTCCCAAGCGCCTTGGCCGCTTTGCGCCGCTGGCGGGGGTCGGGTGCCTGTAAATCAAGCAGGTGTTGCGCGAGTCGTTGGTGCTTCATCGATTGGCTTTGGTTGGCTTTCACCGTTGCCATGCCCTCCTCCATGCTACGAGCCTACACAGCGGGATAATAGATGGTTGCTGTCAGCACATCATAGGACGCTGTCTCAAGTTGGTCAATGCCCTGCAACCAGCGCCGCTGCGCCGCTCCCTCCTGGGATGCCTCCCGCGCTAGCATCGCTTGCCGATCATCCACCAGGGCTTGCCGGCGCGCCTCCACCGCCTGCTGAAGCAGCTCGTGCAGTTCGGGCCGACGCAGCGCCTCCCTCATGTCCTCGCTCACCTCGGCGTCCGGCTTGCGTCCCGGCGCGGGACTGGCCGCCAGCAGATGCTCCGTCTGATCTGCCGGCAGCGCGCCCGGCTCCTGGCTAAAGACCGGATAGGCCACCGGAATCAGTTCTTCCACGATGGCAAGTGGTGTCGTCTTCACGACATAGCGTGCCAGCACATGCAGCAACGCCTTCGTCTGGCGAACGTCGCGGGTGATGGTGTAGGCGGTGCGCCCGTAGCGCTCGCCGCTGTCCCGAAACGCGCCTGTCTTGACCACATCAATCAGGCGCTGCACCAGTGGATGCCCCAGGTCGAGCAGCGTCAGCTTGGGGTCATCCAGCGCCGCCTGGGGATTGAACGTCGCCTGCTCCAGCACATCCGGCACGCCCTCCACGCGCAGGTTCTCGTCCGTGACGACCACCTTGAAGGTCTGATCGTTGTTCTCGCTCAACCGGCAGCCAAAGAATTGCAGCCCGCTGCGCACAAACGCCTGCACCTGCGCGGGCGAGCCGATGGCTGCTTCTGTCTGCTTCAGCCGCTGCTCAATCGCGGGCACCGTCACATCGGTGGCTCCATAAAAGCTCTCCGCCTGAATGCGCTGCAACGTCTCGTCGGCAAAGGGATTCTGTTCCGGCTGCCGCGCAGGGGATAACTCCTGGCTGTCGAAGAGGGAAAGTTGCTGGGGCAGCAGCCGCCCCTGCTCGCGCAGCAGATACAGAATGCTTTCATCGTCGCCAAAATAGGGCGGCGCAAAGCCATAATCGGCCCGAATTTGCGCCGCTTTGCGCACCAGCGTCTCCAGCACCAGCCCGTCGAGCTGGTCATCCATCACCAGCAGGCGCACATAGACCTTTGGCTTCTGCTGGCCGAAGCGGTCGATGCGCCCCACGCGCTGCTCCAGCCGGTTGGGGTTCCAGGGCAGCTTCCAGTGAATCATCTGGCAACAGGCATGTTGCAGGTTGATGCTCTCGCTGATGGCATCCGTCGCCACTAGCACGGCTTGCTTTGCCTGCTCGAACTCGACAAACTTTTCGCGCCGCTGCTGCTCCGACAGGCTGCCCTCAATGCGCACCACCTTCAGGCCCGCAAAGCGCCCGGAGCGCTCGATCTGGTCAGCCACATACTCCATCGTATCGCGGTAGCGCGTGAAGATAATCACGCGGGGATGCCGCCGCAGCAGTTCGAGCAGTTCGTTCTGTAGGACAAACTTCAGCTTGCTATCCTGGGCCGGCGTAATCTTCTCGGCCAGCTTGATGATCTGCTCCAGTCGCTCCACTTCCTGCTTCAGCGCCTCGCGTCCCGGCGTCTTCAGCCGGTAGAACCCGCGCTCCAGTCGCTGCCCGGCCTCTTCCTCCGGCAGCCGCTCGCCAGGGTCATTGTCCAGCGTATACGCTCGCGCCGCCTCTACCGGCACCGCCTCGCCTTCATCCAACGCCCCCGCATCAGCCACCTCGCTCATCTCCTGCATCCGGCGCTTCAACCCCTCAGAGCGGTTGAGCAGCGACTTGCGCAGCGCCGCTGGCGAGGAGAGCGCCCGCTTGCGCAGGTGCATAATCGCCCAGCCGGCAATGATCTGCCGGGGCGTGCCCTCGGCATCGCGCAGCACCATTTGCCCATAGGCCGCCACCTCATCCAGCGTCTGGCGCTCGGCTGAAGTGAGGGTAATATATTTCTCAAGCTGCTCGCGGTCGGGAAAGGTGGATGTGCGCCCCTCGCGCTCGAACCAGGCGCGCAGATCGCGGCGCGTCCGCTGGCAGACATGCTTGCGGGCAATTTCTCGATGGATGACCGGCGCGTGGTCCGGCCCCTCGACGGCGCCCACGTCCAGCATACACAGGAGGCTGGCAAATGAATCGCTGTACCCATTGTGCGGCGTCGCTGTCAGCAAGAGCAGATGGCGCACCTTTGGCGAGGTGGAGAGCGCCTGCGCCAGCCGCCAGCGCTCCATCTCCACGCGCTCGTCCGGGCGGCTCTGGTGCGGCTTCGCCAGCGTATGCGCCTCATCCATCACCACGACATCCCAGGGCTGCTCTAGAATCTGCTGGCGGATGGCGGCGTCTTTCGCGTAATCCTCCGAGACGATCAGGCAGCGGTAGAACTCCCAGGGATTGGCCCCCACCGGCAGTTGCCGCTCCATCTCACGGCGGTGCCGGGTGGAGATGATGCGCGCTTCCAAATGAAAGAAATACTCCAGCGCCTCGCGCCACTGCTCGCGCAGATTCGCCGGACATACGACTAGCACCCGCGACGCCATCTGCCGCGCCAGCAGTTCCGTCACAATCAGCCCGGCCTCCACCGTCTTGCCCAGGCCAACATCATCGAAGATCGCCAGGCGCACACGTGGCTCTTCCAAGGCCAGTGCCACCGGCACCAGTTGATAATTGGTTGGAATCACGCGGCTGCGTTGCAGGCTGAGCAGCGGCGCGGAGCCATGCAGCAGGGAGAGGCGATAGGCGCGCATCAGCAAATCTTGTGCGGCGGGATAGCCCACCCGCTGCGGATCAGGCAGATCGAGCCTGGCCTGCTCAATCTGTTCAAAGGGCTGACCATACGGGTCCAGGCCCAGGTAGAGGCGATGCTGCTCGGTTTCACCGCCATCAATCGTTGTCGCCAGCAGTTCATCGCCCTCATGCCGGTCCACGCGCCAGAGGCGATGGCGGGCACGGATGATCGTCCCAGGGCGAAAGGCGGGCCGAGAAGTCACAGTGAACGTGGACATCGGATGATTCCCTTCCCCGACGGCTGTGGGCGTTCTTCACTTGGGCCTCCGCACGCACAGCCACCTCTACTGATTGAAAGTAGCTGTAGTATATTCAACTCATCGCAGTAAGACAAGAGCGGTTTTAGATTCGAGAGAGTGTACATGTGTACACAAGAAAATGAGAGAGCAGACGAAATATTGCTTGAGTACAGACAGCTCTTGAGGAGAGCAGGAAAGAGACAGAAGCCAAATGCCACGGTTACGAACGCCGGTGTTACCCATTGTCCCACGCTGTCTCTGCGACTGGTAGAAGTGGTCTGAATCCCTGACACGGGAAGCGTGAGCGGATTTCCTTCACAAGGAGAGCAGTTTCTGGATCGGGATGGGGATGAAGTCCCTCGAGCAGCAAACTGGCAATCGCATGAGGGGCAGTCACGTTCACCTACCATCCTGATTTGATTCGCAGAAACCTGGTTCTAGCAGACGCGCCGATTACCCATAACGCGCACTCCTTGTTGAGAAAGCTGGTTGTTGGGAGAAAGAGACTATATGTGACCTTTCTGGCAATGAAGGGAGGAGCGACACAGTCACAAGCTGTGTCGAAAAATCAAGGTGAGTGAAGTAGAAGTGATGTTTGGCAGTCGCCCATTGATATGCCGTGACTTCAAAATTACTCAGCGGATTAATGATGTGCCAGTTGCCACCGTCCGCTTTACTAAAAGCGATGTTCTTGCACTGGGAGCCATCAATTATCTCGACGAGGTGGTGATTCATTCAGTCAGCCCCAAAAGGCGTATGTTTACCGGAAACATCGTTTCAATCAAGAGCGAGCCAAATGGCACTGAGCGGCAACGGGACACCCGCAGCGCGAGCAATGCGTATGCGCTGTCGCAGGGGTCACCAGCCCCTTCAAGTGGCGTCATTTTCAAGCGGAGATCGTGCTCCTGTGCGTGCGTTGGTATCTGCACTACGCGCTGAGCTACCGTGACCTGGAGGAAATGATGCTGGAAAGAGGATTGCCCATTGATCACACGACCATCTTCCGCTCCCGTCCAATTCTATGCCACCGAACTGGGGAAGCGCACCCACCCTTGCCTGAAAGCGACGACCGATTCCTGGCGCGTCGACGAAACCTCTGTCAAGGTGAAGGGTGTGTCGATGTATCTGTTTCGAGCGGTGGACTCCCAGGGCCACACGCTGGAGTTCTGGCTCAGTGCCACCCGCGATGCCCAAGCTGCCAAGTGGTTTTTGACGAAAGCGCTTGGGGCCTCCCACACGGTGACCCCTCGCATCATCACGGTCGATAAAAACGCTGCCTCTCCCAAGGCTCTCAACGACCTGAAAGCACCGGGTGCCATTCCAGCAGCGTGTGTACTGCGGAAGAGCAAGTACCTCAACACCCTGGTTGAACAAGATCATCGCTTCATCCAACGACTCGTCAAGCCAGGGCTTGGCTTCTTCTCCTTCGAAATAGCGTGGCGAACCCTGCAAGGCTACGAGGTGAGGCACATGATTCGGAAAGAGCAGGTGCAGGGAATAGACAAAGGAGACAGCCAACATCAGGCCAGGTTCATTGCCAGCCTGTTTGGAGTGGTAGCCTAAACTGAACAGGAAGCGCGACCGCCCACCCATCGCGTTCCTTCAAGACTTTTTGCAATAGAACCGCGTTCCCACCCAGGAGGTCGAACGCGCGAGCCAGATCTATACGCAGCTCGGTACAACGAGCCGGTTTGTCCGGCTTACCCATACCCCACACAATCTGATGCTTGACTGGGCAGAGCAGGCCGAAGCGTACATCCGGGAGTTTGCGCTGGCCTGTGCTGGTGAACCAGCAGATCAGCGGGTTACAATCAAAGGAGCAGATCATGGAAAGCGAGACGCTTGAAAAGCGGGAACGGGTCCGCCTCATCAGTCAGAGCGAGCAAGAGGCGTTAGAACTCGCGCCATTCTTTGAGGCACTGCGTGAACTGCTCTATCAGTGTGTCCTCCGTGTCCGCGAGCGGCACAGCGCTCAAGCCTCAACGGACTCGCAAACGACCATTGTGGCGTAGTCTGCTTACGTGCTATACTGTATCATCCACAGGAATGGAATAGAAGACCACCGGCAGACGCGGAAACTCGCGCCGGATAGCAACGGCAGCTTCGATGCCGTTCATCGCACCGGCCAGTTGTACATCCATCAAGATCACATCCGGTGGCCCGGTTCTAAAATAGATAACAACACACTCATTATTGTTGCTCTGCCTGGCAGAGAGAAAAGGTAAGAAGTTATTATCTCTCTCTGCTGGAGGAGGTGTAGTGGAAAAAAGCTATCCTACTCCACCTCTCCACCTCTCCACCTCTCCACCCTTCTGCCGGTCCAGCGTAGTTGATGGTGCCAGCGAGAGATACATCTCTTCTCTCCAGGTGTTATCAGAGCCAATGTATTCTACCAAGCACCTGGGTGCCAGCAGACCCAACGGCCTTCTTGACCCTGTAGCAGTGAGATGAGATACTCATAAAGACAAAGATGCCGCGAGCGCACACGTCTGGCGATCAGACGCGCCTGGAGAGGATAACCGCGATGGAAATCAGCGAACCGGGTGAGTATGCCCTGCTTGGATTATTATGGGATGGTCCAAGACACGGCTATGAGTTGCATCGCGCTTTTGCAGCCGACCAGGAACTGGGGACCGTTTGCCGGCTGGAGCAGAGCCAGCTCTATGCCTTTCTCAAGAAACTGGAGCATCTTGGCTATCTGGAGGGCACACTTGAGCCGCAAGAGGGGCGCCCGCCCCGGCGCGTGCTGCTGGTGACCGATGCAGGCCGGCAGGTCTTTCGTCGCTGGGTAGAAGCACCAGTAGCCCGACCACGCGAGGTACGGCTGCAATTCCTGCTCAAGCTCTATTTTGCCCGTCGTTTTGGAAGGGAAACGGTACAGAAGTTGATTGCCGGCCAGATCGAGGCATGCCGGGTCTTTCTCAAACGGCTTGATGACAGCCCAGAGGGGGCAAGCAGCGAGCGCAGTGCCCAGAGGCCGGATCGGGCGCCTTTTGATGATTTTCGCGCCGTCGTCCACCAGGCGCGCATTCGCCAGATCGAAGCAACGATTGCCTGGCTGAATGAGTTGCAGACGCACGCCCAGGTGCAGGAGATGACACACTGAAAGCCGGCTACTCTCTTCGGCAGATCAGCTCAGAAGCTCAGATAAGAAGAGATCGGGCCGGCTTTCGTAAGCGATAGTATCGCACTGTGTGTTGGTGTGACTCAGGTGGGCAGACCAACGCGGTGATCGCCAGAGACGATGGCATACGCCCATAGGCCAGCAAAACCCAGGCAGGCGAGGCCCATGAAGCCTGTCACTGAGACACCCATCCATTTAGCCATAGTAACTCCTTTCCTAAACGCGCATGGGCTGCCAGAACACCCCATTGCTTTCTGTATTTCTGAACGCTTACTCTCTGACGAGAAACGTCCCTGGCAGCAAAGCTTGTTACTGCACAAAACGCGCCAGAGGGTCTGGCCTCAGCGGGGCTTCCAGACTTGCACTCCGAAAGAGGGCAGACGTACATCCAGGGTGACACCTGCTATGTCATCATCAACAATGGTTGCGCTGTTGCTGCTGAAGACTTCACGCACCGCCTTGAAGCCCGCGGGGCAGAAGGCATCTGGCAGGGCAAGCGAGGCATGCTCCGGGTGATCGGCGTGGTTGACCACGACGATGCGCCACTCGCCATCCAGCACCCAACAAAATGCCACGATGCTTCCGGGCAGATTGGAAACACCCGAAAGAAGTCTGAACTCGCCCGCGTGATAGATGGGTAGGGAAGCCTCGCTCAACAGGAGTTGATAGAAGGGTTCGATCACCAGATCAGCCGCCTCTTCAAGCCGACGCCCAAGCTGTACCGGCGCCTTCACCCGCCAGCCGGCAAGCTGGCCCTCGTAAATAAGATGCGCTCCAGGTGCCAGCAGCGTGATTGCCGCTGCGACCAGGCTGCGCTGCGCGCCAAAGGCGCTTACCGCACGCTCTTCATCGTGGTTCTCAGTGAAGCGCACCATATGCGCCTGGGTCTCCACCGGCTGGCTCAGCACCGCGCGCACGCCATCCATGTTGCCGCTGCGCAGGAGATCATAGAAGCTCTTATCATAGGTGAAATCAAATCCCAGCGCCAGCAGTTCTGGCTCGGTGCCCCAGTATGCTTCGGCGCTGAAGAGAAAATCAGGATACTTCGCCTTTGTTGCGCTGATAACATCTGCCCAATATTCGGTTTGCGGCATCGGCCCGGCATAGTCGCGCCAGGTGTTGGCGAAGATGCGGTTGAGCAACAACATCGCCATATCGCAGCGCACGCCATCGCACTGCGCGGCGATGTGTTCCAGTGTCTCGCGGGCCAGATCGCGGGCCACCGGCGAGAAGGCGTTGATCTGCGCGGTATCGATCCAGGCGGGAAAGTAGGGGTCACGCCCATGCGCCACCACATCTCCATGCGGCCCCTGAAAGAAAGTAATTGGGTCGGCGGCAAGCGAGGTAGCACTGCCATGCAGCAGGGCATCTGGGTGCGCTGTCAGCCAGGGATGGTCAACGGCGACATGGTTGGGCACATAATCCAGCAGCAGGCGCAGCCCGCGCCGGGCCAGTTCTGCCCGGCAGAGCGCCAGACCTTCCGGCCCGCCGAGATAGTTCTCAACCTCATACGTGTGGATGGCATAGGCCGAGCCAATGATGTCCTCTGTTTTGAGATCGGGGAGCGCGCCCCGATACTCATTGGCGATCATGGGCCGGCGCGCCAGGTCGCGCGCCGCCGGGCTGCGCTGCCACACACCCATCAACCAGATGGCGTCAAAGCCCCATTCGGCCAGCGCGTCATATTCTGCGGTAGGGATCGACCCTAGCGTAAGAGGCCGGCCATAGCGCCGGCTGAGAGCATTCAACCATGCCCAGGTGTTGATCTCATAGATTAGAGGATGCGTTCGTATCTTCAACGATACCCTACTCCTTTGTATTGCACAGATTCACCCTCCATTGTATCTCATACAACTTTGTAGCACCCAGGTAGATAGTGTGCATAGACCATCAGAGCGAATCGTGTGCCAACTTCGCCTTGAGGAGCGCTTCATCCCGGTAGGCAAGCAGGAACTCCCAGAGCGCCTGGGCGGTGGCCGAAAGGTGTCTGCCGGCCCGGCGCACCAGCGACCAGTGCCGGTGGACCGGAAAGCCCTCGACATCTAGCACTACCAGCCGGTCCGCCAATAACTCCAGTTCTATCGCCCGCAAGGGCACTACTGCAATACCCAGATCGGCAGCAACCGCTTGTTTAATCGCGCCACTGCTGCGCAGTTCCATACCAACATGCACCAGCAAGCCCTTGTTGAGCAGCAAGCGCTCGACATCCGTTCGTGTGCCAGATCCGGCCTCGCGCAGCAGGAAGATTTCGTTGCTTAGTTCCTCTTGCGGGATGTGCTTCGCTCCGGCCAGGCGGTGTCGCGGCGAGGCGATCACCACCAGTTCATTGGGCACAAATTCGGCCACCTCCAGATCATGGGCATCTTCGATCAAGCCCATCACTGCCATATCAACCTCATCATTGAGCAGCCGTTCTTGCACGGTGAAGCGATTGACGACATCCAGCGTTAGCTTGACTTTGGGGTTCTCGCGGTGGAAGGCGCCCAGCGCCGATGGGACGATATAAATGCCAGCGGTGGTACTAGCTGCTACCTTGACGGTGCCGCGCTGGGCGCCGCTTAACTCTTCGAGAACAAGCTGCGTCTCATCTATTAAAGCAAAGATGCGCTCGCTGTAGGAGAGCAATTCTTGCCCTGCCTCGGTGAGCCGGAGGGTTCGGCCTGTCTTCTCAAAGAGTGGCAAGCCCACGCTCTTCTCCAGCGCCTTGACCTGCAACGAGACGCCGGGCTGGCTAAGAAATAAGACCTCTGCGGCGCGCGAATAGCTGCGCTGCTGCGCTACCGCCTGGAAGATGCGCAGTTGATGCAGATTGATAAACATTTCTTTATCCTCTCGATAAGAAACTTGTATTGGACATTATACCAAAAATTGTGTAAGCTTTCTCTAGCGAAACAAATTGAGTTCGCTTTACCGTTTGGCCCTGGTAGTCCCTGGCTCCAATGGAGGAGCGCCATGCCAATGAAGGCATGAAGTAGTAAGCTGTTTTTACACCGAGAAGGAGACCCCCATGACCCAACGACATGCCGCAGAGCTGGCTGCAAGTTGGAAAGAAGACCCACGTTGGCAGGGCATTACCCGCCCATACAGTGCCGAAGATGTGTTGCGCCTGCGCGGTTCAATCCAGATTGAATACACGCTTGCGCGTCTGGGCGCCGAGCGCCTCTGGCATCTACTGCATACCGAGCCGTTTGTCGCCGCGCTGGGCGCGCTCACCGGCAACCAGGCGATGCAGCAGGTGAAGGCTGGCTTGAAGGCGATCTATCTGAGCGGTTGGCAGGTGGCCGCTGATGCCAACCTGGCCGGGCAGATGTATCCCGATCAGAGCCTCTATCCCGCCAATAGTGTCCCCAACGTTGTGCGCAAAATCAACCAGACGTTGCAGCGCGCCGACCAGATTCATCACGCCGAAGGCAAGAATGGCGTCCACTGGTTTGCGCCCATCGTAGCCGATGCCGAGGCCGGTTTTGGTGGCCCACTCAACGTCTTTGAGATTATGAAGGCGATGATTGAGGCTGGCGCGGGCGGCGTCCATTTTGAAGATCAACTGGCCTCGGAGAAGAAATGTGGGCATATGGGCGGAAAAGTGCTGGTGCCCACCCAGACGGCGATTAAACATCTGGTAGCAGCCCGGCTGGCGGCGGATGTGATGGGCGTGCCCACGCTAATTGTTGCCCGCACTGATGCTAACGGCGCGCACCTGATTACCAGCGATATTGATCCCAGAGATCAGCGCTTCCTCACGGGTGACCGCACGCCTGAAGGCTTCTTCAGGATGCGTGGTGGGTTAGATGCTGCGATTGCTAGAGGCATTGCTTACGCGCCCTACTCTGACCTGATCTGGTGCGAAACCTCCGAGCCGAATTTGGATGAAGCGCAGCGCTTCGCTGATGCCATTCACGCTGAGTTCCCTGGCAAGCTGCTGGCCTATAACTGCTCGCCCTCGTTTAACTGGAAAAAGAAGCTTGACGAACACACGATTGCTACCTTCCAGCAGCAGATTAGCGAAATGGGCTACAAGTTCCAGTTTGTCACGCTGGCCGGCTTCCACGCGCTGAACTACGGCATGTTTGATCTGGCCCGCGAGTATCGTGAGCGCGGCATGGCCGCCTACTCTGAACTACAGCAAGCTGAGTTTGCGAGCGAGGCCGATGGCTATACCGCAACGAAGCATCAGCGCGAGGTCGGCACGGGCTACTTCGATGAAGTGGCGCTGGCGATCTCTGGCGGCGAAGCCTCGACTCTGGCGCTGCATGGCTCAACCGAACTGGCCCAGTTTCACGGATAAGCTCTCCTAGAGTACCCACAAACATGAGTTGGATACCAGGGTGATATATGCCCTGGTATCCATTTAGCATGCCTGGTGCCCTATGCAGCGCTATTTACCCCAGATTTGAGATAAGATATGACTGCGACGCCGTCAAACGATACACCGCCAGCGGAAGGAAGCAATGATGCCTACATCCCTCAATCCCCAGCCCTCTATTGAGGGCCTGAAAATCACCGGCCCAATCACCCCTGAGTTTGCCGAAATTCTGACGCCAGAAGCGTTGAGCTTTGTCGCATTGCTTGCTCGTGAGTTTGGTGGCAGGCGCGAAGCGTTACTGCAAAAGCGGATTGAGCGCCAGTCCCAGATTGACGCTGGCCGCCTGCCCGATTTCCTGCCTGAAACCGCGCACATTCGTCAGGATGCTTCCTGGACTATCGCGCCCACCCCGCCGGACCTGCAAGATCGCCGGGTCGAGATTACCGGGCCGGTAGAGCGCAAGATGATGATTAACGCGCTGAATTCCGGCGCCAAGGTCTTCATGGCCGACTTTGAAGACGCCCATGCCCCCACCTGGGCCGCCACGATTGAGGGGCAGATCAACCTGCGCGATGCGGTCAGGCGCACGATCAGCTATGTCAGCCCGGAGGGCAAGACCTACCAACTCAATGACAAGATTGCGACCCTGCTGGTGCGCCCGCGCGGCTGGCATCTGCTGGAGAAGCATGTGCTGCTGGATGGCAAGCCCATCTCAGCCGGCCTCTTTGACTTCGGCCTGGCGTTCTTCCACAACGCCAAAACGTTGCTTGAGAAGGGCACCGGCCCATACTATTATCTGCCCAAGATGGAAAGCCACCTGGAAGCGCGGCTCTGGAACGATGTCTTCCTACTGGCCGAGGAGCAGCTTGGCGTCCCACGCGGCACGATCAAGGCGACGGTGCTGATTGAGACCATCCTGGCCGCCTTTGAGATGGATGAGATTCTTTACGAACTGCGCGAGCATTCGGCGGGTCTCAACTGTGGCCGCTGGGATTATATTTTCAGCGCGATCAAGAAGCGCCGCAACGATCCGAACTTTATCTTGCCGGATCGCGCGCTGGTGACGATGACCACCCACTTTATGCGCTCGTATTCGCTGCTGCTCATCCAGACCTGCCACAAGCGCGGCGCGCACGCGATGGGCGGTATGGCCGCGCAGATTCCTATCAAAAATGATCCGCAGGCCAACGAGATAGCGATGAACAAGGTGCGCGAGGACAAAGTGCGCGAGGCTGGCGATGGGCACGACGGCACCTGGGTTGCCCATCCAGGGCTGGTGGCGACGGCGATGGAAGCCTTTGATAGGGTGATGCCACAGGCTAACCAGATTGACCGCAAGCGCGAGGATGTACATGTCGTGGCTGCCGATCTGTTGGCCGTGCCGGAGGGGCCAATCACCGAGGCCGGGCTGCGCACCAATATCAGTGTGGGTGTGCAATATCTGGAAGCCTGGCTAGGTGGCCTGGGCTGCGTGCCGCTCTACAATCTGATGGAGGACGCCGCTACTGCTGAAATCTCCAGGGCGCAGGTCTGGCAATGGATTCGCCACCCGAAAGGCGTCCTGACGGACGGGCGCAAGGTGACGGTGGACCTCTTCCGGCAAATATTGGCCGAAGAGATGGAGAAGATCAAGGTTATTGTTGGCCCAGCGCGCTACGCCGAGCGCCACTACGCGCAGGCAAGCGACATTTTTGATCACATCACTACCGCCGATCAATTCGTCGAATTTCTGACGCTGCCAGCGTATGAGCATCTGGACTAGCTCACAGGTACTTGCAAGCGCGCCTGGAGGTTCTATCCTCCAGGCGCGATCTTATTGACCCGTTGGTCAATCTTTGCCTCCAGAACTGATAGGCGCTGCTCGATCAACAAAGCGTCGTCCGCTGAGGTTATTATGCCAGGACGCAGTGAGGGTGACATAGCCTAGAATCACTTGCTCAGCATAGGGGCCTTCCGGTATAGATGGTTCGGCAACGCGCCACGAACGCTGCCCTGGCTGATCGGCAGTATCTGCTGTGATCTGCACGCCAAGCCGGTCCATGACCTGCATATTCTTCTGCACCAGCGCCGGATGGGGGAGAAAGGCACAGCGGGGCATTTCTAGCTCCGCCAATTGTGATCTGATTTGATCGGGCTGATGCCCATAGTGGGCACAGGCCAGGCGTACTCCATCGAGCAAATGCTGCTCTGCCAACGTGAAGATCGGTTCCAACGCCTGAAGCAAGTTCATCCCGCGATTGAGCAGCACCAGCCGTCCGTGTGCCAGGCGATCCATCAGCGCACTCACTTCGTCCTCGTGCCGGAGCGTTTCTATCTGGCGTGTAATGTCTGCAAAAGGCAGCGTATCCAGTTTGCGCTGAAGAAACTCGACAATCCCGGCAGTTTCTCCAGCCTGCCAGCGTTCCAGAAGTTCCAGGCAACGGCGCCCCTCATAGCGCTCAATGGTCTTAGGTATACTCAGCAGGCGATCTTTGCACTCACACACCCAGAGCGCGTGCAGGTAGCGCACCGAGGCATCCACTGGAAACGTCGGGAAGTGCCGTTGCCCCTGCACCTCCTGAATATACTGAAAGCTGGCCTCAAACTCCGCTTGCAGGCGCTCAAACGCAGCGAGTTTCTCAGCAATCACTGCTGGTAATGCGTTCTCTTCAGGCATAGCGGCCACCTCCAGGCTTCTGGCCGGTTGGGTACGCTCCAGGCTTTTTCCATGCCAACACACTCAGCATTTATCGTACCAAAGCGTGCGCGTGGTAGCCTTGCATTCTTAGCAGACATACCGTACTATCACAAGTCCTTGTGCCTGAGTCCGGTTCTTGCTTCATGAAAGGAAAAGTTCACCAAGAGACCGCTCGACCAATCCCAACGATGGCATAGTCTGCGCAAAACATCAGGGCATGTAGATGTTCTTCCCAGGATAAGTGATAACAAAGCTTTCTGGGTAAATCGGGTGGGAGAACGAGTACATGCCCCAACAAGAGCCACCATCTGAAGGCCAGGCTCAGCGCAAAGCGCCTTCGTCGGGAGGCTCCTCAGTCTTGCGGGTGCTGCGTCATCCGGCGATGCTGCGGCTCTGGATGGCGCAGGTCATCTATCTGAGCTTGCAATCAACGGCCAGCTACGCGCTGATCGTACAGATGACTGATGAGACCCACTCAGCGACACTGGTGGGGTTGGTACTGATCGCGCTAACCATTCCGCCGTTTTTGCTGAGCGCCCCGGCGGGCGCCCTGGTGGACCGCCTGGAGCGGCGATGGGTCCTTTGGGTGAGCAATGTTTTGCGCGCGATCTCATCGGCCTTGTTTGTGCTGGTTTTGCTGGTGGCGCCGCATTTTGCTCTCGCGCTCTATCCGTTGGCGCTGCTCTTTGCGCTGGTGGGTCTCTCTTTTACGCCGGCAGAAGGAGCGCTGATCCCTTCGCTGGTCGATGAGGATGAGCTGCTGCCGGCCTTCTCGCTTTATAATCTGACGGTGAATGTGACACAGGTGATCGGGTTGCTGGTGATTGGGCCGCTGGTACTCAATTTCCTGCCAACGTTTCTCATTCCCCTGGGCCACCATCATCATCTGACCGTTACGCCGATTGTGATCCTGTTCGCCGGCGTTACTGCATTGTATCTGCTGGCTGCCCTACTCATTCGCAGCCTGCCACGCGAAGGCCGGCCCAGCCGGCACACGCTGGAGGAGTTGCTCGAACTGGAGGCGGAATATGATCTCCAGCAGGCCAATGCCCTCTCAGAGACACTTGCCAGCAATCTGGAGCCGTCGATCTTGGACTGGCGACAGATGCAGGCCGATCTCCATGAGAGTTGGCTGCTGGTCAGGCGAGATCGCATCCTGCTCGGTGCTGTCTTGCAGGCGTGTTTCGGCACGTTGATGATGATGACAATGGCTGGACAGGCAACGTTCTTCGTCAAAGATTTGCTTGAGCGACCCACCAGCGAAGCCGCGCTGATCTTCACGCCAGCAGGCATTGGCCTGGTACTTGGCGCGCTGCTGGTGCCAACGATGGTGGCGCATTTCGGCCAGACGCGCACCATCGTGTTGGGAATGTTTGGCATGGCCGCTGGCTTTCTCCTGCTTCCTGCTGCGCAACGGCTGGCGCGGCTGACAGACCCCGCCGGCTGGTCTACGGCCCACTGGTTTCTGGTAGTGGTAGCTGCGCTTACGACGCTGATCGGCTTTGGCCTGGATTTTGTGATTGTGCCGGCGCAGGCTTGTATGCAGGAACGCTCGCCGCCAGCGCTGCGTGGACGGGTGCTGGCGCTCTATCAGGCGCTGTTTAACGGCGGCTCTATCCCGGTCATCCTCTTTATGGGCGCCCTCACCGACCTGGTTGGTATTGTTGTGGTGATCTACCTCCTGGGGGCTATCAGCCTGGGCGCCGCAGTGCTGACCATCCTGCGAGCGGTGAGAGGCGGACCAGACCAGGATGACTCTGGCTGCCTTGACCAGCCCGATCATGGACACGACCAGCACCCGACACCGATGAACGAAGAGGCGGCTGCCCAGTAGCGAGTCGCCTCTTCGTTCTGCAAACATCCAGCATATACCTCGCTGGCGAGGCTGTCACGCCTCTGGAGGTTGCGGTTGGGCGAGTCTAGGCTGGCATCTCTCGCGTTCAGACGGTATAATAAGGATGAAGACCACATGAGCAAGCGGGTCTTCAAGCAGGAGAACAGCTATGCTAGATACGCTGCTAGAGGAGAATGGGGAAATGGCCTTTGGAGGCGCTGCTCTGTCTGACGAGGTGGAAAGTACAACGTCAGCGGAAACGCCAGTGCGGATGATTGCTGTGCTGCCGGGGATTGATCGCCAGCTTCACGTGGAGCGTCGCCAGGTATTGGGGCGCGAAATGTGGGCGGTTGCTGAGGAGGAGTGCTGGCCGGGGATGGTAATGGACCTCCGGCGCCTCTCGACGGATGTGACGGCGATGACCTGGGATGGTGAAGTCCTCCTTTCTGGTTCCGATCTGGTGCTGCGACCCCTCCCGGAACTGGCGAAACCAGAGACGGCGGCCAGCTTAATTGGCGGGCTGAGCCTGTATCTGGTGGAGCAGGATGTCGCTTTGGACGATGTTCTGGCGCTTGATCGCGCGGTGGTGCGCGCCTCCAGCAAGGAGGAGGCATGCGCATTGGTGGCTGAATGGCTGCAAGATGAGGCCAACCGGCTCGACCTCTCTGCCGCCAACGCCGATGATCTCTTCGCTCTGGAGATTGGCGCTGCCGATCCCAATGATCTAGAGCGCGCTATCGTTGTTGCTCGCTCGCGCGAGTAAGGACGCAATTATTTATTTGAAATAAGAGGCATCCAGGAGCAGGAAGTATGCTCCTGGATGCCTTTGTGTTTCTGGTGCGCGGTGTTGGTTAGCGCAGCAAGCCGCGATCAATCGGGCTGCTGCTTTCTCGCGCCTGGTAGGTGTTCAAAATAATCTCGCGGACCTCTTCGGGAGAATCAGTGAGGTGCAGCAAGTCGAGATCGGCGGGCGCGATTTTGCCCTCGGCGAGCATGATGTCTTTGATCCAGTCGAGCAGCCCGGCCCAGTAGCGCGAGCCGAAGAGAACAATGGGAAACATAGCTACTTTGCCCGTTTGGATGAGCGTCAGCGACTCGAAGAGTTCATCCATTGTGCCAAAGCCGCCGGGAAAGATGACGAAGCCCTCGGCGTACTTGACGAACATGGTTTTGCGCACAAAGAAGTAGCGGAAGTTAATCGAGATTTGCACATAGGCGTTCAAGCCTTGCTCATGGGGCAGCTCAATGTTGCAGCCGATAGACTTGCTGCCTCCTTCGACGGCTCCCCAGTTGGCAGCTTCCATAATGCCTGGCCCGCCGCCAGTGATGATATTGAAGCCGCTCTGAGAAAGCATCCGCGCTGTCTCGCGGGCGGTCT
>CAZFWN010000085.1:17975-21674 GCA_964522745.1 uncultured Ktedonobacterales bacterium
GTGATGATATTGAAGCCGCTCTGAGAAAGCATCCGCGCTGTCTCGCGGGCGGTCTGGTACATGGGGTCATCCTGGCGCACGCGCGCTGAGCCAAAGAAGGTGACGGCAGGATGGACATGGGCAAGGGTATCGAATCCCTCGACAAATTCACCCATGATGCGCAAGACGCGCCAGGGGTCGCTGTGGGTGAAATCGAGCGGGGGCGCTTCTGGTGGCCGTGTAGGGCGCTCCAGGAGTTGCTCGTCGGAAGTAGGCCGGCCCAGGCGGGCGCGTCGGCTCAGGCTGGGGTTGGGCACGGGTGGCAAGGCATGATAGGCTGGCGGCTGTTGTGGAGATGTACGCTGCTGCTCACCAGGCTGATTATTATGAGGAGGCTGCTCTCCATCTTTCTGCTGGCCCATAGAATATCGGCTCCTTTGGCGAGAAAACGCCCTGGCTGGTAAAAATCTCTATGCAGAGAAACCATACCATAATTATTGTGCCAGAGTCTTCTTGGTAAGAGGGTCAGACCAGAGTGCCAGGAGCGCGGCAGCGAGCCAGTAGAGAAGATTGCCAGTGGGTTGATCCCAGAGGTAATGGTCAAGCTGCGCTACGACTAGCAGCGCTACGAATGCGGCTGAGACTGCTATTGCCAGGGGCGGGAGCGCCCACTTGCGACGCCAAAGGCCCAAGAGGAGGGCAAGTGGGGGAATGAGCCAGAGGAGCAGGCCGAAGATGCCGGTTTCCACACCCAGCAGGAGCGGGACGTTATGTACGGGTGCGCCAATGCCGCTCGTTGGCTGGTAGGCGAGTTCTACCAGTGGCATGTTGCCAGCCCCCACACCGAGCCAGGGATGTTGAGAGATGAAGACGACGCCGGCTTCCATGAGGACAATACGCTCGCTGACGGAGGTGTGTTCCAGCGGCGTTGCGAGCAGCAGCCGCGACTGAAACACCGGACCGAGCGTCAGTATTACTCCTACAAAGAGTCCTGTGGCGAGCAGCGCCAGCAAAGCCGGACGCAGCAGGGATTTCTTCCAGCCAGAGAAGCGAGGCTCTGTGAGTGATAGCCTTTCAGGCGCGGTTTTAGTTGCTACCCTCTTTTGTCTCCAGATGAGCAGTCCCGCCCAGAACGTGCCAATCAGCAGACCTAGCCAGGCGGCGCGGGAGAAACTGAGCAGGAACGCTGTGATGCCCAGCGCCAGCGCTGCAAGCATGAGCCAGGCGGTTTTGCTGCGGCGAGGCAGGCGCAGGTAGGCTCCGGCCACCAGAGGCAGCGCCAGACAAAGAAAACCGCCCAGGATATTGGGGTGAGGGAAGCTGCCATAGCCGCGCAGCCAGAGTGCCCCGCCGGGCAACTGCACGACGCTGGCCCCGCTCTCACCAGGGGTGGCGTCCTGGGTCCAATTGAAGAGATATGCGCCCCAGAGCGTCGATTGGGCGCTCACCTGTACTATACTTAGCAGCCCCTCGATTGCCAGCAGCAGCGCCAGGGGTAGGACAACCACCCAGGCAGGAGGGCGCAGGTTGAGCAGCGTCAGAACAAAGCCCGCTATCAGCAGCAGGCGCAGGGCTATTTCTAGCGAGAGGGAAGGGAAGATAGCTTGTGTGGCGCTGAGTGCGGAGAGGATGATTAAGCCGACGAGCGGAAGTGTGAGGACGGCTGGGCCGAAGCGCAGATGTGTGCGCGGCTGCCTGGTAATGACCGCCGTAAGGCGAGCGAATAGCCAGAGGAAAATGGTAAGCAGCGCGCTGATGTCGCTGGGATAGAGCGTGATCATCTGGAACTGAGGATTGAAAGAGGTGATGAGCGCGTACTGCTGGTTGTTCAACCAGCTTTGTGGGAACATGACGAGCGTTATTGGATACCAGTAGCCAAGCAGCAGCACCGTGAGCATCACGGTTGCCAGCGCAAGACGCTCCAACCCTATGGTTAGCTGGCGGTTAAAACCGCGCCTAAGGGCCTGCGGGCCAGGAAGTCCGCCTACGCGGACTGGGTCCAGGCCGGCATTCGTCTCAGCCTGCACAGGCCGGTTCACTGGTGGAACGCTAAGAAGGCGCGGTTTTAACCGCCATCGGTTGGGCCAATGGGCTGCTTTACTTGCCATTGGGTTCCCCCTGTTCCGACAGCGAGAGGCTGGCAAGGCGCTCATCGAAGCGGCGCAGGATGCGCGCGGCGTGGCCCTCGAAGTGGCCCTTGCAGATGGCAGGCGAGAAGCTGGCTTCTGCGGGCGCAACCGGCGCCTGTCCTTGCAACAGCTTGCGCACCTTGCGGCGCATCTCCCAGCGCTCCAATGCAGTGCCGACGCGCCCGCTGAGCAGTTGCTCGCCCATACGCTTGAGCAGCCGCGCCGGGGCGGGCACATGATCAAGCGGCAGGACGCTGGGTAAAGAGGCGATACCAGCGTTGGGCAGATAGTCCAGGGTCCAGTGATTGCAGGCGCGCAAGCGATGATGCCAGTGCGCGCCATAGAGCGGCTGCATCTGTGCCAGTTCGCGGGCGGCATAGAGGTTGTGTTCGCTCATTTCCAGCGCGTCGGCAGCAATCAGATAGTTTGGGCAGAGGGTGATCTTGAGCAGCGCGGCCAGCCGGACGATCAGAATAGTCAAAGCGCGGGTGAGCCAGACACGGCCCGGCGCGGTGATCAGAAACAGATCGATGTCGGCAGATGCGTCGGCGTTGTGGGCGGCCAGCGAGCCGGTGATGGCGACCATGCGCACAAATGGCAGGCAGCGAATGAGCGCCGTAGCGCACCCGGCGGCGCGCCATTTGCGGGCAGAGTGCTGCTGGCGCAGGCGCCAGACCTTCGCAAGCTGTTCACGCCCGGCCAGCATGACACGCTCACCATCGAGGATGAGCGTTCTGGTCATTTGCAACTCTTGCAGCGTTTGCCCAAAGAGCGTTTGCGAGATGCCAGGCGCTTCTAGAAAAAGCGCGAGTTCGCTGATGGACGGAGCGTAATCGAAGACATCTGAATAGGCCAGCGCTCGCAGGACAGCCTGGCGTGCATCCAGACTGGCTATTGGATGCTCGCCAGTTGCTATTCGTGGGCGAGGCGGTGAGATAGTCATATGCTCCATCCTTCTAGTGGTTGGCGCCAGGAGTGCTTACGATGCAGCGCGCAGGCTCCAGCGGCAGACGAGTGCCAGCGGAAAGCCGGCAAACTGGCGGGCGAAGTCGGCCATGCCGGCGCGCTCGAACGCTGGGAATAGTTCCTGAGTCAGGCGCGGTTCGCGTAGGGCGTCGAGTATCAGGCCGGCGGCGCTGGCGGCGAACAGGTAATCTTCGTGCAGATGCGTATAGGTCTGGATGTGGTAGACCTGCTGATGCTGGCCCTCCTGCTGCTCAAAGCGACAGCGCCCGCCGGTGAGCGCGCCAAAGGGGTGCATCTCGGACATCAGCAGCACGCCGCCCGGCTTGAGAACGCGGGCCAGTTCGGCAAACGCCTGGCCGAGCTGCGCCGTTTTCAGGTGCGCCAGTGCCAGCGCGACGATTGCGAGATCGCACAAGGAAGCGGGCAAGGGTATATTGAGCAGGTTTCCATGAATAAACTGAAGCGCTTCGCCGGAGCCAGGCGCGGCAAGCGCGCGGGCGCGAGCGAGCATAGCCAGCGATTGATCAACGCCAATCACCTGTTGGGCGCCCTGCTCGGCCAGCCAGCGCGCCCAGCGGCCTGTGCCGCAGGCGGCATCGAGCGCGACATTACCCTGGCAGGGCGG
>CAZFWN010000086.1:0-21583 GCA_964522745.1 uncultured Ktedonobacterales bacterium
CCGCCTTTGATACCGATGAGCGCATTATGGGCGCCGTGCGTGCCGGCGCGCGCGGCTATCTGCTCAAGGGCGTCCCACGCGAGGAAATTTTTCGGGCGATCCGCGTGGTACATGCCGGCGATTCACTCTTGCAGCCTATCGTCGCCTCGAAGCTGCTTCGCCAGGTCAGTCAGGAACAAAGGAACAGTACTATAATTGAGCCGCTGACGGCCCGTGAGCTTGATGTGCTGCGCTTGCTGGCACGGGGATTAGAGAATAAAGAGATCGCGCTTGAACTGGTGATTAGCGAGCGCACGGTCAAGTTCCATGTCAGCTCTATCCTAAGCAAATTGGGTGCAGGCAACCGCACCGAAGCTGTTGCTATCGCTGTCCAGCAAGGACTGATCAAACTTTAGCAAATCTGGAGAACTGCCAGGACGCTTTTGCACAAGCGACCGTGAGGTAGCTGCCCACATTGAAGGAACTTCTAGGCTTCTTCTTGCGTCTTCCTTCCTAAGTTGATGAAAGCATTCGTAAGGAGGAGCAAGATGCGCAGCAGAAAGTTGTTCTGGCGTGCCCTGTTTATATTGCCTCTGATGCTGCTTGTCGCAGGATGTACGGGAGTCAACAGCGCGCAAACCACTGATGTCTCCGTTGCCCCCGATCCAATCGTTTTGAGAGATACCTCGCCAGGCCAACTTGCCCTCTTTGTAGCCCTCAACATGGGCAGCTACGACCCGGCAACACGTGATATGACCACTATCCACATCGGCATTGAAGCCCAGAACCGCCCGGTGCAATTTGTAGCAGATGAAAAGATGGCGTGCCAGGGAACACCCCTCCAGCGCTTTATTGGAGCCTTTGACGGCTCATTTCCGACGGCAGCCATTGCCGGCAAGCCAATGCTCTGCGCCTATACCTCCGGCCAGACCTCGGCAACGGTGACCTTTACGGTGCCCGCTGCCCCGGCTATTCTCTTGCCAGAAGACAACGCCCAACTTCCACGCAGCGCCCACACGCTTGTCCAATATCGCCTCACACCAGGCACGCTGGTCGGCGTAGTCGTGCTGGGAACCAGGGATAAAGCGGTGCCCCAACCGGGCACGCAGAGCAACTCCCAAGCGATCTTTGATACCAGCACCTTCTCGCCTGGTTCTGGCACGATCTCTCTCACCCAAGACCTCTCCCTGCCAGACCTGCACCAGATGGGATTCAAATCGCTGAATTCCAGAGGGAGCGCCATAACGATGATTGAGGTAATATGGATCTAAGCAGGCATTTGACAATGCTCTCATAGGTTGCTATACTGGGGCATACACAAGTCCATCTATCATCCCGGCAGAAGGAGGCAACCGCTATGCTTGTACGAACCAGAGACCTGCAACTGAATAGAGAACAAGCCATTGCGACCATCTCTTTGTCTGCCACCTGCTCCTACCCAGCCTGGGATGTCCCCGGCCCTTTGCCCTGAATGTTTGAATCATCAGGCCAGGCGCGGGTGTCAGACGCAATGACATCCGCGTTTCTTTTTGCCATGAAAGGGCACTGATGATTACTGGAAAGATACTCAAGCTGCGTGGCTGGCAGGAAGGCAAGATTATCCGGCTGGCAAAGGAAGCAGCAGGGCAACTGGCAAAAACCGAACCTGACGAAGAGGCGATTCTGGCCCGGCTCGATCACGTCCGCGAGAACCCTGGCAACTATCTGGCCGAGCCACTCTTTGCCGAACTGGCCCGCGAGGTGATGCGCCGAAGCAAAGAGACTCAACGCGCCGAGCAACCCCGTGAGCAGCCGCTGGACTATCGCGTCTGGGGCGCAGAGCAGATCGAGAAGTGGGCCAGAGCGCAGATGGAAATCGCTATGCGGCTGCCCGTTGCGGTGGCCGGCGCGCTGATGCCGGATGCCCACGCGGGCTATGGCCTGCCCATTGGCGGCGTGCTGGCAACCGATGACGCGGTCATTCCCTTTGCGGTGGGCGTGGATATTGCCTGCCGCATGCGCCTGTCGATCTATGACGTTCCGCTCGACATCCTCAGCCAGCGCAAGGGGGAGCTACAGCAGGCATTGCTTGCCCAAACGCGCTTTGGCATGAGCGCAAGCTGGGAGCGTACCCAGCGCCCACAGCATCCGGTATTGGATGACCCGGCCTGGGAGTCCACCCGCTTGCTCAAGTCGCTCAAGAGCAGGGCACAGGACCAACTGGGCACCTCTGGCACCGGCAACCACTTCGTCGAGTGGGGCAGCCTTCGGCTGCCCGCCGATGTGCCCGATCTAGGGCTGAAAGCTGGCGAGTATCTGGCCTTGCTCTCGCACAGCGGCTCGCGTGGCGTAGGCTTTAAGATCGCCAATGCTTATACTGAAGTTGCTGCCCGGCTCCATCCCCGGCTGCACCAATCGCTGCGCCATCTTGCCTGGCTACCGTTGAGCAGCGAGGCCGGGCAGGAATACTGGCTCTCGATGGAACTGGCCGGGCGCTTTGCTGCGGCCAATCACGCGGTCATTCATCGGCGAGTCGCCGGGGCCGTTGGCCTGAAGGAGATGGCGTCCATTGAAAACCATCATAACTTTGCCTGGCGCGAAACGCTGCCCGATGGCTCGGACGCCATTGTGCATCGCAAAGGGGCCACGCCAGCCGGAGCAGGCATACTGGGCATCATCCCTGGCTCAATGGGCGATGCCGGTTATCTGGTGCGCGGCAGGGGTGTGGGTGACGCACTCTATTCGGCTTCGCACGGCGCGGGCCGCAAAATGAGCCGGCGCGGCGCGCTCCAATCGATCAGCAAGTCCGCCAGAGATGCGTATCTGCGCGAGCGCGGCATCACCTTGCTGGGCGGTGGCATCGATGAATCACCTCAGGCGTATAAAGACATCGATCAGGTGATCACCGCCCAGGATGATCTGATCGAGATCGTCGGCAAATTTGTCCCGCGCATCGTCCGCATGGCCGATGAACCGGGCGATTATTAACGACGGCTGGCGCTCTGAAGATCATCTGTGTGAAAGCGCTTCACCTGTCGAAGTGGTCGAAGTTGCCCAGGCTGTCCTTTCGGACAGGCAAGATTCTGGCCCATCGCAGGATGCGGTGGGCCAGCTTTTTTTATACGCTAAGACAGAGGCATCGTGCTGTTTGCAATGAATAAAGGAGAAGAGAGACCTATGCTCTTGAACGATACAGTTGTTCTGATTACCGGCTCATCGAAAGGGCTGGGGCGCGCCCTGGCGCATGCCTACGCCGAGGCCGGCGCGCGCGTCGTCATCAATGCGCGTGGCGCCCAGGGGCTAGAAGCAACAAGGCAGGAACTTGAAGCGAAAGGCGCGCAGGTATTGGCCGTCGTCGCCGATGCCACGCAGCCAGGAGAAATCGCCCGATTGGTAGATGCGGCGCTGGAGCGTTTTGGCCGGATCGACGTGCTGATAAACAACGCCGGCATCCTTGGCCCCAGCCCGCGTCCCAACCTGGCTGAGTTTGCTGCTGCCGACCTGACTGAACTCTTCCGCGCCAATGTCACCGGACCACTGCTCGTCACCCAGGCTGTGCTGCCGCATCTGCTGGAGCAGGAGAGCGGCGTGATTGTTAATGTAACCTCCGACGCCGGGCAGACCGGCTTTCCCGGCTGGGGCGGCTATGGCGCGACGAAAGCCGCGCTGGAACTGATTACCGAAAGCCTGGCGGCAGAGCTAGAGGGAACGGGCGTGCGTGTCAATGCCGTCAATCCTGGCGATCTGAAGACAGACATGCACCAGCTCGCCTTCCCCGGCGAAGACATCAGTGACCGGCTGGACCCATTCACTATCACCGATGGTTTTGTCTGGCTCGCGTCCAATGAGGCCAAAGACATCAGCGGCCAGCGCTTCGACGCCCCCGCTTTTACAGCAGACGAGAAGTGGAGCAATGCGCGATGAGTATTGATTCTCAAGTACCGGAATTTAGAGTGCCCAAGGAGCTAGAAGCGTCGGCCCCGCCTGAGGCCAGAGGCGAGCAGCGCGATCATGTGCGTCTGCTGGTGATTCACCGCCAGAGCGGACTGATCGAGCATCGTCGCTTCTTCCATATCATCAATTACATCCGGCCCGGCGATGTGGTGGTGTTGAATATCAGTCGCACCGTTCCGGCAGCGCTGCCGGGCGTGACCGAGGATGGGCAGTTTATTGAATTGCGACTCTCATCCCACTATTCCAGCAACGGTAATGGCGGTGGACACATCTGGCAAGCCGTGTTCAAGCCTGACGAGGCAGCTATCCGGCCTGGCCTGCGGCTCTCGTTTGGCGATGGCGCGCTGACGGCTGTGGTACGGCGCAAGCGCGAGCGCATTGCCAAGCTCTGGGAGGTTCAATTTGATCCAACCGACCAGCCGATTTCTACCTGGATGGAGCGGCTGGGACGGCCTATCAAATATGATTATGTCCCCCAGGCATGGGAGCTGGACTATTATCAGACGGCATATGCTGCTGTGCCGGGTTCCTCAGAGATGCCCTCGGCAGGCCGGGCCTTCACGCCAGAGTTGTTAGAGCAGATACAGCGCAAAGGCGCAACGCTGGCGCAAATCGTCCTGCATACCGGCGTGAGCAATATCGACATCGAGACCGAGGACATCAAGCAGCATACGATGTATGAGGAGTGGTATCAGGTCTCGCCAGAGGCCGCTCAGACCATCAACCAGACTCGTGCGCGGGGTGGACGCATCTTTGCCATTGGTACAACGGTTGTGCGGACGTTAGAGACCGTTGCTGACGAACAGAGCCAGGTTCATCCAGGCGAGGGCTGGACCAGCCTCTATATCACTCCAGGCCATCGTTTCAAGGCGGCAGATGCGCTGGTGACCGGGCTGCACGAGGCGAAAAGCACGCGGCTGGTGCTGGCAAGCGCCTTTGCCGGCGATCAGGCATTGGTGCTGCAAGCCTATAACGAAGCCATTGAGCGTGGCTACCTCTGGCACGAATTTGGAGATGTCTCGCTCATCGTCTAGCCGCTCTGCTTTACGTGCTTCAGCCCAGGTGGAGTGCCGCTAATTCCAGCGATTCCTGCTCCGTTGCCTCGCCCTGAACCGGGGTGAAGAACGCTGGGGCACTCGCCTGTGGTGTTGTGGAGCGTGCCCAGTTGCCGCCTGATCGCAGAGCGCAAAGAACTCTTCTGCATTGCTGGCGGCCTTAATGGCAGCCTCTAGCTGCGTCGCATCGACTTGCTTCTCACCGCAGCCGGAGCAGGTGATATAGCTATCAATGATGTCGTCATCTGAAAGCGCGTCAATGATACGCCGCTCAACCTGACCAAAGGTATATTGGCGCTGCCGTAGTTCTTGAGCAAGGACGCTCTTCTCCATCGGTTTCTTTCCTCGCCTGACTTGTATGCTTCTTCTTTCAGTATACCATCATCCAAACGTCATCAGATAACCATGACTTCCGACACTGGCGTGTTCGCTCGCGGGTTGTGTATCATCTTCATGGGTGTAGTGATGGATTTCTGCTGGCCGGGCAGATTGCAGTGTTCAAGGTGACATAACAATGTATTAACATCAAGAGAGTACCATTCTTACAGCACTGGCTACAACCTTTTGGATTCCAGGCCGTAAAGGTCTGTGGGTTTCATCGCGCATATCAGGCGACCAGAGAATATATCGCTCTACAGCATCCTTTTGCTGGCACAAAACATCTTACGAGAGAGAAAGGTACAGAACACATGGCATCATCTCAGGAGCAGACCGGCATCTCACCAACGACAGGCACCCAGACCACGACTGCGGCACTGGAAGCTATTACCATCTATAAATCGCTTCCGCTGGGACATGAGCGCATCGATATTCTCAAAGGTATTAGCTTGCGTATCCAAAAGGGCGAGTTTGTGGCTATTGTTGGCCCATCCGGTTCGGGAAAATCAACCTTGCTCGGTATTATTGCCGGGCTGGATAACCCAACCAGCGGACAGGTGTTGGTGGATGGCGTAGATATTACCCGCATGGGCGAGAGCCAGCTTGCCAAGGTGCGCAACCAGAAGATTGGCATGGTCTTCCAGGCATTTAATCTGGTGCCGACACTGACGGCACAGGAGAATGTCGAATTGCCGCTGTATGTGGGCAAGCACGAGGGCCGCGCCAGTGATCGGGCAAAAGAACTACTGACGCTGGTAGGGCTGGACCATCGGCTGGGGAATCGTCCGAATCAGTTATCTGGTGGTGAGCAGCAGCGTGTGGCTGTAGCTCGCGCGCTGGCGACTCGCCCAGCGATCATCATCATGGATGAGCCAACCGGCAACCTGGACCAGCGCAACAGCGATAATGTGCTGCAAATGATCCGTGACCTGCGTGAGAAGACGGGCACCACCTTTATTATCGCCACGCACGATCCCAAAGTGGCTGCATCGGCAGATCGCGCCATTCGTATCGTCGATGGTCTGGTGGCAACGACGGAAGAATAAGCATGCCGGCTTGTTAGAGCCTGAGATGCTTTGGGATATAAGGAGAGTACATCTATGAAGGCCGGATTCTACTGGTCCTATGCGGCCAGGTCGCTCACGCGCGGCGGCCAGCGCACATTACTAGCGATATTTTGCATCGCTGTTGGCGTGCTGGCAATTGTCTCGCTGCAACTGGTGGGCAACATGGTCAATGATGGCCTGACCAGCAACATCCGCGCGGGCAATGGTGGCGATATTTCGGTACGCAGCGACATCATCCCATTCAGCGCCGATCAGGTTCATACGGTCTTTGACCATCTCAAATCTGACGGGCAAATTACCGATTATACAGCGGTTTCAGACATTCAGGCGCAAAGTGATGATAACACTGGCAAATTTCAAGAGTATACGCTGGAAGCAGTTGATGCGGCCAGGTTTCCACTTGTCGGCGCGCCAGACTTTGTGACTCCCAGCAACGGCAGCCTTTCCACATTACTGAGCGGCACCAATCTGGTAGTTACCCAGAGCTTGCTGAACACTCTGGGCGCGCATCTGGGCGATACGCTCACCATCCATACACAAGCAGGGGTCATCGTGGAAGGCAAGATCAGCGGCGTGGTTAAAAATGGGGGTCTCTTCCAGGGCACGACAGCCCTGATCGATCTTGCCTCCTTCGCAGCACTACCTACTACCTCCAATCAACCGCTTACTTTCTCTGGTGTGTATGCAAATGTACCGGGGGACACGGATGCTGCCGCCGCCGCTGCCAAGAAGAGCATCAGCAATGCACTCCCACTGGCAACGGTGACAACGACGCAGGATGCCTTGCAGCAGAACAAAGATCAGGTGCAGCAGATTCGTTACTTCCTCCAGATTGTGGGCCTGCTCGCGCTCTTAATTGGTGGTGTGGGAATTATCAATACCATGCAGGTGTTGCTGCGCCGCCGTCAGACCGAGATTGCGATGCTCAAGACGGCGGGTTACCATCGATCTGATCTCTATATCCTCTTTGGCATTGAAGCAGGTTTGCTGGGTCTGCTGGGAGGCGCTGTGGGTGCTGGGGTTGGTGTAGGGGTCAGCTTCATCGTCAAGAGTCTCGTTGAGCGGGCCTTCAGCATCACGCTTCCCAATGGCGTTGACCCGGTGACCGTGCTTTCTGGGCTGGCTATCGGCTTCTTCACTGCGCTCATTTTTGGCTTGATGCCCATTGTCCAGGCCAGCCAGATTCGCCCGATTGCCGTGCTGCGCGGCCTGGGGGAGCGCGCGAGAAGCAGCGTGGCGCTCTCAATTGGCCTGGGAACCTTGCTGGCTCTGCTCTTCTTCTTCCTGGCGCTCAGCATTTTGCAGAGTGTGGGCGTTGCGCTTGGTGTGGTCATTGGCGGCGGCATCTTCCTGGTGCTGTTGAGCCTGGGCTTTACGCTGGTCGCGCTGATCATTGGCAAGCTGCCGGTGCCGGAACGCTTCTCCTGGTGGTTTATCTTGCTGGTTGCCGGGTCGTTGCTGATCTCTGGTCTAATTACGTTTGCCGTTCCTTCCTTTGGTATCCTGCTGTTGGTTGTCTCGCTGGCGGGTCTGATTGTAGTGCTGCTGCCGCGCAACTGGAAATCAAACGTCAAGATGGCGCTGCGCAACATCGGACGGCAGAAGGTGCGCACGTCTACAACGATGCTCGCGCTCTTTGTCGGGGTCTTTGCCATCGGCCTTGTGCTGGTGCTGGGCCAGGACATCAAAGACCTCATTAATAACGCGCTCTCGAACACACTGACCTACAACTCCTTTATCCTGGTAAGCAGTAATGACAAGGCGGCAGTGGATCAGGAATTGCAGCATGTCTCAGGCATCAAGAAGCAGACCTTCAACGCTGAAGCGTCGGCGGTTCCGGTTGCCATCAACGGCACGCCCATCAGTCAATTCCTGCAAAATGTCTCTGACAATAGCTCAGGCACGACGATTGGCAAGCAAGAGGCACTGGCGTATCTGAGCGGGGTTGAGGGCTACGATCTGGCGAATGGACAACTGCCCACCGTGACCGTGACCAGGGGCAGTCACGATAGCCGGGCAGGGCACAACTTGACGGCACAAGACGCAGGCGCCACGGGCGTCCTTCTGCCTGAGCGAGCCAGCCTTAGTCCTCTGAACCTGAAGCTGGGTGATCTGCTTACCCTGGGCGGGCCAGATGGCAAAACGAGCGTGACCGTGAGCGTCGCCGGATTTTACGGAGGGACGTTTGTTAGCACCGGATTCGCCATTTTTGGAGACCTGAGTGTGGCGAATACGCTGAGTAACAACCACCCGCTCTATGCCTATTCGCTGGAACTCGATCCCAGCCAGGCCGACCAGAAGTTGCAGCAGATTCAGCGGGTGGTGCCTTCAGTACAAACCTTCAGCGTGGTGGACTTGCTGGTCTTTATCAACGGCCTGTTCAACAACCTCATTGTTCTCATCAGCGCGGTGTCCTCCCTGGCGCTGCTGGCCGGATTAATCATCATCGCTAACGCGGTAGCACTGGCGATGCTGGAGCGGCGTCGGGAACTGGGCATTTTGAAATCAGTGGGCTACACCAGCCGCAGCGTGCTGAGCGAGGTGTTGATGGAAAACGGCGTGGTGGGCTTTACCGGGGCGCTCCTGGCAATGGGGCTGGTAACGCTCTTTACCGTCGTGCTTGCCAAGCTCTTATTCAAGGTCACACTTAGCGTTGGGGCGCCGATTGTGCTGGGTGTAGTGCTGATTACCGCTGCTGCGTGTATGCTGGTAGCCGGCCTGGTGGCCTGGGGGGCGACGCGCGTGCGTCCGCTGGAAGTGCTGCGCTACGAATAAGCGCATAGGAAAACCTTTGGAGCGCAGTGGAGATATCTTTTTGTCCACTGCGCTCTATTTCTTGAGTGCAGAGCAAACCAGGCACACTCCTGCCTTGCTCTTTCGAGCAACAGACTGTTATGGCCTAGGGGCACGCTTGAGAACCTCTTGCGCAACTTCTCCGACAGTTTGCTCAATTGCTTGCTTATGCTCTGGAGTGCGGAGGAGATTCAACGCCCCTTGTTGCAATTGGCGCACCCGCTCTCGAGAAATACCATATTCATCCCCCAATTCTTGGAGCGTTGGGTTGGGTAACCCGCTGAGGCCATAGCGACGCATGAGGATGTCTGCGCGGCGTTGGGAATGCAGGAGTGTTGGGATCATCGCATGCCAACGGAGCAAAAGCTCGCTCACATAGGATTCCAAGTGCTTGCTGCGGAACTGGCTCAGTTCTTGCTCGCTCATGCCTGCTTCACGCAAGATGTCGCTTAATTGGTGTGGGGTCTGATAGAGATCTTCAAGAAACCACTCGATGTATCGAATCTGCTCAAATGGTTCTGTCATGCTGGTGTACCTCACTTCAAGAAGAGATCAATAGCTGACAATCATGCTTCCGCCTGCAATCCTGTGACCTGAGTTTAGCAGCCGGACGTGTGTGCTGCAAGGAGGTTGGCATCTCTCGCTTTCTCAGTATACGTAGAACGCGCCGCCCCGTAAAGCTGATTGTACAACTACAGAGCTTTTTTTAATAACTCTGAGAAGTAAAACAAGGATTGACTAAACACACATAATATGCTATGCTTCCGCTTGAAAGGCGGCAGATCATTCGCCTGCATCTGTGTATGCTGGAAGGAACCGCCGCCCATCGCCATAGACCGTTTGGCTTCGTTTTCAAAAAGGAGGTTCTCATGGACGGCATCAAACCAAGTCTTAGCGCTGATGTAAAGCGGATTGTTGGGCGATTATTTGCAGATGAGGCGTTTAGGGATGATGCGCTCGCCAATCCAGAACTGGCCTTCGAGGGCTACAGCCTGGATGAAGAAGAGCGCAACGCGATGCGCAGCCTGATGGGCCGACGCTCGCTGTTTTCGACAAAAGTTGGGCCAGATGGGGGGTTTTGGGCCTAAGAGAGGTACTTTCTTCAAAAGCTGAATCATTGATCTGAACCCCAAACAACATCGCTTCATACCATTTTGGGCCGTCAAGAGAGTACCTTTCCTGACTGGCCCTATTTTACTACCAGTGTGAATGATACATATGGGAGCCTCTGAGAGACAAGGATGGCTCAGCGAGCCTCCTGCACGCCGCGTCATCAGCAAGCAATTACAGGCTACGGGGCGCCTGATGCTCCAGGAGATACGAGCCAGACACTTCCCCCCTGGCTTTGCCCGCGTCATTACTCAAACGCTCCGCGCACCAGGGAACCTGCTCAGCAGGCCGGTGAGCCAGGGTGCGCTCGTCGATACATCTGACCGCTGGCTGTGGTCGATGGTTACGCTCCTGGTGGCCGCCTCCGCATCAGGTGCGCGTGCCGATACACTTGCAGCGCTTCCTGCATCATTTTGGCGACAGGCCCGTCTGACGGCTGCCGCCTCCGAGTTTCTGGGCGCGGCTCTCGATCTCCTGGATGACATCCAGGATGGTGATAGCCCGTTTGTCCAGCATATCGGGGTTCCGCTGGCGCTCAATGCTGGCGCGGCGCTCTTAGAACTGACCCCTTTGGTTCTAGGAAAGGCGCGATCATCAACATCTGGCTGGTCCGATGCGATGACTCACGCTGCATTAGAGGTGATCCACAGCAGCATCCTCGATGCGCTGATTGGACAGTTTATGGACCTGCGCCTGGAGCGCAGCAAGAGAGTCACTGAAGCACAAGCCCTGGAGATGACCGGGCAAAAATCCGGTACTCTTGTAGCGCTGGTTTGCCGTCTTGGCGCGCTGGCCGGTATGACCACACGCCGGGAGAGACCGGCGGAGTATTTTGACAGCATCAGCCGCTTTGGGTGGCATCTGGGAATCTGGGCACAACTGCTGAATGACCTGCATGACGCAGAGGGAGAACAGAGCCGGCCAGGAAAAAGTGATCGGCAGCGTGGCAAAAAAACACTGCCTTTGGTCTTTGAGCGGCATGATAGAATAGAAGGCACGAATGTGCCAGCAGAGCAAGGGCAAGCTGCTCTCTACTACACCTTCGTCGCCAGCGAAACCTTTCGATTGCGAGCGCAAAAAGAGTTGCAACTTCTAGAAGAGCGTTTTGGGCCTCACCCGCTGCTTTGGTCACTTGTTGAGCGCATACCTACCGAACACTGACCTCTCACCATGAGCAAGGAGGGCGCTATGAACCAACCTCATCAAGAGGTCCGCTATACCCTTGCCCGGCGCAGGAATCAACGCCCTGCGTTCCATGTCCGCTCCCGGCGAATAGCATTGATCTGCCTGGTAGTTTTGCTGTATATTCCAGCAGTGCTGCTCAGCGCCAGTACCTTGCTTAAAAGAGAACATTGGTGGGGCGTCGGCGTTCAACAAACGAACGATCAGATAGGGAATTGGCAGATCACCTGGATCGATGGTTCAGAGCCACTCAGCAATTATAACGTTCACCCTGGCGACATCATTCAGGCCGCAGATGGTCAGCCGCCCCAGAGTGAGCAGCAGATTAACCGCGCCATGACGCTCACGCTCTTAGGGCGATCTCAGCCCATCACCTGGCAAGCGCCCAGCCAGATTGACGAGTTGCTTTCTCTTAGCTGGATCGTGTTAGGGGCCATCTCGCTGCTGCTTGGCCTGCTGATTTACCTCCACGCGACGGAGCGCGCCCTGGCGCAGCGCTTTTTCTTTCTCTGGACCAGTCTGGCACTTGCGGCTGCATTAGAGCCGGCCACGAGCTTTGGGGATCCGCTGGCAACGCATATTGCTGACGTCCTGGCTGTCGGAGTGTTTTTTGGGCTGCTCGCCAGTTTCCTCTGGCTCCTCCTGGTTCCCGCTCGCCCCAGCGTGGCCGCTCTTTCCACCGGCGGTGGGCAACGCCCGGTGGTGGGCGCAGCACAACCGCGACACCGCTGGGCGCCGGAAATCCTGGTTATCACAGGTATCCTGTCCGCGGCACTCCATTTTGGCGCAGCGACCCTAAAACAGCAGCAACTCGCTGATGCCACCTATATTCCTATTTATTTCCAAACGGCAATCTGTATTTGTCTTTCTCTCTTCTTTATCTTGCGAGCCAGCTTTTCTCGACAAAATGTCCTGGCACGCGAGCGCGGACGTACCCTGCTTGGCGGCTTATCTCTTGGGCTGATCCCACTCCTCGCCTTAACCGTCATCCCATCGCTCATTTCGGGTCAGGCGCTCGTGTCAGGCCAGATCAGCGCTCTGGCTGCTATAGCTCTACCGCTCTCGTTTGGCTACGCCATTGTGCGCCGCGATCTGCTCCGTATGGATTCCCTTATCCGCAATACTGCGTTGATATTGCTGACCACTCTTGGGATGGCAATCGGTGCCATACTGCTTGCCGAGGTTCTCAGCCTACTTCCTGGCGTGCCAGCCCTCATCCTTGGTATTATCGCTGGCGCGATGTTTGCGCCGCTTGTCCTCAATGCCGCGCGCTGGCTCACAGAAGCCTGGCTCTTTCCGCAGGTCCGTCGCTACCGCAAATTGATCGCTTCTGGCGAAAGCACCGAGCGCGCCGGGCTTGACCCGCAGCGCCTGGCCGGGCAGTTGATGAGCGAAGTGCATCTGGCCTTACCTGTTCGGCAGGTGGCTGTGTTTGTCCCAGATAAACACAGCGGCCAGCTGCTGGCCCTGCCAGTATCTCCAACCAACAATAAAGCTCCTGCGCAAATGCCCTCTCGCTGGACAAGTTCATCCGCGCCGCTGCCAGAAACCCCGCGCTCTGCCCGGCTCTTGTTTGATGAGGCTGTCTCCACCCGGCTCACTCGGAAAGGCGTGCCAGTGCTGGTCGAGCCTGCATCAATCGAAGAAGCATCCTCTGTGTCTGACAGGTCAGCGTTCGGGGAAAGCGAGCAGGCTGATATGGAGATGTGGCATTTGCTCATTCCGATGCGCGTGAGTGGGCGCCTGGTGGGAATCCTGGCAATGAGCAGGCGGGAGGACGATCAATCCTACTCCAATACTGATCTTCAACTGCTGCGCGTCCTGGCAGGCCGGCGCGCGCTGGCGCTCGATTATTCGCTGCTCTATGCCGACCTGCACGCTGCCTACCAGCAGCGACGCGAACTCGATGCCGCCAAAGATCGCTTCATCATTACGGCCCATCATGAACTGCGCACGCCACTCACCGGGGTGCAAGGCTATCTGGAATTGCTGCGCGGCCTGGGAGCAGCGGGCCGAGCTTCTCGCCTGAAAGAGGTTGAACTCTTCATCGAGCGTGCCTGCCAGTCAGCGGAGGAATTAAGCGAGCAGCTTGATAGCCTCCTCAAAGCGGCTGAAACCAGTTTTAGTCAGTCCCAACTGAAGATTCAGCCGGTGAGCGCCAACGCGGTAGCCCAACGGGCTATCCAGACACTGGACTCTCAGGCCCGTCGGACCGGTCATCGTGTCCGCAATCAGATTCCACCCGATCTGATCGTTTTCGCCGACGAAGAGGCGCTCTCTCGTATTTTTATGAATCTGCTCTCCAATGCCTTGAAATACAGCCCCGAAGGCCGCCCAGTACTCTTTGACGGAACGGTCCACCTTGGCACCCGGCAGAGCGCACCAGGCGGCGGACCACCCAAGAGAACACTGTTGGCAGAACAGGGGCCAGCCGCGATGCTGCTCCTGCGTGATTGGGGGCAAGGGGTAAACCAGAGAGACAAATATAAAATCTTTGAAAGATTTACCCGCCTGGATCATGATTTGAACAGCCCAGTGCGCGGCAGTGGTCTCGGACTTGCCATTTGCAAAGAGTTGGTCACCGCAATGGGTGGCATCATTGATGTGGAAAGCGATGGCGTCCCTGGCAGTGGTTCGACCTTCTGGTTCACCCTCCCCCTGGCCTCCTCTCTGAGTGCCGAGCGTGGTGAGGTGCTTCGCTTTAGCGAAGCGGAATAGCGCCGAGACCTGAAGGATCAAACTGATCCTTCACTCTCGTTCATCGGTGTGTGTGACGAGGTATCAGTCCTGCTCTCAACGGAAACCGCGACCTTGTTGTATTCACTATTGCTTGTCTCCTTTCGCCGGTGTTGTCGTCAATATTGTCGTCACAGAATAACACTATTTCCCCCAGATAGCTATATATAATCTCAAGGCAATGCCTGGCATAAAATGCCAGGCATTGCCTTGAGATCTGTGCCCGCTTTTCCTGCACCGTGTCCTCTTACCAAACAGACTTCTTCACTGTCTTTAATCGTTGCCTGCACAGAGCTTCGATTTCGTGGCTCGATGTGCATGGTTGCTTCCTCGGCGTGCCAGGCCATCCGATCCCCTCAGCACTCTCAACTCATCCGCACTGAGCTGAGCCCAACATTGCGCAAGCTCGGTTGCTGAAAATGTGTATTATTGCGCGAACCCAGGAATAGCCGGGACTGGTATGCAAGAGAGAGAAACCCAATAGTCAGCTACCGAACAGAGTTACGTCGGGATTACAAATGAGTCGCAAGGAGATCGCTCGCTACTGACCAAAGCCGTCATAGTGCTGCAATGCACTCCAGTCCTGGCACTCAAACTACCACGCTGTGTTATCCAGACGACCGACGGAGCCAAGAAATTCAAAAATCAGCAACCGGACTTGCGCAATGTGGGCTGAGCAGATTCCTCAGCCTGCTCTGATGTAGAGCAACGTCTCGTGCAAAGAAGCTGGCTCTCCAACAAAAAGCCATGCAAGTAAGAACACGGGAAGCCGTGCGAAGAACGCCACCAAGCTCTTCTTCGCACGGCTTCCCGTGTTTGAAAGGACAAACAATGAACACTATACCCCATTCTTACGAGTTGGATGCGTCTCAGGTTCCTTTTCTGCCTCACGCTCCTCCCAGTACACAGGGGGTCACAGGCGATTATCTGCTGGAGCGCTGGCTGCCCGTCCTCGGCCCGGACAAGTATGCACTGGTGTGTGTGCTCCGCAACCAGTGCTCTCTTGACCCGACGACGAATGAATTCCTCACCGAATTTTCCTTAGACCTGGACGATCTCGCCGCCAAAGCGGGCATGTCGCGGGCAAAAGTCTGCCGCCTGCTCAAGCGGAATAGCACCGGCACCATCCTTGCGCAGCGGCCCGATGGGACGACCACCGCCAGCGACTTAAACCGCTTCATCAAGATCGCTCAGCAGCATCGATACAGCGAAACACATGGGCGCCGGGTCCAGGCCGTCAACCGCTTCACGGTGATTTGGCCGATTCCCTCTGTGCCAGGTGACGAGGCGTACCATGCCCTGTTGTCTGAGTCTCACAATGAGATGCTGACCACCACACGGATCGCCCAGAGTCCCTCTCAGACGGCACCAGTGCCGAGCTGCGTGGGAGCCCGTCCGACCACGGCAAAGACCAGCCTTGAGAATCTCAAAATGCGCCAGCAAGGATCGTCTTCCCCTCTCGTACCAGAAGGTATTCCCTCCAATGGGTTATTACATCGAACGATAGGCGAACGACGGCAGCTTGATAAGGGGACGCCCGGAAAAGACGAAAAGAAGACACTGGTGGGGGGTGAGGCAAGCACTGGAACCAAGCAGCAGCATGCAACCAGGGAACGGCCAGAGTCACCCCGCAGCGCGCCGGCTTCCACAAAGCAACCGGAGAAAAAAGCCCCAACACTGTTCGATCTGGCCCTGGCGCTGGCAGAAAACAAAGCGGGCGGCATTATCAGCGATCTGTTGAAGCAGTATGGCGACCCGAACCCAGCCGTCGGGATGAAAACCATCCTGGTGGCTCTGGTGCATGCGGGCGCGCCGGTGGAGAAACTCCCGGGTCTCGCCTATCTTGGCAGAAACCGCTTGCGCCGGTGGCGGATGCGAGGCGGGCAGATTCGGACCACGGAGCCGGGCTATTTCATCAACCTCATGCGAAACTTGGCGAATGAAGCCAAAGACAAAGCTTGGGATACTCAACTGATGGAGGTGGAAAACCAAGTGAAGCATGAAGAGGCGCTGCGGCGCATGGGCACCTGTGGAGAAGCGCCCCGATCCGAGACAGCGCCAGCACCACCTGAGGCTGACCAGGCAGCTCCCGATGAGGAAAGCGCCGCGCTGGAGGAGACAGCCGAGGTGGCAGATGCCAGCGACGAAGCACCTTCACTCGCCGGTGGAGGTACTGACGCGGACCCACCAACCTTTCCACCAGAGGAAGCAGCACCAGTGCTGGAAGCAGAGGAGGGGGCCACTGATGAGACGTGGGTGGACCGCCTGCTGCCCACCATTCCTGGCCTGAGCGGCCACCAGGGCGATGTGGGCACGTTGTGGGGGTATGTGCGCGAGGCGCTCCGGGCCAAGCCGGATATGAGCCTGTCGCGGAAGCAGCACCTGGAGGCCGTGACCCCGGCAGTTGACCCCGACTGCCCGCGTGAATTGGTCCTGCTCAGCACCAGTGGATATACCGCCCGTTTTATCGAGCGTACCCTGCTGCGCGAGATCGAAGCGCAACGCGGCAAACTGCTGTACCAGCACTTCGATGCCGTGCGAATCCAGTCTGTCCGTCACCTGCCAGCGTGGGCAGAGCGAGAGGAGGAGCAATGGTGAGCGCGATCAGCCAGGCCAGTGTAGCACCCCTCCCACCAGCAGCAGAGGAGCCGCTGCGGCTCCCCGTGGGCCAGCGCCCCTGCGCCCCAGAGCATGCCCCGCACTGGCGGTACCGGCCTGAGATCGGCCAGGTGGTGCGATCCGTTTGCCCGGAAACGGACTGGGAGCAGTCCGTTTCCGGGCAGCAGAGGGCTTCGTGAAGCCCTCTGACAACTGACTCTTCGACGCTGGGCGCAATTCCCAGCCCTCTCGGCAATGGAGGAACCGCACGCCCCCTCTGTAGCGACTGGACATCAATCGGAGAAGCGGGGTGAAATGGGGCCAGGCTGCCAGCCCAAGGCAGCGCAACTCCTAGCAAGCCGTCATGGTGAGACAACGAACCTGCAGGTGAACCGTCGTTACGATCAACAAGCCAAATGGGCTGACAGGCTTGAGCCAAAAGGCACAGGATAGGGGGCCGGCTAATAACCTGGTAGACCGGCATTGCCCCCGACAAACCCGGCGGAGAGCAGGCACCTAAAGCGGCGTAAAACGGAGAGTCGGAACGGAGTAACCGGTGAGTGGCTCTCAGAAACGGGAGTATGAGCAGGCGTCCAGGCCGTAAACCACTCACCGGGAGGATGGTCTGAGAAGCGAACGCCTCAGGGAGTACCCCGGAGGATAGGCTGACGCAGACCCGATCAGATGGAGGATAGAGACTTGAGTAGCAGTACAGCAACCAAGGCGCCACCACCACTGGTGAGCGAAGACTGGAGCGAGCTGCCCTGGCGGAAGCTAGAGCAGCACGTCTACCGGCTGCAAAAGCGGATCTATCGAGCCTCAGCATGTGGCAATCAGGTAGTAGTCCACCGACTTCAGCAACTCTTGATGCGGTCCCGGTCAGCCCGACTGTTGGCGGTGCGACGGGTGACGCAAGACAACCAGGGCAAGAAAACGGCAGGAATCGACGGGATCAAATCCGTCGAACCGGCCCAGAGACTGGCCCTGGCTGAAGCGATTCATCCCAGGCACCACAAGAAGCGGAAAGCTAAACCGGTCCGGCGGGTCTGGATTCCAAAACCCGGCAAATCGTAAAAGCGTCCGCTTGGCATTCCTGCCATGTCTGATCGAGCCAGTCAGGCGCTTGCCAAACTGGCCCTAGAACCAGAATGGGAGGCGCGTTTTGAACCCAACAGCTACGGCTTTCGACCTGGGCGCGGGTGCCATGACGCCATCGAAGCGATTTTTGGGGAAATCTGCCAAAAGGACAAGTATGTCCTGGATGCGGATATACAGGGGTGTTTTGATCACATCGACCAAACGGTGTTGCTGAACAAGCTGACGAACTATCCGGCAATGAGACGGTCCATCCGGGCCTGGCTCAAAGCCGGAGTCTTGGAAGGCGGCGAGTTCAGCCCTTCAACTGAAGGCACGCCGCAAGGGGGCGTCGTTTCGCCGCTCTTGGCAAACATTGCCCTCACCGGCATGGAAGAGGCCCACTTGAAGGCCTACACGCACCGGGAAGGGAAACCGGCGCTGATCCGCTATGCTGATGATTTCTGCGTGCTGCATCCGACCGAGGCCGGGGTGAAGAAAGCCAGGAAGATCGTGGAGGACTGGCTCAAGGGCATTGGGCTAGCACTGAGTCCAAAGAAAACGAAGATCACGCATACCCTTGCTGTTCACGAGGGCCATGTGGGCTTCGACTTCTTGGGGCAACACGTGCAGCAGTACCCAGTGGGCAAAACCCACTCTGGTAAGGATGGACACGGAAAACCCCTGGGATTCAAGACCCTCATCACTCCCAGCAAGGACGCCTGTAAACAGCATACCAGAGCCCTGGCAACGGTGATACACAAACACCAGACGGCGCCCCAAGACGCGCTGATTGGGCAATTGAACCCAATCGTGAGCGGCTGGACCAACTATCACCGCACCGTCGTGGCAAAGCAAGCCTTCAATCGATGTGATGACCGACTCTACAGTCTGCTGAGGCGCTGGGCACGGCGCCGGCACACGAACAAGACCCCTGGTTGGGTCAGCCGGAAATACTGGGCGGTGGACCAAGGCGCAGGCTGGACGTTCAAAGCCCAAGATGGAAGCGTGCTCAAAAAGCACGTCGCCACCCCAATCAAGCGTCATGTCAAGGTCAAAGGCACGGCCAGCCCCTATGATGGCAACCTGCTCTACTGGGTGAAACGGCTGAAGGAACATCCTCTGCTGAACAGCCGGGTCGCGGCCCTGCTAAAAACTCAACAGGGGAGGTGTGCGGAATGCGGACGCTACTTTACCGAGAGAAGCGACATAGAGGTCGATCACATGCTTCCCCGCAGCAAAGGCGGAAGTGATCGGTACGACAACCTCCAACTGCTCCATCGGCATTGCCACGATCTGAAAACGGCCAAAGACGGCAGTAATGCTAGAGGCCGGGGTATCCCTGACAAGGACCATCTCGTTGAGGAGCCGTGTGCGGTGAAAGGGTGCGCCCTGTCACGCACTGAGTGAATTGCCACCGCAGGTGGCCGGAGTTCAGAGGAGATGACTCCGAGGCGAACAACTGACCTGGACCTGAAAAAGAAAGGGGACTAGCGCCTGTTGTCGAAGCGAGGAACGACCGAAGATGTGTACGTCGTTGCCTTGCCACGCCTGAGCGATATGGCTAGAGCTACACTGCCCGAACCCGAATGTCCAGTGACGGAACCGCACGCCCTTCGGTAGCACATCTGAACGCCGATGCCACCGAGAGTCAACAATTCAGCTTTCGTTGTTGATACCCTCTGCTCGCTGGACGATGAGCAGCGAGCTCATTCAAGGACATGAGTCGGGAGCCACATGCATTGGAAACTCCGAATCTTCCTGCCCCTGCTGTTAGGGATGGCGCTGCTGACCGTAGCGATCCCCCTGGGGGAGAACGCTCACGCAGCTTCCTCCGTCGCTGCACGCCCCCACCGATCGGTGGTGCTGGGGGCCGTAGCGATTCCTCTGGGGAGCAACACTCAGGTGGCTTCATCCGCTGCTGCACACCCACAAGCACCGAGTTGCTGCGGGCCTTCTGGGTACTACTATGCGGTGAATTGCTGTACCAGCCAGGTCTACTCGGATGTCGATATGATCAGTTGTCTGGGTCCAGCCACCTGTTCTATCAATTACACCTTTTCCTTCAGCGCCTCCTGGACCGCGAATGTGGGAATTTCGGCGAGTGCGGTCCAAGCCAGCGTCGGGTTCAGTCTCAGTTATAGCTGGTCCATTACTCCTGGGTGTTCTATCACGCCACCTTACGGGGTGTCACAAACCTTGGACTTCCAAGAAGTGTACTTCAGACAGTACTTTGATGTGTACTGGCATAGCTATTACAATGGATCGAACACCTACTCGGGGAGTGGGTGGGCCCAGACCCATTCTTTCTGGCAATGCGTTTGGTGGAATAACTAAGTGCGTGCCCCCGGCAACCTCAGGTTGCCGGGAAGGCCCCTCCCCGCATGGTTGTGTGGTTGATGACCCTGCCCTTCCGCCCTGGAAGGGCGTCAGCGTGTCAAAGAGCAGCTTCAAGCGAGGGCCACCAGCGCCAACAGAGAAACCAGCCGTTGAATCATCCAACACCTCCTCGCTCCTGAACGCTCCTCCAGAGCCAGGAACATCCCCAGACACGCATCTGAGTGGCGAACAGGACGGGCCAAGGATGCTCCTTGGCCCGCTGGATACATTTCTGCCTGCCTTCCCTAGACCGCAGGCAGTGCGCTGAGGCTTAGTCGATGCCCATGCCTGGCCTCCTTTCGCGGTACACGGTGGCAACGATGGGGTATTGTCAACTTGGTAACAGAGTTGAACACTCTGCTAAAATAGTTTCCTGACAACACACACCACTCCTCCCCATTACAAAGGCTTCCGCTTCCCACCTGAAATCATCAACCATGCTGTTTGGCTATATTTCCGCTTCTCCCTCAGTTATCGCGATGTTGAGGAACTTCTGGCCCAGCGCGGGATCGTCGTGACCTTTGAAACGGTGCGGCAGTGGTGCCTCAAATTCGGCCAGACCTACGCCAATGAGCTGCGACGTCGCCGTCCTCGCTGTGGCGACAAATGGTATATGGACGAGGTTGTGCTCACCATTCGTGGCCAAAAGCACTCCCTTTGGCGAGCGGTGGATCAGGACGGCAATGTGCTTGATATCCTGGTGCAGAGCCGCCGCAATACGAAAGCGGCGAAAAGGTTTTTCCGGAAGCTCCTCAAAGGGCTGCAGTACGTCCCACGAGTGATCATTACCGATAAGCTCAAGAGTTACGGGGCTGCGAAGCGTGAGATCTTGCCTGGGGTAGAGCACCGTCAGCACAAAAGGCTGAACAATCGAGCCGAGAACCCCCACCAACCCACGCGACTGCGAGAGAAGAAAATGCGGAAATTCAAATCAGCCAAACAGGCACAACGCTTTCTCTCTGCTTTCGGTCCCATCGCTGGGCATTTCCAACCGCGCCGTCACCGTCTGAGTGCCAAGGAATACCGGGTCACTTTACAGGGCAGATTCCAGCAATGGTATGAGGTAACCGGAGTGAAACTGGCCGGCTAACTGCTCACTCTTCCAATCCGCTCGCCGCTCTGCACCCTGTTTCCTCTTGATAACGTAGCAATTCGCCCCATTCCTATGAATAAGTTGACAATACCTTACTAAGTAACCACCATTGACGTAGGGGACTCTCAGCGTGTGATCATTCTTGCTTTTTCTAAGCGCTAGGAGTTTGTAGAGACCCCATTGTTGTTCAGGGTGTGAGGCCGAGG
>CAZFWN010000087.1:0-13619 GCA_964522745.1 uncultured Ktedonobacterales bacterium
CATCTCATCAAAGAACTGCCGGCAGAAGCCGCCGCCAGAAGCGACGGCCACCGCCAACTGGCGCACCGGGGCAAGGCGCTCATTAAAGAACTGGCTGGCATCAGCCTGGAAATGGCCCAGATGGTCGTTGCCGAGCAGGAGGGCGAGGCGTTGCCCGGCTGGTTCATGTCAGAGATCGTCCGCGATTTGCCGCGCCTGGTGGAGAAGCGCCATGCCTCGTAGCAGCCGCAAAGCCGCGCACGCACCGCGCGACCTTGCCAAAGAAAACTTTGAAGCTGGCGAAAAGCTCGCTGGCGCCCACCCATTGCTGAGCGCGCTCTATTGGCACTGCTCAATCATCCGCCAGGAAAACAACCTCTGCCCCAAGGATGGCTGGGCCGTCGTCACGCGCAGCGGCGCGATTCATGTCCACCCCACGCGGCGCGGCCTGCCGGAAGAATGGCTCTATGTGCTGGCGCATTGCCTGCTGCATCTGGGCTTCGGCCATTTCCAGGAGCGCCCGCGCTGGCGCGAGTGGAACGCCGCCTGCGATTGCTTCGTCAATAAGTTTATTGCCGACCTCAAAATAGGCCGCCCGCCAGAAGACTTGCTCGCCGCCGTTCAGGTGCCCGCCGCCACCGAAGACCGCGCCTACGAGCAATTTTGCGAGCGCGGCATCCCCGCTGATTTGCAGATCATTGGGACAGCCGGCCCACATGCTGGCGATATGATCTGGGAACCGCTCAAGCTCGACGTGCGTGGCAAAGCCTTCGACTGGCAGGAATGCTTTGGCCTGGGCCTGGCGCGAGCCGCCAGCCGGGCCATCGATATTGCCGCCGGCATCGCCACCTCCTTCGAGGACTACCGCTCCTCCGCCAAGAGCCTGGCAGAGCAGGCGCGCTCCTGGTTCATCAACAGCTATCCGCTGCTGGGTTCGCTGGCCGCCGCCTTCAAGATCATCGAGGATCAGCTTATCTGCCATCGCATGGGCATCTCCGTCGCAGCCGTCAATATGGAAACGAAAGAGATCTTCATCAATCCCATTGCCGGCCTGGACGAGCAAGAGATGCGCTTTGTCATGGGCCATGAACTCCTGCATGTTGGCCTGCGCCATGACACCCGTTGCCAGGGCCGCGACCCCTACCTCTGGAACATTGCCTGCGATTATGTCATCAACGGCTGGCTCATAGAGATGGGCCTGGGCCAACTGCCGCACATCGGCGCCCTCTATGATCCCGCGCTCAAAGGCGAATCCGCCGAGGCCATCTATGACCGCATCGTCACCGACCTGCGCCGCTATCGCAAACTGGCAACCATGCGCGGCGTCGGCCTCAGCGACATCCTGGAGCCTGGCCGGCCCGACTGGTGGCACCAGGGCGAAGGCATGAGCCTCGACGACTTCTACCGGCGCGCGCTCAGCCAGGGGCTAGACTATCACCAGGAACAGGGCCGGGGACTGCTCCCAGCCGGATTGATTGAAGAGATTCAGGCGCTCAGCCAGCCGCCCATCCCCTGGGATGTCGAACTGGCGAAATGGTTTGATGAACATTTCCCGCCCATCGAAAAGATTCGCTCCTATGCGCGGCCCAGTCGCCATCAATCGGCCACGCCCGACATTCCGCGCCCGCGCTGGATACCCCCGCCCGATTGGGCCGAGGGCCGCACCTATGGCGTGCTGCTCGATACCTCCGGCTCGATGGACCGCGCCCTGCTGGCAAAAGCCCTGGGCGCCATCGCCAGCTACAGCATCTCCCGCGACGTTCCCGCCGTGCGCGTCGTCTTCTGCGACGCCGCCACCTACGACCAGGGCTATCTAGCACCGGAAGACATCGCGGGCCGGGTCAAAGTGCGCGGGCGCGGCGGCACCATCCTCCAGCCCGGCGTCGATCTGCTCGAACGCGCCAAAGATTTCCCTGAGAGCGGCCCACTGCTCATCATCACCGACGGCTACTGTGATAAGCTCACCATCCGCCGCGAGCATGCCTTTCTTCTCCCTGCCGGCCACTTCCTGCCCTTCGTCCCCAAGGGCCAGGTCTTTCGCATCAGCTAGAGCCTGCCAACAAGTTCTCAGCGCGCTCCGTCCCAGCCCGCGAAGGCAGGCTTTGTGGCTTTTAGCCTCAAGGTGCGTCTTCAGACGCCACCTTCTCAACCAATTTCCCAGAACGTTCCAAAATTCCCGGTACAACCCCTTGACAAAGGGGCACTTTCTGATTATAGTATGGTCATTATCATTGTAAAGAAACTTACTTTACATACCTGATGCCCTCTCTCTATTCAGGGCTGGCTCTCGCTTCTATCTCTCATGGCCTCTTTCTACCCCTGGAGCTAGCCTTTTTCTAGCGCCGATACATCGGCGTATTACATCGATACCTATCCTTTCTTGGTGCAACTCGGTTCTTTTCCCTGGCTCAGCAGTGCTGAACTGGGAAGGTCTTTTCTGGTTGTACCACCATCAGGGAATATACATTTCGGCCCTGACCAGCGAGGAAGAAAGGAGGGACACACTGCTTCTAGCGGTGTAGCTGCTCACGGCAGGGAATGGTTCACCCTGCCACCATGCCTGCAAGGCATAGCCTGGGCTTTGTGATAGCCCACCATCCATCGAAGGATTACAGTAAGGAAGGGAACAGTATGCACTCAGTTTTCCGTCATTCCCGGCAAACACAAATTTTCGCAATCCTTCTCGGCGCCGTCGCGCTGCTCATGGTATTCGCCGGCTGCGGCAATACCCCTACCACCACCAACACACCAGTGAATGGAAAAAACTGCAAGCAAGTTGGCGTGCTGCTGCCAGAGAGCGACTCATCCGCCCGCTGGGAGAGCAAAGATCATCCGCTTTTGGTGGCAGACATCAAGAAAGACCTGCCTGGCGCCAGTGTTGATTACTACAATGCCGGCAACAATGCTACCACTCAACAGAACCAGGCTGATACTGCATTGGCTAAGGGTGACTGCATCCTGGTGGTTGCACCACAAGACAGCGCAGCATCTTCGGCCATTGTCCAGAAGGCCAAAGCCAGCAAAGTGCCCGTCATTGCCTATGATCGCTTGATTCAAGACAGCGATCTTGCTTACTATGTCTCCTTTGATAACGTAGCAGTCGGCGCGCTTCAGGGCCAGTACATCGTCGATCACCATAATAAGGGTGACAATGTTCTCATGATTAATGGGGCGCAGACCGACAACAACGCGCTGCTCTTCAAGCAAGGCGCGTTGAGCAAACTGCAACCGCTCTTTGATAGCAAAGAGCTGAATCTGGTCTACCAAACCTTTACCCCCGCCTGGAACAACGACACCGCCCGGACCGAGGCAGATGCTGCCCTGTCTCAGGCAAATAACAACGTCCAGATCGCGTATGTGGCAAACGACGGCATGGCGAACAGCGTCATCGCTTCCCTCAAAGCCCAGCACCTCAATGGCAAAGTCGTTGTCACTGGTCAGGATGCAACTGTCGCAGGCATTCAGAACATCCTTACCGGCGACCAGAGCATGACAGTCTATAAGGCCATCACTAAAGAAGCCGATGCGACAGCACAGCTTGTCGCGGCTTTGAGCAATGGCACAGACACCTCCTCCATTGTCAACGGCTCCACCGCGACCTCCACTGGCGCCAATATCAAGTCAGTGCTTGAAACTCCAGTTGCGGTTACTAAGAGCAACATCGCATCCACAGTTCTTGCCGATGGCTTCGTGACCAAGAGTGACATCTGCACAGGTCTGCCTGCTGGCACCGACACTGGCGGTATCTGCTCCTAGTTTTTAGCCAACGCTGCTAGTCATGTGGCGGGGTGGATCTGGAAGAGCCACTCCGCCACTGGCATATTCAATGGGGAGGGCCAGATGGCCGACAGCGTACCGTCGTCAAACAACGAGGCAACCCTCGTCCAGCCGGAGCAACCATTTATGGGCGAACCTCGCCTGCGGTTGAGCGGCATCAGCAAATCTTTTGGCGCAGTTCGCGCGCTTTCTCATGTTGATTTTGAGGTGCAGGCAGGTGAAGTAGTGGGCCTCGTCGGCGATAACGGCGCGGGCAAATCTACCCTGATTAAAACGATCTCTGGAGTCTATCAACCCGATGAGGGCGAGATCTTCGTTGAAGGTCACCCCGTCAAAATCTCTAGTCCTGTAGCTGCCAATCGTTTGGGCATTGAGACCGTCTATCAGGATCTTGCTCTTTGCGATAATCTAGATGTCGTCGCCAACCTCTATCTTGGGCGCGAGAAGCGCATTGCTCCCTGGCTGGCGCCAGCCATGCTCGAAACGGAGATGGAGCGCCGCACGCTAGAAGTGCTGCGCACGCTCGATGTCAAGATTCCCTCAGTTCGTGTGCCTGTAGCTGCGCTCTCTGGCGGCCAGCGGCAATCAATTGCCGTAGCAAAGACTATTCTGCGTAATGCGCGAGTCGTCTTGCTGGATGAACCAACCGCCGCGCTCGGCGTGGCCCAAACGCGCCAGGTACTTAACTTGATCCTACGACTACGCGAACAAGGGCTGGCAGTTGTGGTCATTTCGCACAACCTCCATGATGTCTTTGAAGTCGTAGATCGCGTCATCGTCCTCCGGCTAGGGCGTCGGGTTGGCACCTATCTGATTAAATCAACAACCGCAGAGCAAATCGTTGCGGCCATCACCGGGGCAGAATTTGGTGAGGCGCCCCGAACCAATGGCGTGATAGAAGAGGTGTAGTCATGAGCAATATCCTTAAAGAGGACGACTCGATACAGCCAGAAGGGACAACTATTGCTCAAGTGGCGCCCCCAGCAGCCGGTCCAGCAAGATCGGCTTTTTCACGGCTCAGAGTAAGAGAACGGTTGCATGGTTTTTCACAGCTCAGAATGGGAGAGCGCTTGCGTGGCGATTTGGGATTTCTCCCAGTATTGCTCACCTTAATTGTTATTGCGGTCTATTTCCAGATAACGAGTCCAGTCGCACTGAATGGGCAGCATATCTTTCTCAGCCCGCGCAACCTCTCCAACCTCGTTCTTCAGATTGCTACCATTGGCATGCTGGCACTTGGCGTCGTCCCCGTACTCCTGTTGGGTGAGATTGATCTCTCGTTAGCCTCGGTCAGCACCTTTTGCGCCTGTCTGACTGCTGTTTTTGTCGAACGACATGGCATCTTTCCAGGGCTGGCTGACTTCGCCCAGCGCCTCGGCATCCTCCCAGCGGTTGGTATTATCCTGGGGATTCTGGCTGGCACCGTGATTGGCCTTATCAATGGGTTCGTTATTGCGGTTCTGCGCGTGCCTTCATTTATTGTGACCTTAGCCGGCTCTATTGCCTATGCTGGCCTGGTCCTCAAAGTGCTAGAACCCAATACAACACTTATCATTCGTAGCGAAACTATCGACGGTCTCGCTAACAACTACTTACCTGACGCGCTCGGTATTGGCCTGCCGACAGCAGCCTTGGTCTTGTATGCTGGTGGGCTAGTATTTAATTACATTCTGCGCAGGCGTGCCGGTCTGAAGACCAGAACCCTCTTACAAGTGTTCCTTCAGATTGTGCTGGCCGCTGTGGTAGTCGAAGGGGCCGTTGTCCTCTTTGAGAATTACCTGGGCGTGCCAGAGTCAGGAGCGATCCTGATTGCATTAATTCTGATTGTCTGGCTCATGCTCAAGCGAACTGGTTTTGGTCGGCATATCTATGCAGTTGGCGGCAATGCCGAAGCAGCACGTCGCGCTGGCATCAATGTTGTTGGAGTACGCATCACCGTCTTTGCGCTGGCCTCAACTCTGGCAGCTATTGGTGGCATCCTGGCAGCCTCGCGTGAAACAGCGGTAGCCAGCCAGATCAATCCCACCCTCCTACTCGACGCTATTGCAGCAGCAGTCATCGGTGGCGTCAGCCTCTTTGGTGGGCGTGGCTCGGCCTGGGCAATTGTATTAGGCGCACTCATCATTGGCAGCCTGGAAAACGGCCTCACCTTGCTCGGTGGTAGCCAGGCAACGCAAGACATTGTAGAAGGCTCAGTATTACTCTTTGCCGTAATCATTGATGCCCTTGTTCGCCGCGCAAATACCAGGAGTGGCCGTTAGGCAGGTTCTCTCTTGTCATCTCAAGACATCCAGTGCGCTCCACCGGCCTATGCGCTTCAGGTTGTCATCAGAATAGGCATAGCGTCGCAGGTGCATAGAAGGGCTAGCATGGTTCGCACACTCGGAATCCCAGCCGTCCCTGGAAGCCTGCGACAACTGAACCGCCTGGCTATCCTCCAACTGCTGCGCGCAGAGGGACCGATCTCAAAAGCTGATCTCGCCAAACGCAGCGCTATCAGCCGCCCCACTGTCTCAAAAGTGATCGACGATCTCCACAGCGACGGGCTGGTAGAAATCGTCGGCATGGCCGCGCCATCCGCAACGGGTGGCAAACCTGCCACCTTATACCGCTTCAACAGCGGCGCAGTGCGTGTCGGCGCGGTCTTGCTGGCGGTGGATGGCGTTTCCGCCGCCATCGGCGATGGCGAAGCGCATCTCTTGTACAAACAATATCGGCACTTCACCGCTGATCGTTCCCCCCAAACAGTCACCGCAACCATCATCAACATGCTCTCTGAGCTGCTTTGCCAGCTCTCCCTCTCATCAGACGACCTGCTCGGCATTGGCATCGGCGTCCCTGGCCTGACCGACAGCGCCAATGGCATCATCAGCTTCGCTCCCCATCTGCCCGGCTGGCAAGACGTCCCGCTGCGCCAATGGCTTGCCGACGCTTTCGACGTGCCCGTCTGGCTCGACAACGATTGCCACGTCCAAGCCCTGGCCGAACGCTATCGCGGACAGGGCCAGGACTGCGACGCGCTCATCTGTGTCGAAACCGGCGTAGGGCTGGCCGCCGCCTTTCTCTTCAACGGCCAACTCTATCGTGGCCCCGGCAACACTGCCGGCGAAGTCGGCCACATGACCATCCAGGAAGATGGCCCCCCCTGCGACTGTGGCAATCACGGCTGCTGGGAATCACTGGCCTCGATTAGCTGGCTGGTAAACTCCGCGCTCCAGGCAGTGCGCCAGGGCCGGCCAAGCGCTATCCCCCTTCTTGGGGGCGAGACCGAAGCACAAGCCATCGCCATCTACGAGACCGCGCAGGCTGGCGACCCCCTGGCGCTCGAACTCGTCACTGCCCAGGCGCGTTACTTCGGCGTTGGCATCGCCAACCTCATCAACTCGTTCAACCCGCAGCGCATCATCCTGCACGGCGAATCTATCGCCGGCGGCGAACTCTTCATGGACATCGTGCTGCAAACAGTCAATGAGCGCGCGCTGCTGCGCCCGCGCCAGATTGCCGAGATCGTCTACTCTGATCTGGGCGATGATGTCGGGCTAATCGGCGCATCCAGCCTGGTGATGGAAACGCTCTTCAACATGCCAGCCATCTTATAAATTCCGGCAGGACTGCCTGCCTACGTGTGAATACACCAGCAAAGCATAGCAGAGAAGGGAATCCTCTCATGGCTCAAGCAACACGGGTCAAGAACAGCGTCGGCATCTGGGCCTTTGGCCCCAACTCCACGCGCTTCGTCCCTGGCGGCTACCACCCCGAAGTCGTCCACGAAGATATGATTACGCGCACCCATCGGGTCGTTGACGGCCTCGCCGATCTCGTCGATGGCCTGGAATACCACTATCCCGGCGAAATCAACGAGGATACCCTTGAGGCCATCCGCGCCGCCCTTGGCCCAATGGACATCTACTGCCTGGCCGCTGGCCTGCACCCCGACCCGTATTATGCCCAGGGCGCCTTCGTCAACCCCGACGCCAGCAAACGCCGCCAGAGCATCGACACCTTGAAGCGCGGCGTGGACCTGGCAGCCGCCATCGGCGCCCACTTCATCATCTGGCCCGGCTCCGAAGGCTATAACTACAACTTCCACCGCGACTACGCCCAGACCTGGGACTGGTTCATTGCCGGGGTCGGTGAAGTCGTCGCTCATGCCGCCAGCAAAAACGTCACCGTCTTTCTCGAACACAAAAACTCCGAGCCGGCCATGAACATCCTCATGCGCAACATCGGCATGTGCCTCTACACCATTGACCGCGTGCGGCGCCTCGGCGTGGATGTCAGCAAACTCCAGGTCAATATGGACTGGCAGCACCTCATCATGAACGGCGAAAACCTGCCCGAATATGCCGCCTTGCTCGCCTCTGAGGGTCGCCTGGGCCATCAGCACGCCAACTCCGGCTGGGGCACCTTCGATGATGACAATATGACCGGCGCCTCCTTCTTTATGCAAACGCTCGATCTCGCCCTGGTGCTGCAAGACGTTGGCTACGGCACACGCGGCGAGCGTGTCGGCTTCGACCTCTACCCCTACACCGAAGATCAGGTCGCCGCCGTCCGGCGCAGCATTCTGCAATGGGAATTCATCGACGACCAGGCAAAGAAAGTTGACCGCGCCGCGCTGGCCGCCGCCAAGAGCCGCTCCGACGCCGTTGACGCCTATCGCATCATCTACGAAGCCCTCGGCCTGGATTCTGCCTATACCCAGCGCATCATCGAACGACACAAACGCTAACCCTTGTACCGCCGGCTTCTAGCCGGCCTGGGGGACTTGGGGTCACTTGTAGCGCCGGCTTCCAGCCGGCCTGGGGTGGAGGCTTGGGACGTCCTATAGCGCCGGCCACCGTGCTGGCTCGTGGGGCATCGCGCTCATAGAATAATGGAGGCAGCATGGACACACTGCTTGGCGTCGATATTGGCACCACTGGAGCAAAAGCAGCGCTCTTTGCTGCCGACGATGGCCGCACCCTCGCCAGCGCCTTTGAGGACTACCCGCTCTACCATCCCGCGCCCGGCTGGGCCGAGCAAGACCCGGAGGACTGGTGGCGCGCCACCTGCGCCGCCATCCAGACCTGCCTGGCAAAAGCGCGCGCGCAAGGCATCGCGCCAGAGCAGGTACGCGCCCTGGGCCTCTCCGGCCAGATGCACGGCCTCGTCCTCCTCGACGAGCGCGACGCCGTCGTGCGGCCCTGTATCATCTGGGCCGACCAGCGCAGCGCCGCCGAATGCGACTGGATCACCACCACCGTCGGCGCCGAGCGGCTCATCGACCTCACCAGCAATCCCGCCCTCACCGGCTTCACCGCGCCCAAAGCTATCTGGGTGCGCAATCATGAGCCAGAGAACTTTGCTCGCGCCGTTCATCTGCTCCTGCCCAAAGACTACATCCGCTACCGTCTCACAGGCGTTCTGGCGATGGAGATCACCGACGCCGCCGGCACGCTCTTCCTTGATGTGCGACGGGGCGCCTGGTCAACAGAACTGCTTGAGCGCATCGGCCTGAATCCCTCCCTGCTGCCGCCGGTGCGCCAATCCATCGACATCTGCGGCGAGATCACCCCGGCAGTCGCCTCCCTCACCGGCCTGCCCGCCGGCACGCCCGTTGCTGGCGGTGGCGCCGACAACGCCTGTGGCGCAGTGGGCAATGGCATCGTCCAGCCAGGATTGGTGCTGCTCTCGCTGGGCACCAGTGGCGTCGTGCTGGCGCATGCCGCCGAGCCGCGTGTAGACCGCAGCGGCCCGACACCACGCGCCCACACCTTCAACCATTCCGTGCCGGGCGCCTGGTATCTCATGGCCGTCACCCAGGCGGCGGGCCTCTCGTTCCGCTGGCTGCGCGACCACCTGGGCCTGCCGGAGATGGCGCTGGAGCGTTGGGGCGCCGCCGATGCCTATGATCTGCTCGCCGCCGAAGCGGCGGGCGCGCCCCCAGGCAGCGAGGGGCTGCTCTTCCTGCCCTATCTCCAGGGCGAGCGCGCCCCCCATCTTGACCCGCTGGCGCGGGGCGGCTGGATCGGCCTGACCGCCCGCCATGACCGCCGCTCCCTCATCCGCGCCGTGCTGGAAGGCGTCGCCTACAGCTTGCGGGATTGTTTCGCCATCATCCGCGAGCAGGGCTTGCCCATCGAGCAGGTGCGCATCACCGGCGGCGGGGCACGCGGCGCGCTCTGGCGGCACATCCTGGCCGATGTGCTGGAGACCGAACTTGCCACCACCCAGGCGCAGGAAGGACCGTCCTTTGGCGCCGCGCTGCTGGCCGGCGTCGCTGCCGGCCTCTATCCCTCCGTCGAGGCCGCCTGCGCCGCCACTGTCCGCCTGGGCGTGCGCGCCGCGCCAGATGAGGCCAACGCTAGCCTCTACCGCCAGTATTACCCCATCTATCAGGAACTCTACCCAGCGCTCAAAGCCTCCTTCGCGCGGCTTGGCGCCGTCAGCGGAGGAACGAATGGCTGATTTTGAACAGGATACGCGCGTCATCCACACCGAAACCGGCTGGCAGACCACGCTTTCCCCAGACTGGCAGGTCACCGGCCCGCAGGGCGGCTATGTCGCCGCCATCGCCCTGCGCGCAATGGCCGGCCTGGTCGCGCCCGGCTTTCTGCCCGCCGCCCTCACCGCCCAATATCTCACCCCGGCCAGCGCCGGCCCGGCAGAGGTCCAGCCGCTCTTACTGCGCCAGGGGCGGCGCGCCGCCTTCACCACTGCCACCGTCCGCCAGAATGGCAAAGTCGAGCTAGGCGCCAGCGCCTCGTTCTTCCAGCCAGGCGAAGGGCCAGCGCTGCTGGCCCTCACCCCGCCATCGCTGCCCCCACCAGAGCAGTGCCGCTCGCTGGCCGTGCCTGCGCCCTCCGGCCCGCGCTTCCCCTTCCATGAAAACTATGATCTGCGCTTCGACCCTGAGACCCTGCACAAGCCAGACGGCACCGCCGAATTCAGCTTCTGGGCCAGCTACCGCGAACACACCTGGGACCACGACCCTATAGTCCATGCCGCCTCACTCATTCCGCTGCTGGACATGGCCGTTTTCACCGCCGCTTTTCGCTTCATCCCTAAATTTCCTGGGGCCGTCACCCTCGATCTCACCGCCCACTGGCACAACTTTCCAGCAACTCAGGGCTGGCTCATCATGCGCGGACGCTGCCTCCACGCCGGCACCGGCATGCTCAACGGCTGGACCGAAGCCTGGACCGCCGATGGTACCCTCCTCGCCACCGCAGCCCAACAAGCCGTAATAGTCCAACGCCAATAAAGAAGACTGGCGGATAAAAGCGCGCCTTCTTGGCCGGCGACCACAAAACCCGCGTGGGTGGGTTAGAACGCTGGCCCTGACCCAGCCCGCGAAGGCGGGCTTTGCGGCGCCGCAGCACCATTAGGCGCGGTTTTAACCGCCAGCCTCCTCACTCCTCAGTAAACTTCACCTTGTACTGCCCGGCAGATTTCATCTTGCCGTTATTCAGTTCCAGCGGCTTCTTTTTCTCCCGCTGATAATAATAAGGAACCGTGACACGTTTGCTTCCTTGCTGGAGGCGCCGCTTCTCCGTATAGAGCAGCGCCCGCACCTTCCGGCCTTCCCTGCTCTTAGACGCTTGCGATGTCGCTTCGCCCTCGAAGGGGAACTTTTTCAGCGGTGGATGCGCGCCGATAAAGACGCCCTCTGGCCTGATTTTGAGCCGCATGCGTGATCCATGCACATCCTCATCAAGCAAAATCCTCGCCTGCTGACCAGCGCTATTGTAGATAAACAGCGTTCCTTCCAATTTCCCACCCAGGAAGCGATAATAGGCATAGCGCAGCACAATCAACGCAGCCAGCAGCAGCAGCAGCTCGATCAGCAGACCAATCCAGTACGGCCATTCAACGCCCACCTTGACCTGCACATTCACCGAGGTGCGATTGCCTTCTATATCCGTCGCCGTCACTTGAATTGTATGCGTTCCCGGCCAGACATAACGCACATTCCAGGTTGGCAGCGCGTAATGTGGCCCGGCCCCATGAATGCTCGCAAACGACTTCCCATCAATCGTTACTGTGACCAATTTGATCGGCAAATCATCTCCAAGCACATCCAGCCCCAGATTCGCCGATCCTACCACCTGATCGTTGGTATGCAGCGAAAAACGCAGCGAGAGTGCGGTTGAGGGCACCACGAAATTGGCGGTATCCGTATACGGCTGGCCCTGATAGTTCACCTGCACTTGCACCTGATGCTTCCCAACCGCAAAGGCTCCCGGCGTTTGTAGAATCAGCCGATAGGAATCGCGGAACTGCGACAGGATCGTCTGATACGAAGCCGAGAGGCTGGCTGCATCAGTATAATCAAAAGAGGTGCCGCCCGTCGTCTGCGAAATATGCTGGAGGGTAGCAAGGTCGGCATCGGTCCCCAGCCCGATGGTATAAACCGGCAAATGCACCTGTTGCAGCAGATTGAGCGCCTGATCCAGCGAATGGATGCTGCTATCGTCGTGCATATCCGTTTGTATGACGACCAGCTTCCGACCAGGAAGTGCCGCCATATCCTGAGCCACCTGATAGAGCGCGTCATAAATAGGCGCTCTTACCCCTGGGCCTGCTGGGGGGGGCAAGGGATTTACCGTAGCGCTGAGCTTCGCGTGTTCAGTGGTAAAGTTGAGCAGGCGTTTGACCCCGGCTGGGCCATCGCCAGCAATCTGATAGAAAGCTACCTGATCTTGCGCATTCAAGCTCTGGCCGAATGCCGAAATCGCCGCCTTGGCATCTGGGAGCTTATCATCATAGCCCATCGTTGTGCTGGTATCGAGCAGCACCGCTGCCGTAATTGGCTGACCAACATCGGTCACCTCGTTCAAATCCCCAATAGGCAGCCGCTGCCCATCCACCGTCGCCGTCACCTGATCGGCGGTCAGGCCGGCCACCGGATGCCCATCGGCGCCAATCACGCTCACATAAGCCTCTAGTTGATTAATCCCATTAGGCACAAGCTGTTGAATATGCACATTGAGCAGCCCGCCATCGTGTGGCGCAAGTGGCGCTGCCGCAGCGAAAGCCAGCGTAGGAGCCATGCTGGAGAACAGCATCAACACAAGTGAACAGAAGATGAAGACGGCGCCTCGCAAAGCAGCACGCGATCTCATCAATCCCCTCCGATCCGCGACACTATCACACGGCTCCGCCTAATCGAACACCAGGCATGGCGTATCCTGACAGGCCCGAAAGAAGCCAGGCGTAGTTGCACACACCGCCAGAGGGTGGTAGAGGCGATAGGTCGCTGATAATTTCCGCCCCATTATAATAGTTCAGCCCTTGCAAGGCAAGAGTATAGGACTATCAGAGTTCCACCAACAAGTGATAGCTGCTACCTGTAGCGCCGGCGTCTCGCTGACCCGCTTGCTTGTAGCGCCGGCTTCCAGCCGGCTGGGGCGGCGTGGGGTCTGGCGCGTGCCGATCCCGCTGCCGCTCGGAAAAACTGCTGGGGAGAGAAACTGGGACAGAGCGGCAAGACGCAGCCGCTCCAGGCAGAGATGGGCACTCGCCCGGACCCAGCCCGCGCAGGCGGGCTTCGTGGCTCCTAGCCTCTAGGGGCGCCTTCAGGCGCGGATGTCTCCGCCTCCGAGCGTGTCCTGGTCTATTGGTAGATCGCCAGCGCCGCCGCCAGATAGCGAATGTTGTGCCCTGAGCAGATACGCGCAGACTGTCACACTCACAGCATTGATGACTACCGCTACCCAAAATCCCCACGCAACACCAAAGCTGGGGGGCTGGACATTATCACTGCCCAGAGATGCCAGGGAAGTCACCTCGACATAAAACCCGAATTCCACCAGCAGGGCCAGCACCGAGAGCGCGATGGTCGTTCCCAAAAGAAGGCGAGGGGAGACGCGCCGCTGAGC
>CAZFWN010000087.1:13719-21394 GCA_964522745.1 uncultured Ktedonobacterales bacterium
CAAACCGAGGAAAGAAGAACCAGGGGGAAAAGAAGCACACCAGCAGGGCCAATCCTTCCGCCACCGCAATCATACCAGCCTGCCCTGGCAGCCCCGGTGGATGAGCGAAGCTGGGCCTTCGCTTTGCTGGCACCGGCGTCCCAGCCAGATCAGTCATTGGCTCGACCACAAACTCCTCAGAGCCAGGATCAGAGACCTCACGCATCGCTACGCTCCCTCGCTGCTTGCACACGTTCAGATGCCACCAGTGTAGTTACCAGCAAACTCTTTGTCAATGTCGCCGCTACGCAAATCCTCTTGCCCGCCTCCCTCTCGCCCTTGTACAATACCTCCTAAAAAGGAGCGAATTCATGGGTAAACTCGATGGCAAAGTAGCGATCATTACCGGCGCCGGTTCAGGTTTTGGCCGCGCCACCACGCATCTCTTCACCCAGGAGGGCGCCAGCGTCCTCGTCGTAGACATCAACAAGGCCGGCGCCGAGGCCACCGTCGCCGAGATCGAGCAGAGCCGCCCCGGCGCGGCCTCCGCCTTCGTCGCCGACGTCACCAAAAGCGCCGACAGCGCCGCGATGGTGCGTGCCGCCGTCGAGCGCTACGGCAAGCTCGACATCCTCTTTAACAATGCCGGCATCGGCGGCAAAATCACTGGCATAGACAAGATGGAGGAAGAAACCTGGGATCAGGTGATGGCTGTCAACGTCAAAAGCGTCTTTCTCGGCACAAAATACGCCTTCCCTGAACTGATAAAAAACGGAGGCGGTGTCATCCTCAACACTGCCTCTGTCTCAGCCATTGTTGCTTCCCCCGGCTATGCGGCCTACACTGCCTCCAAAGCTGCCGTCGTCCAACTCACCAAACTCATCGCCCTGGAAGGCGCCGAATACAAGATTCGCTCAAACGCCATCTGCCCATCGTTCTCCTGGACCCCGCTGGTCGAGCATGGCATCACCGAGCGCTTTCCTGGCAACGAGGAGCGCGTCAAGCAGGCGCTCGCCCATGCCTCCCCGCTGAACGATCTGGTCAAGCCCGAAGAAGTCGCCGCGCTTGCGCTCTGGCTCGTCTCGGACGATGCCCGCTTCATCACTGGCACTGCCCAGATCATCGACGGCGGCCTGAGCGCCGGCACCACGCGCTAAGCGTAGCACTGCTGCGTATACTCAAACAAATATCTTCTCTCTAGCCCGCGAAGGCGGGCTTTGTGGCCGCAGGCCAAAGAGCCGCGATCTTTAGTCGCCAGGCTCCTCGCCGAGTGGCAACTGTCCATTAAAAAGGAGCGCGCACCCTATGCCATCCCATCCCCGGCTCCAGCATTTTTTCTGGAATGGACTGCTGCTGGCAGCCGGGCTGGTGATTGTCATCCAGAGTGCGCGCCTGCTCGCCGCCATTCAGGCCGGCGTCGTCACCAGCAGCGACTTCTGCCCGGACTATGAGACGGCGCGCCACTGGCTTAGCGGCGCGCCCATCTATACCCCCGTCGCCTGCTGGAGCCGCTTCTCCAGCACTCCCCAACCCCTGGAGATGGACTCGCACCCGCCGCCTTCCCTGCTCTTGCTCGCGCCCTTTGCCCTGCTCTCCTACGCCCCCGCCTCCTGGCTCTGGGGTCTGTTTGACCTCGCCTGCCTGTTGGCAAGCTTCCTGGTCATCTGCCACGAAGTGGGCCTCTGGAGCGCGCGCAGCGTCTTGCCCTTGCTGGCGCTCTTCCTCCTCTGGGATCCCACACTGCAAAGCACCCGCGCCGGCAACATCAGCGGCGGCCTCTTATGCCTGCTCATCGCGCTCGCCTGGCGCGCTCTACGCCGGGGCCAGCAGAGCCAGGCAGGCATCCTGGTCGGCATCACCATCGCCACCAAGCTTCTTCCCATCCTCCTGCTGCCCTATTTCCTGCTGCGCCGGCAATGGCGCGCCGCCCTCAGCGCCAGCGTAACCTGCTTGGTCAGCATCCTCATCACCCTGCCGCTCATAGGGCCACGTGCCTGGCTCGACTACCTGGGGCCGGTGCGCGCCAACGAAGGCCCAGCAGTCGCCGTGCCTGGCAACCTCTCGCTGGAGGGCTGGATCGCGCGCCTGGGCGCCGGCTATCACGAGTTCCTGCATCCCGGCGCGCCGCGTGCCTTCATCGACCTCGCGCCCCTGGTCTCTGGCCTCTCATTATCGGCGGCGCTCCTGCTGGGCTATCTGCTGGCCGGGTTGCTCATCCTCCTCGCAAGCCTCTGGCTCTGGCAGCGCCGCCCCACGCCAGGCTGGAGCGAACAAGATGATGCTGGCCTTGCCTTCATCTTGATCCTCACCTTCCTCATCTTCCCCCGCGCCTGGGACTGGAATCTCGTCTTGCTCGCCATGCCCCTCCTCTGGCTGGCAGTTCAGCTTGTCCGTCATCCTGCCAGCAGAGCGCGCTGGTACTTCGGCGCCGCGCTCATCGTGTTCGCTATTCCTTTCAACCTGCTCACCCCCACCTTCCAATGGTACGAGCAGACCACTCTCCCCTGGCCGGCGCGCCTGGCTGCCCTGATGCTCACCATGCTTCCAACGCTCGCCCTCCTCTTGCTGCTGCTCGCGCTTCGTCCCTGGCTGCGCAACGCGGCCCAGGTGTCAGCTAGCCAACAAGTGCCTGGCGAGTTTCTCACACCTTCTAGACAGAATTGACGAAGAGTGCTATAGTAGGAGATGCACCGAGCAAACAGGCGTTATTTAGTAAACGGGGGTTCATTCGTATGCAACAACAGACTTCAGCCGCCTCAGCCACGCCAGAAACCACGCCACAGACACCACCACCGGCCCATCCACACCATCACACTGTTCACCTGTTTCATCACGAACCGCATCAGCACCAGCCGCGCAATGTCAACGAAGTGCATGCGGCGGAGCGTCTGGGCATCAACGACCGGATTGCCGTCTGGATTTCAAAGAACGTTGGCACGATGATTTGCGCCTACGTGTTCGCCTTCATCGGGATCGCTTCGCTGGTGGGCGCGCTCACGGGCAACGCGCTGCTCGCCGTGACGTTTGGTGCGCTTTCCAGCTACTTCTTGCAGTTGGTGCTCTTGCCCATCATCATGGTCGGCCAGAATGTACTCAGCCGCCATTCCGAGTTGCAAGCTGATGAAATGTTCAACACGACCATGAGTACCTATCATGATATTGAGCAGGTGATGCAACACCTGGCGGCACAGGACTCGGAACTGCTGCGCCATGCCAGGATGCTGGAGCATCTGCTGGAGAAAAACGGCATCTCCCTACAACAACTGGAGGCCGAAGGCGCCACCACCACGCATCTGGTAGACCCTTTCGCCCAGCCCCAGGCGACAGCCAATACCCCTGCCGCTCCAGCCCTCGCCGAGAACGAGAAGCAGAAGGCGTAGATTCACTCGCGGCGATTCACAAAGAAACCCTGCATGTAGCGGCGCTACGTGCTGGGTTTCTTTGTCTGAAGGAATAAAGCATTGCACAAGCGATGTATAATCTTTTTATGAATATGAAGATGAGCTAACACCAGACAATGGCGCTGGAATACATAATAGAGGCGGATTCTCCCCTATGAGGATCGAGCAGATACGATGGCAAGGCAACGGGTGGCAGCCAGCCTCATTCGGCCAGCTACGGAAGGCTCAACTGGTGTTGCTCTTTGGGAGTCCGTCAGCGCTCAAAGAGCGTGCTCCTTTCGAGGACCTACGAGAGGCATATCACAACGCGCATATCCTCGGCTGCTCAACAGCCGGTGAAATCGCAGGTACGTCTGTCCTCGATGATTCACTGGTGGCTACAGCCATTCACTTCGAGCATACCGCCCTGCATGGAGTACGCATCAAACTCCAGCCTGGGATAAGCAGCTTTCAAGCAGGCGAATTATTATCTCAACAGCTTGATAAAGATGGCCTGGTTCACGTCTTTGTCCTCTCACACGGGATAGACGTGAACGGAAGCGCGCTCGTTGCCGGGCTGGCGAAACATTTGCCTCCTCGCGTTGGCATCACCGGCGGGCTGGCAGGCGATGGCCCCCGATTCCAGGAAACCCTCGTCCTCTGGGACGGAATACCAGAGACCAAAAGCATTACCCTGCTTGGATTTTATAGCACCCGGCTTCGAGTTGGCTATGGTTCATTGGGTGGATGGGATACCTTTGGGCCGTACCGCATGATTACCCGTTCAGAGGGCAATGTCCTCTACGAACTTGATGGGAAACCGGCCCTGTCACTCTACAAGGCATACCTTGGTGAGCAAGCGCCGGGTCTTCCGGCAACTGGCTTGCTTTTCCCATTAAGCCTGCTCACTCCTGAGAGCCAGGAACCCATCGTGCGAACGTTGTTAGCCATCAACGAAGATGAACAGAGCGCCACGTTTGCCGGTGACATGCCACAGGGCAGATATGCTCGCTTTATGCGCGCCAACTTCAATCACCTGATCGACGGCGCCACAAACGCCGCAAAGACAAGTTACCAGGCCATTGGCTCCTCCTCTCCTGATCTAGCCATCCTGATTAGTTGCGTCGGGCGCAAGCTGGTCCTGCAAGACCGCATTGATGAGGAAGTGAAAGGGGTACGCAACGTCCTGGGAGATCACACCACCCTTGCCGGCTTCTACTCCTACGGTGAAATTTCACCGTTTACTCCGGGCGCTCAGTGCAAATTACACAACCAGACAATGACGATCACCACCTTCTCAGAGCGGTTGTAGGTTCTTGCGAGGATAGAAAAAGTGTATGGCAGAGCCGAAGCAGCATGATCTCCTCACCCAAGGCGTAGAAATTTGGAACCAGTGGAGAAGCGAACACCCCTTCATCCGGCCAGACCTGAATCGGATCAGCCTTACGCGAGCATTGCTCATACAGGTAAACCTGAGCAATGCGTCGCTCTTTCGCATCGACCTCAGCGAGGCGAATCTGGAGGAGGCGAATTTGAGTGAGGCAAGCCTGGGTGAAGCAAACTTGAGCATGGCAAATTTGCGGAGAGCCAACCTCAGCGGGGCGCGGTTGCTCAGAGCCGAACTGATCAGGACAATCCTCAACGACGCCTCTCTGGAGGGGGCAGACCTCCAATACGCAGACCTCTACAAAGCCAGCCTCAGGGGCGCCCACCTGAGCGGAACCCATTTCAAGGGCGCCAATCTGAGCGGCGCTGACTTGAGCGATGCCAACCTGAGTCATGCAGACCTCAGCCTGGTTGATCTGAGCGACGCCAACCTGAGCCGGACCAATCTGAGCGGCGCCATCCTCGATTGGGCCAACTTGCATGGCGCCCGCTTTACACCAGAACAGGTGTCGAGCGCCCAATCTGCCCGCGATATTACTGTCTGAGCGGCCCAGCGCTGGGCCGCTCAGACAAGGTCACGCTTATTCCACACCGCTAAGAGAGTGATGCGTGAATGGCTCTGCCTCCCTTGATCGCCGGGCGTTTGCTGACTGGTCACGGCGCGCTCTGAGAAACACCCCGTAGAGCAGCAGCAAACTTGGAATCAGCACCACCGACCCGCCAACCACCGCCACCGTCAGCGCCGTAAACATCGCCGGATTCGTCGCCGTATTGCCCAACGTCAGCGCCGGATAAAGCAGATAGGGCAGATGCGACAGCCAGAATGTATAGAAGACCAGCCCATACTGCGCCATGCTTAGCAGCAGCACCAGCCCATAGCGCCCGCTCCGTCCCGCATCCGGCTTGCGGCTCAGCAAAAACCACGCGCCACCAAAGCACAGCGCCGCCAGCACATGCCAGGGCCAATACGCAACAAGCGCCCACGCGTGCCAGGGCGCGTACACCCAGAGAGACAGCCCCAGCAGCAGCGCCGCCAGCAGCATCAGCGGCACAAACCAGCGCGCCACCTGCCGGAAATACTCAAACGCCCGCGCCTCCCCAGTTCGCGCCGCGTACCATGTCAGAAAGACACTCGCCAGCGACAGCATCGCCGTCAGCGCCACCAGCATAAACGTCACACTCAGCGGGCTGAACAGCACATCCCCCGCGCTCGCCTGCACCGCGCCGCTGGCCGAGAGCGCCCGCGCATCCTCAGACACCGCCACAAACGGCACCAGAAAGACCGGAATCAGCAGACTCCCCAGCCCAAAGATCAGCGGGAACAACCGCTGCCCTTTGTCTGAAAGATGGTGGAAGGCCAGAAACGCCCCGCGCAGCACCAGCAGCATCAGCGCTATCCCTACCGGCACCACGAGCAGCACCCCAAAGGTCGCCGCCGCGCGTGGGAAATAACCCACCATCCCAACGACAAAGAAGATCAAGAACACATTGGTCGTCTCCCACACAGGAGACAGATAGCGCATAATCACCTGCTGAGCGGCGCGGTTGCGCCCGCCCAGCCCGGCCCACCAGTAGAGAAACCCCGCGCCAAAATCAATCGCCGCCAGCAGACTATAAAGAAAGAGAAACGTCCACAGCGCCGCAAAGGCGAACGTCAGCTTATCCATAGATCACCAGTTCCTTCTTATCGGCGTGCCCTGCGCGTGTCTCAGCCTCGCCTTCGCCACCAGGCAGATCACCATCCTGATCACTATCCTCTGGCCCAGTCTCCTTCTTAGCCAGCATCGGCAGCGGATGCGCCCGGAAGTACGACAGCAGGATATACACCGTCGCAATCGACACCAGGATAAAGAAACTCAGCAGCCCATAGAACAGGAAAGCCACAGCGGATGAACTGGTCAACGCCTGCTGCACCGTCATAATGTGGTACAGAATCCAGGGCTGGCGGCCCAACTCCGTCACCATCCAGCCTAGCTCCATCGCCAGGAACGACAGCACACTGCCGCCCAGAATACCCAGCAGTAACAGCCGATGTGTCATCCACTGCCGCCGAAACAGCAGCGCCAGCAGAAACAGCAGCCCGATGCCAAACAGATAGAACCCGCTGCCTACCATCGTATCAAAGGCATAGTGAATCGACAGCAGCGGCCACTGATCCTTCGGGAACGCAGTCAGCCCTTGCACCGGATGGTTGACATCCCCATAGGCCAGCCAGCTTAACAGGCCCGGAATCTGAATCCCGCCGATCACCTGATGCGTCTTCGGGTCCACAATCCCGCCAATCGTCAGCGGCGCCTGGCGCTGCGAATCAAAGAGCGCCTCCGCCGCCGCCAGTTTCGCCGGCTGATACCGGGCTATGTCTTTCGCTGACATATCCCCCGTCACCACCGCCAGCAGCGAGGCCGCAAAGCCGGAGACCGTCCCCAGCGTCAGCATCTTCTTGAAATACGGCAGGCTGCGCCCGCGCAGCAGTTGATAGGCTGCCATGCCCGCCAGCAGAAACGCCACGCAGAGATACGCCGTCACCAGCACATGCAGCACCTCGCTCGTCGCCATCGGATTCAGCATCGCCTGCAACGGCTGCACATCCTTCACCTGCCCTGCGTCCAGCCGGAAACCCACCGGGCTATTCATAAACGCATTGACCGTCGTAATCAGCATACCCGACGCTGCCGCAGCGACGATAATCGGCAGCGAACAGAGCCAATGCAGCATCCCGTTCGAGAAGCGATCCCAGGCGTAGACATACAGACCCAGGAAGATCGCTTCTATAAAGAACGCAAAGCCCTCAATCGCAAATGGTAGCGAGATCACCTGCCCGGCAATCTGCATAAAGTTCGGCCACAGCAGCGTTAGCTCAAACGCCACCGCAGTCCCCGTCACCGAACCAACCGCAAACAGAATCGTCAGCGCCTTCGTCCAGCGTCGCG
>CAZFWN010000088.1:0-16283 GCA_964522745.1 uncultured Ktedonobacterales bacterium
ACCCCCTGGGCAAACAGCGAGATGTAGTAGATACTGCCAAAAAGGCCCATGCCAAAGATCACCATCACCAGGGTTGAGATCGAAAAGATGCTGTTCTTGAACAGCCCTGGCTCAAGAATCGGCTGGCCGCCGCGCCGCTCCAGCCAGCTTTCGTAGTTGATGAAGGCCACGCTGGCAACCACCGAGCCAATAAACAGGCCAATAATTTGCGGCGAGTTCCAGTCATATTGCGATCCGGCCCAGCTAAAGGCCAGCAACAGCGGCACCGATCCGGCAATCAGCAGCGCCACGCCGGTATAGTCAATCTTCGCCTTCCCCGTCCCGCTGCGCAGCGTGGGCATCAGGAAGATCAGCACCAGCATCGCGGCCACGCCAATCGGCAGGTTGACATAGAAGACCCAGCGCCAGGTGAGGTTATCAGTCAGGAAGCCGCCCAGCGCCGGCCCCAGAATGGACGCCAGCGCGGAAACCGAGCCGGTCACTCCCTGCCATTTGGCGCGCTCGCGCGGCGTAAAGATGTCGCCCACCACAGCGATAGCAATCGACATCAACCCACCAGCGCCAAGCCCCTGGAAGCCTCGGAAGAAAACCAACTGGGTCATGGTCTGCGCCGCGCCAGAGAGCGCCGAACCGATCAGAAAGAGGACAACCGCAAACAACAAGAGCCATTTACGGCCAAACAGATCGGAGAGCTTGCCATAAATCGGCACGGTGATCGTCGAGGTCAGCAGGTACGCGGTAGCAACCCAGGCATATTCACTAAAACCGTTCAGATCAGCGACTACGCGCGGCAGCGCCGTGCCTACAATCGTCTGGTCCAGCGTAGCGAGGAGCATCACCATCAGCACGCCAGCCATCGTTAGAAGCTGGATGCGCCGTGAATACAGCGGCGTCTCAACATCTTCAGGTGATGCCAAACGCTGTGATAAGGTTTCGTCAGCTTGTGAGGTAGCAGCCATTTTCCAAACCTTCCTAACGGGTAGCAATACCCCTAAAATAAATGCGTCCTAGATACTCCGCGAGTGCTTCTGGCGACATCTGGTTATCGGTCAGCAAACGCTGATAGATCGGCGGCGAGAGCAAACTCAAAAATGCGCCGACCATGACCTCGGTTGGCAGGCTCGCGTCAAACTCGCCGGTGGTCTTTCCCGCCTCAACCAGCGTGCTGACCTCCGTAACAAGCCGCTGCCATATCCCTAGCTTGCGAAACCGCAGTTCATGCTCCTCAAAGAGCTTACGCAGCTCTGCGCTTTGCGAGAGCGCGGTAAAAAACTCAAAACGCTTCTTGCCGAGTGTGCCCCTGACCATCAGTTGAAGAATCGCCTCCAGCTTGGGGCGCGGGCCAAGCGCCGAGGCAGCAATCTGCTCGATGCCCTGAAGAAACTTTGGCATCGAGCGCTCGATGAGCGCGAGAACCAGGTCCTCCTTGCTGGCAAAGTGTAGATAGAGCGTGCCTTTAGCAATGCCCACCCGCGCAGCGATCTCATCCATTGAGGTTTCGTGATAGCCCTTCTCGGTTATCACCTCCTCTGCCGTTTGCAAGATCAAGTCTTCGCGCTCCTGGCGCTGCCTTTCCTTCAGCGAACTGCGGGTATTTGTTGTGGGTGGAGACATCTGTTCACCTCCTCCAATATGTATGTGACCAATACGCCAGATCATGACGCACTTGTTAATTTATGACCATACATCAATTATTTGACTTTCCAGTCATGACTTTCTAGTCATATATTTACCATAGCGTCAGAGAAAAGTCAAGAGGTCAAATAAGGTATGTTGCAAACGAGAAACTCCATCCAATTACCGGCTTTCTCGGCGTGAAACAGAATCATGCACTGAAAGCAATTCGAACCTCACAAGTGCGCATCATCTCCACCTCTCGCTAGCAGGCATTTCCTGCGTATGTTAGACTGAGCGCGAATTGAGCAAGGCTATCTTGAAACAAGGGAGAATACGTATTATGTCTTCCGACCCAACCGCTTCCGAGGTCGTTTCACCGCCCGCGCCAACCGACGCGAGCCAGTCCGCTGGTCCCAGCGCTGACGCGCTGGCGGCGCGTGTTGAAGATCTGCGCCATCAGATCGAAGAAGCCAACTATAACTACCATGTGCTGGATAACCCGACCATCAGCGACTACGATTACGATATGCTGTTGCGCGAACTCCAGGCGATTGAAGCTGAGCATCCTGAGCTTCAGACGCCCGATTCGCCTACCCAGCGCGTCGGGGGCGCCGTCGTCACCACCGACTTTGCCAAGCATACGCACCCGGTGCCCATGCTCAGCCTGGCAAACGCCCGCAACGTCGAGGAACTGCGCGCCTGGGAGCGCCGCGCCCGCAATATTTTGCCCAATGCTACTTTCAACTATGTCTGCGAACTCAAGATCGATGGGCTATCATCTGCCATTACCTATGAAGATGGCCGCCTGACCCTGGGCGCCACACGCGGCGATGGCTTTGTCGGCGAAGATATTACCCCCAACATTCGTACCATTCGCCCCATCCCACAGCGCCTGCGCTCAGAAGGCGGCACGATCATCCCGCGCAAAGTGGAAGTGCGCGGCGAAGTCTATATGCCCATCAAGAGCTTCGAGCAGCTTAATGAGCAGATCGCAATGGCAGCCGAGCGCGTCCGGCAGATAGCAGTCAGCGCCAGAAATGCGCCCGCAGCCAGTAACGGCGCGCAAGCTGCGGAAGCGGCTGAGGCAGTGGCGGCCAGCCTGCCAGAAGCGGCAAGCGCCGCGCAGGAGCAGAAGGGGCCGAGGCTCTTCGCCAACCCACGCAATGCTGCTGCCGGCTCGCTGCGCCAGAAAGACCCCTCGATCACCCGCCAGCGCAATCTGGAGTTTTTCGGTTATCAGATCGGCTATTTCGATGATAACGGGCTGCGCATCGATACGCAGTGGCAATTGCTCGAACTGCTGCGCGCCTGGGGCTTCCCCGTCAATGAGAATGCCCGTCTGTTTGATAATCTAGAGGATGTGATCGCCTTCTGTCTCGAATGGCAGCAGCGCCGCTTTCAGCTTCCCTATGAGATCGATGGCGTGGTCGTCAAGATCAATGATCGCCACCAGCAGGACGAGCTAGGCGTGGTCGCGCACGACCCACGCTGGGCCATCGCCTTCAAGTTTCCGCCCATTCAGCAGACCACTCGCCTGCTGAACGTTGGCATCAATGTGGGCCGCACTGGCTCGCTCAATCCCTATGCGGTGCTGGAGCCGGTGGTGATCGGCGGCACGACCATCCGTGCCGCAGCCCTGCACAATGAGAACGACATCCGCCGCAAAGACCTGCGCATCGGCGATTACGTCGTGGTCCAGCGTGCTGGCGATGTCATCCCGCAGGTCGTCAAGCCGATCATCGAGAAGCGACCCACGCCACCGCCGCCCGAATTCACCATGCCCAGCACATGCCCCTTCTGCGGCGCGCCCGTCGTGCGCAACGAAGATGAGGCAATGAGCTATTGCTCCAACCTGCCTGAAAACTGCCAGGCACAATTGATCGAACTGGTGCGGCACTTTGTCTCGCGCGGCGCGATGGACATTGATGGCATGGGCGATGAACTTGTCGATGATCTGATTAAGGCTGGCTATGTGAAAGACCCGGCAGACATCTACGCGCTCACCAAAGAAAGCCTGCTCAAGCTAGAGGGCTTCGCCGAGAAAAAGGCCAACAACATCATGAACGCCATCGAGGCTAGCAAGCAGCAGCCGCTCTCGCGCCTGCTCTTCGCGCTGGGCATTCGTTACGTTGGCGAGAAGGCTGCTCAGACCGTCGCTCAGTCATTTGAGACGATGGACAACCTGCTCGCTGCCAGCGAAGGCCAGATCACCGCGCTGGCCGGCATCGGTCCCAAGATCGGCCACAGCCTCTTCGAGTGGATGCAACAGCCGCGCAACCGCGAGGTGATTGAGAAGCTGCGCGCCGCCGGCGTGCGCATGACGACTGACCGCAGCGCCGCTCAAATGGCAACCGGCCCACTCGCCGGCCAGACCTTCCTGCTCACCGGACGGCTAACTACAATGTCGCGCCCGCAGGCAGAAGAGGCCATTCAACGGCTTGGCGGGACCATTGCCAGCGGCGTCAGCAAGGGGCTGCATCACCTGATCGTCGGCGAGGACGCCGGGAGCAAGCTGGAAAAAGCCCAGAAGGCCGGAGTGCCCATCCGCGATGAGCAATGGCTGATCGCCCTGCTGGCTCAGCACCAGCAGCCTCCCGCCACTGAGTAGGCTGCATCTGTCGAGAGCAACACACCTGCTCAGCCGGAAAAGCTGCTTGAGTAGCGCTATTCTGGTTAAAAAGCCATATGTTGCGTGCGCCGCCGGCATTCCAGCCGGCGGCGCACGCAGATGTGCTATGAGGGCCGGGCGATCAAGATTTCTTTGCCCTCAACCTTCACCTGAAAGGTGGTGAGATTCTCGTGTGGTGGGCCGCGTAACACTTTGCCGCTGCGCACATCAAACTGGCCGCCGTGAAGCGGGCAGGTGACCGTATAACCTTCCAATTCACCCTGGCTCAAGGCGCCGCCAACATCGGTGCATTCATCGCTGAAGGCATAGCATATTCCGCCAACTCTTGCTAGACAGATGCGGGTGTTCTCCAGGCGAACCTGGATCATTTCCCCTGGAGCCAGGTTGCTCGTCGAAGCAACCTTCACGTAGTGCTCCATCAAACGTACCCTCGCTTTCGATACCTGGTTCTCTGAGAGAGAAAACATGCCTTCCATCGCCTTGCCCTTATTGGAGCGTGGCAACCTTGGTGATGACCGCGATCAGTTTGGCCTCCGCTTCATGAGGTAATCGCAAGGTTCCCTGGGCGCGCAGCAGCGCCCCCGGCTCAAAATGCTTGGGGCTGCCCATCACTACCTGCGTGTCACTGCTCCAATGGACGCGCAGCAATTGCCCCGTCCGCCGAAACGAGCGCATTGGATCGTCTTCGGCAGGCTCCGCGAGCATCCCCTCAAGAAGATGCGCCTCCGGCTGTGCCGTCACTTCGATGACCAGATCGACTGGCTTGCCCAGCGGCGTCAACCGGAGTTGTTCCCAGGTCATCGCTCTGGGAACGGATGGCGTAGCGGGAGCGTCTTCCTCGGCAGGCGGTGGCGTCTCGCGCAGAAGCGGGCGGTCTTGCTCATAGCGTACCTTGACGCCCAGGCGCAGCGCGGCCTCGGCTTTGGCAAGCTCGCCGCCCAGATAGCCCGCGTGGCTCAGTTGGGAGATCAGCCCCTCGCGGATCAGCCCAAGCAGCATCGACTCTGCCGTCCGGCCACGCATTTCATGGGCCGGCGAATGATCGGGCAGATAATGCCGCAGCACAATCTGGCCTGCGGCCCGGTCCAGCGTAATCACAAAGTAGCCTTTGGGGTCGTAGATCAGCGGCTCCCGCTGCCCACCTGGGCGAATTGGCTCGAAGCCTCTTTCAACATGCTGCTCCGCTTCTGGCGCGCCATCCCCCTGCCACTGCCCGGCAAACCGGCCAGGGCTGCGCGCCGCCAGACCGGCGATCCGCTCTCGCAGCGTCACCAGATCGCGCTCGCCGCTCCAATCGACAAGCTCAATCTGACGCCGGAAGGTTTCAATCTGCTGACGCGGCAGGTTGCGCAGCACCGGCTCGTAGCCCTCGGCGCCTGCAATCTTGCCTGCTTCATCCACGCCGTTTTCGACCAGCGCGCTCAGCGATTGCCCCTGGCGGAAGAGGCGCGAATCCTTGCCGCACAGCAGTAGAAAACGAATGGACGGGTTCGCTGTGACATTGCTGATGATTCGCTCGATGCCCAGATTCGCCGTCTGCACCTCGCCTGCGATGGCGACCCCAGGCGTACCAGCGAGTGGGGCCAGCAGTTCATCGCTGGTCAAGGCACAGACTGCTACCGGCGCGTTCGGGTCTCCGACACGATAGGAGCCATCAACCACCGGCCAGGCCGGCTGCGACACAGGTGGCTCTTCAACATCTTGACGCTCAAATGACATAATCGCCCCTCTTTCTTATGCGGCATTCCCTGCCCTGCCTGTTTCGTCCAACGATATTCAGTCCTGACTATCTAAAAAGAAAAACGGCCTGCTCTTCAGAAAACGCAGCAGGGATATTACAAGACGGCAGCTATTCCGCTAGGGCATCGATGAGGAGTGTGATGATGGACGGCTTTCTTGTTCCTCTCCCCACCCCTGCTCGCGCAAGTGCTTCAGCGCCCGCTCCACCCAGGCAAGCTCGGCATCGATCAGGCTGAGCAGATGATCACGGGCAATCTGTTCCAGCACGCTGCCGCCGGCCTCATCGCTCCACTCGGCGGTCACCTGGCGACGGCGCGCTGCCACAACCTGGCGGCGCTCTTCCAGCAAAGACTGCGCTTCGGCCAGCGGCAAAGACTTTAGAAACACCACCGCCACATCCACCCCGGAATGTACAGGGTCATACGAGCGCAGCACCTCGCGCAGCACTTCATGAAAGCGCGCCTGCCCAGCAGCCGTGAGCGAATAGATCAGCCGCTCGCCACGTGGGCCACGAGCGCCGGCCTCTGCGCGCACACTCAGGTAGCCATCGGCAGCCAGGCGCTCAAGCAGGTAATAGACATTGGCCTTTTTCAGATCGGTGTAGAGTTCGCCATGCGCCCGCACAATGCGGTGCAGGTCATATCCACTCATCGGCCCATGCCGCAGCAGACCCAGCAGCAGCAGAATTTTATGCACCATTCCTCCTCAAACCAGGCTGCACGCCAACAGGCACGAGAGATGCTCCAACCACAGACGAGAAACCTGCACAAGAAACCGACAAAAAGTCAGGGCTGACTATCTAACCAGAACTATAGCATCTCGTTCGCAAAGAGTCAAGGCCATCATCACCTCGCAACTCGCCATCATCAGAGGAGATGGACTGGACAGGCGTGATATAATGTTGGGTAGTATGGCTGCATTGCGTAGTCAGAGTAAGATAGCACTCTCAGAGCAATCTTTTGCATACACACATTGAAGGGAGCAAGAAGTAATGGCGAAGAAGGGCGAACTTTCTAAGACGGCTCGCGCCTCGCTGGCAAACCGCGAAGAGGTCAATCATCTCACAGCGCGGCAGTGCGCGAAGTGCGGCGAGTTCATCATGCTCAAGGAGCTGCTGCCGGTGAAGGTAGCCAACCAGGGCATGATGTACTACCACAAGACCCACTATCAGCTTTCATAGGCGCGAGGGCACCCAGCCTTCACCTTGCCCTCCAGAGGAGACCGGCCATCGTATCATCTGGCACATCCCCTGGAGGGTCTTTCTTTCTGGAGGCACGCTGATTGAGATGGCATCTGAACCACTGGCGCAGGCCAGAGAAGAAAGCATCGAAGATATTGTTGAATTTCTAGAAATCTCTCAGAAGATCGTTGTGCTGACCGGCGCGGGCGCCAGCACCGAATCAGGCATCCCCGACTTTCGCGGCGCTGATGGTATCTGGCGGCGCTATCCCCCCGGCACGTATCAGGACTTCATCAGCAAGCCGGAAGCGCGTAAACGCTATTGGGAGCTGCGCCGGGCGCTAGGCGGCCAGGTACTCAACGCAAAGCCCAACCCCACCCACTACGCGCTGGCAGAGTTAGAACGCCTGGGCAAGCTAAGTGGCATTATCACCCAGAATTTCGATGGACTCCATCAGGACGCTGGCAACTCACCGGATCGCGTGGTTGAACTGCATGGCACCTCGCGCATGGCCGCCTGCACCCTCTGCGGCAAACGCTCGCCGATGAGCGAGTTGCAGCGGCGCGTCGAGGCCGGCGAAGATGATCCACAGTGCGCGCTGTGTGGTGGCTATCTGAAAGCCGCAACCATCTTGTTCGGCCAGCAAATCCCACGCGCCGAATTGGACCGCGCCATCGCGCTGACCAACGCTGGCGACCTCTTCTTTGTCATCGGCTCCTCCCTGCGCGTCAGCCCAGCCTCGCGCCTGCCCTGGCTGGCCGTAGAACGCGGCACGCCGCTCATCATCCTCAACCGCGAACCCACGCCGCTGGACAGACGAGCCGATATTGTCTTGCATGCCAACGCTGGCGAGACCCTGGCCCGCGTCATCGCCCGACTGCGCGAGAAACAAGAGACAGTTTTACCCTAGACAGATACAACAAAGCAGCATAGAATACGGCACGGAGGACTCACAAGCACGCAAGACTTCCCCGGAAAGTGTAGGTGAACGTTCTTGTCGCATCAGCCCCCGCGTGTCGTTCAGGGCATCTATCAGTTGGGAGCGGCCCTCATCTCAGGGAACGTCGCCACCCTCTTCAGCGCCCAGGAACTCTCTACCGGCGACAGCGTTGCTGTCTTGCTGGCGCGGCCACCTGGCAGGATCGATCTCGCCAGAGCGCAAACGCTGCTCCAGCCGCTCAGAACACTCCAGACCGCGTTCCATCCGCACCTGCTGCATCTGCGGGATACTGGACTGGATGGCGATGAGTTCTTTGCCGTCACCGATCTGCGGGGCCGCACGCTGCGAGAACTCCTCAATACGCAAGCGCTGCCACTGGACCGGGCACTGGAGATCGCCCGGCAACTGGCGCACGGCGTGGGCGCCTTGCACGCGCAGCAGGTATATGGACTCGACCTGCGACCCGATTGCATTCGCATCGAAACAAGCGGACGCTACGACACAGCGCTGCTCGCTGACGTCGGGCTGCGCCGCTTCCTCTGGTCGCTGGGATATGAAAAAAAAGACATCAGTAACGACCCGCTGATCCGACTCGACCCACGCTACGCAGCGCCAGAGCAACTCCAGCAGCGCTCCAGCAAACCGGCCACCGATATTTATAGCCTGGGGCTGCTGCTCTTTGAGATGATCGCCGGGCGGCTGCCATTTGTCGGAAACACGCATGCCGAGACGCGCGCTTTGCAACTAAGCGCGCCCGTTCCAAACCTCACGCCGCTGCGTGGCCCCGCGCAGCCAGAGCTACAGACGTTCATCGAGCGCGCCCTGGCAAAGCACCCCTCGCTGCGCTTCCCTGATACAGAAGCTTTCTGTGACGCGCTGGCGCAGGTACAACTGAGCCAGCAAAAAAGCACACCCGCTTCCAAATCCTCGCGCCCAATCTTCCAGACCGAGCCAATGGAAGCCCTGCCAGGGCAGTCCCGCTCCCGGCCAGCGCCAGCGCCGCCGCCCAGTTCTGCTCTGGCCGGGTTGCCCGCAGACCCCGAAGCATTGGAGACCACCCTCACGAACATTGAGGAGGGGGAAGAAGCAACGCTTTTCGTGCCAGGACGGGCGCGGCTGCTCATCGGCCAGAGCGAGCGCAAGAAAGTGATTCCTATCAAACGCTTGCCAGCCACCCTGGGACGCGCCGACGCGGGCCAGGCAGTCAAGCCAGACATCGACCTGACCCCCTACGATTCCAAACACAGTGTCAGCCGCCGGCACGCGCGCATCGTCCGCGAAGGCGATCTCTTTTACCTCGAGGATTTGAAAAGCGTCAACAAAACCTGGCTGGGCGAACTGCAACTCAAGCCCTACGAGCGCCAACTGCTGCGCCGCCACGATAGAATTCAGCTTGGGCTGGTGGAACTCATTTTTGAATATTAGCGGTACGCTTCATCCAACAGATCAACGATATGCCTTACGCGCACCGATGAGCCGGCGGCGCGGGCGCCCGCCTGAAGCTGCATCATGCAGCCGGGATTGGCTGAAACGATCACTTCCGCACCCGTCGCCAGCGCGTGCCCCATCTTGCGCTTCAGCAGGCGGCGCGACATCTCCGGCTGAGTGATATTGTAAACACCCGCGCTGCCGCAGCACAGTGCCGGCTCGCGCATCTCTACCAGTTGCAGCCCAGGGATAGCGCCGAGCAGGCGCCGGGGCTGCTCCGTGATACGCTGCGCGTGCGCCAGATGGCATGGCTCCTGATAGGTTACCTTGAGATTCAGCGGACGCATTGCCCGGCTCAACTCGCCGCGCTGCTCCAGCGCGCCTAGAAACTCGGTGACATCCTGCACCTTCGCGCTAAAGGCAGCGGCGCGCGCTGCAAAGGCCGGGTCTTCACGAAGCAGATGCCCATACTCTTTGAGCGCCACGCCACAGCCCGCCGCGTTGACGATAATGGCATCAAGCGCGGTGCGCTCCTCCAGCCGCTCAAACGCCGCTATCGTCCTCCGCACCTGCACGCGAGCGCGATCCAGGTCGCCGGCATGCACCGTCAGCGCGCCACAGCAGCCCTGGCCCGCCGGCACATGCACCTCGCAGCCATTGGCCGCCAGCACCCGCGCTGTTGCGCGGTCCGTCTCGGCAAAAGCCGTACTCATAATACATCCGGCAAAGAGCGCCACCCGCGCGCGCGGCTGACCGTCAGCCGGTAATGACGACGGCGCAATCGCCTGACCACGCGCCACAAAAAATCGCGCCGGCAGGCGCGGCAGCAGCGCTTCCATCTCTTGCACGCGCAGCAGCTTCAGGATGCCCAAACGGCGGGCCAGCCAGTGCAGGCCCGCGCGTTGAGAGAGAAAGAGCAGGCGATTGGTCGCTCGAAAGAGGCGCATCCGCGCAAAGAGACCCCCAAACACAGCACGGCGCAGCGCACGCTGCACCGTCGGGCGTGGCCGGGCACGCTCAATCTGCGTGCGCGCCGCCTCCACCAGCTTGCCATACTGCACGCCGGATGGGCAGACATCCTCGCACGCCCGGCAATCCAAACATTGATACATCTGCTGCACAAAGCCAGGGCTGGTCAGGCTGAGCCGGCCCTCCGACACCGCCTGGATCAGATGAATGCGCCCACGCGGCGAGGAGGTCTCGCGCAGCGTTTCCAGATAGGTTGGGCAGTGCGGCAGGCAGAGGCCACAGCGCACGCAGGAAGAAAAAATAGCGGGATCAGGGCGATCCCGCGCATCAAGAAAGTTATTTGGCATACCAGATGATCCCCCAGGTATTGTAGCATGTCACGCATCTGGCCGCTGCTTGCAGCGCCGGCAAGACGCCGGCGAACGGCGCTACAGCATAGGCATCGCTTGCCAGCTACAATGTTTGGTGGAAGCGGCCTGGGTGAATCAAGGCGTCAACGGATGCCCGTATCGAGTTCGATCTGTATCTTTACCATCTGCCCAGCAGTAATGGTGACGGACTGGCGCGCCCGCTGGATGGGGAATGGACTCGTGCCAGGCGCTACCTGCACCTCATACGTTCCCGGCGCCAGCGCGACCTGGAAACGCCCATTCTGGTCCGTCGTCGCTTTGGTCACAACGGCTCCCCCCGGCGTTTCGATCATTACCTGGCGATTGGGCACCGGCCTGGGGGGACACGGCTGATCGGCGCGCTCCACCGGGCAGGTGGGGCCAGCCACCACCGTTCCACTCAAGGTTCCCTGAGGCTGCGCGCCCACGCCGCCAGGAGAAGGAGAACAGGCGACAAAAAGGGCCACGATCCCTACCGTCAGGGCAACAACTATCACCTGCCGGACAGCACGCCGCCAGCTATAGTGCTGCATCACTTCCTCCTCTGCGTGTCTCTAAACAAGCCTTCAAGAAAGATGATCTCGCTCAAAAAGACGCCAGAGATGCGCCGAAAGTTCCATATCGCAGCCGCTTTCTTTACCGAATACTCACCAAATCATCACCACTTCACCCTTTCCTTCCCTGTAACCCCTTCCGTATACTTTCTATGAGTGCTTGCGTCTTCTCGCGTCGCTGTCCATTGTATTTCCCCCTGCTATAAGCACTCGCTCATTGTTGTGCAGGAACTGGTTCTTTCCACATGAGGTGCTTGTATGTCTTTCTTGCTGCGCTCAAAGATGCGCGTTGCGCTTCCGTTCCTCGCTCTTGCTACGCTGGTCAGTAGCGTGGTGCTGAGCGGGATGTTCGCCGGAGCCAGCGTACACGCGGCTGGTAAGCCACCGGCTCACGCGACCACTGGTATCCTCACCCCATTCGGGACCGTAAACCTGCTCCATCCTTCCACTGCCCAGGGAGCCGTCACCCGTTCAACGGCTCAGACTCGCCCAAAGGACGAGCGCCCGCTCCATTTGCAGCGGTCCTCGCTCAGCCGCGCAGGCAAGGCGCCTGTAGCTAGTTCAACTCCGCTGGCCGGCAAAGCCAGCGGCAAGCTGCTGGAGAACTTCAACGGAGTGAGCAGCCTGGACAGCGCAGTCACCAATTTCGGCGCGGAGTTTGAGCCGCCGGACCAGGGATTGTGCGCCGGCAATGGCTTTGTCCTTGAAGCGGTGAATTCAGCGTTCACCATCTACCACCGCGATGGATCGGTAGTTGCCGGTCCCTTCAACGTCAATGTCCTCTTTGCTGAGGGGCTGACGGAATTTACCAGCGATCCGCGCTGCTACTTTGATCAGGCAACCCACACATGGTTTGCCATCATCCTCTTCATTAACGACACGGGTACGGCGGCGCGCACCGACATTGCCGTCAATCCCTCCGGCGATCCAACCACCCCCTGGACCGTCTACCACCTCGATGCCACCGATGATGGTAGCAATGGGACGCCCAGCCATCCTGGCTGCCCCTGCCTGGGCGACCAGCCGCTGCTGGGCATTGACCCGGCCAATGTGTATATCAGCACCAATGAGTTCTCGATCCTGGGGCCGGAGTTCAATGGGGCACAGATTTACGCGCTCTCCAAGTCCGACCTGATCTCCTTAGCCGCCTCTGTCCACTTTGTCCATTTTGATAATCTCTCCATTGGCGGCTCAATAGCGGCTTCGGTACAGCCCGCCCTCACCAACAGTGGCGATGCCGCCGAGTATTTTCTGAGTTCGCTGGACCCGCAAGGAACCGGCGACAACCGCATTGGCGTCTGGGCCTTGACCAATCAGAACGTGGTCACGCATGGAGGAACGCCAACACTCTCCAGCCTGGTCATCACCTCCGAACCCTACGGCATCCCGCCAGGAGCGGTCCAGCAAGGCTCAGCGAGCCTGCTTGATTCCGGTGATGATCGCATGCAGCAAACGCAGTTTATTGGCGGCGACATCTGGGGCGCGCTGGATACGGTGGTAAATCTCCCCAATGATACGACGCCGCGTGCCGCGCTTGCCTGGTTCAGAGTCCATCCACGCCTGGATGGGCAGCAGCTTGGCGCGGCTGAGATCAGGGGCCAGGGCTATGTCGCCTCCCAGGGCAATTTCCTACTCTACCCGGCGATCCAGGCCAGCCCGTCTGGGAGCGCCGTGATGGTCTTCACAATCTCCGGCGCAACGTTGTTCGCCAGCGCCGCCTACGCGGTGATGCCCAAGGGCCATAGCGCATTTGGGCCAATCAACATCGCTGCTGCTGGCACAGGGCCGTATGATCCCGCAGCAACGCGCTGGGGGGATTATTCCTTCGCCGTGCTTGATACGAGTGGGAAGAGCTTCTGGCTGGCAACCGAATACATTCCGCCGCTGGCGAGCCAGACCCTGGATGGGCTACGAAACTGGGGAACCGAAGTCCTGGAAGTCAGCGCGTAGACCCGAACAAGACCCGCAACCCTCCTGAACGGAGGTTGCTAGACGGGCTGGGGTCCATCGGCACGGGAAGTGTATCCCGTGCCGATGGACCCCAGCTATGTTTTTATTCTCAGCCCGCGTGCTTTCGGCTACGAGCCTGCAAAGGTCACTATCAGATCGGTACAGTAGCCGGCCAGGAAGCCCAGCAGCAGCCCCCACATAATTACATCCTGCGCCTTGAAGCGCTTTGCCACCGCCAGCAGTTCGGCCACCACGTAGACAATCGCGCCCGCCGCCAGCGCCAGAAAGAGAATCGAGACCTGCACTGAATGAAAGGAGATGCCCAGCAGCGTGCCCAGGAACGTTGGGCCACCGCCAATCAGGCCGGCCAGCCCGATGAAGCCCCAGGAGGCGCGTGTGCCGCCAAGCGGGCCGGCAATGCCGAAGCCCTCAGTCATATTGTGCAGTCCAAAGCCGATAACCAGAATGAGCGCCAGTTGCAGCGCCCCATTCGCCGCAGACTGCCCAATCGCCAGCCCTTCGGAAAAATTATGCAGGCCAATGCCGATGGCAATCATCAGCGCCAACTGGCGGGGATTGACCTCTGTGATTTCTGTACCCGTCACCTTGGGCTTGAAGCGCGCAATCACCAATTTATTGAAATAGACCAGCCCCAGCAGCCCAACGGCTAGCCCGGCCACCAGAATCGCCATATCGCCAGCGAGCGGCCAGATCGACGTGTGATGGCTTTTCGCCGCGCCAAGCGCGCTGCCGATTGGCTCACTGGCCTTGGAGATCACATCATAGAACAAAAAGATCAGGATGCCGGTAGCCAGCGCGTTGAGAAACGCTTGCAGGGTGCGCGGGGGATTTTTCAAGCGGGCAAAAGGCAGACCCAGATAGATCGTCAGACCAGCAAACGCTCCTAACAACACGATCACGCCATAGCTCATTGACTCTACGCATCCTTTCCGGCTTGAGGCTACCGGGATTTTACCGTTCATTGGGCGCTTCGGCTAGGCCAGCACCACCCAGATTTTGCTCGCCACTCGTTCAGCGATGGCAACAGTACGATCAGTAACTTCTAGCAAGACCGATGCCCCGGCCTCGTCATGACGCGCCAGACGCAGCAGATGCCCTGGTTTCAACTCTTTTTCATTGAGATACGAGATCAATTCCTCCTCATCCTCCACTACCTCAGAGATACAGACAATCCGCACCGGCACGCCTGGATCAGCCTGGGAGAGCCGCAAGGCGCGCTGGTTGGCAAGATAGTTTTTAGCATCGACATAGCCCGGAATGGGATTGCCATGCGGGCAGGTTGTTGGATTGCCAAGCGAGGCAACCACGCGCTGCTCCACCGCGCCAGAGATAAAATGCTCCAGCCGGCAGGCTTCCTCATGCACCCGATGCCACTCCATGCCCAACATATCCACCAGAAAGCGCTCGGTCAGCCGGTGGCGCCGCAAGACCGCCTCGGCCAGTTCCTCGCCCTGGGCCGTCAGCGTCACCTGGCGGCGATCATCCATCTCCACATAGCCATCGCGCACCAGCCGCTTGAGCATCTCCGTCACCGAGGGCGCGGCCACGCGAAACTTCTCCGCCAGACGCGCGCCGATCACCACTTCGCCCTCCATCGCCATGTTATAAATGGTCTCCAGATATTCCTCGACTTTGGCCGTCGCGGTTCCAGCTTGCTGTGACATGGCCTGCTGCTTCCTTCACGTTGCAGGGTAGATACTAAATCCGAGTGATTTACTCAAATATTAGCATGCCCTAATATCCAACAGGATTGTAGCATGCCGATGAAAGAGCGGTCAAGAGGATCGGGAATATAAAAATACCCCCAGAGACATTCCTGTTTCTCTGGGGGCGTGAGCGGCCTTTCTCTACCCTCGGCGGCGCGCTCCGGAGCGCTGAATGGTCACTTGCGGCCCTGGCAAAGCGGCTAGCCGCTGCTCAGTAATCTCCGATCCCAACTGCTGCAAGGTGGCAATGCCACTGATCATGTCCTGATAGACCTCGCGGGTCTCCTCCCAGATTTTGCCATCCCAGGGACCAACAGGCACCGGCCCATGTGGAGTCAGCACCCAGAGCGGCCCATCCGCCAGGCTTCCCACCAGCATCTGAACGATCTCGTCACCGTTAAACCAGAAGTGCAACCGGAACGGCCAGACCACAATCGGCACCGGCTCCGAGGAGATGCCGTTCGCAATCACTGTCAGGGTGGCCGGGCCAAGGGTCACGCCAAAGGGGACCTTGAAGTACGTAGACTGGATCGTGCTGCCAGTAGCCACGCCCATCGTGCTGTGGTCAAACGTGCGGCAGTACCAGACCTTGCCCGTGGCATTATTCTGGATACGCACCAGGGGATAGTTGGTTGCCATCGAAGCATCGTCGCCGTAGCTCACCGCCTGTGAGAGTCCGTTCAGTTGCCGCCCATGCAGCGTGTAGGTACGCTTCGCGCGCACAAACGTCGGGTGAGTGGTGATCTCCGGGCGCCAGGAGGCATCAGGCCCGCCGGATGGCGTATAGACCTCGATGTCGGTTGAGCCGTTGGCGAAGAGTACCTGGCCCGTAGGCAGCAGGAGCATGCGCCCGACGTAGGGAGGCCCGCCGTTGTTGGGCGGATTGGGTACTGGATTGAGCGATGTGCCATCAAACTCAAAGAAGTTAGTCGGGCCAGGAAAATCGCCGCCCTCGCCTGCCGGACCAACTACGCACAGCACGTTCCCGTTTGGCAAAAGGCAGGCGGCTGCATCCTTGGCCTCCATCAAATTCCCATTCTGATCCTGCGGAAAATCCGGGCCAGCCTGCCAGGCGCCAGGCTGATTGGCAATGGTGGGTGGGGTGTAGAGCGCGGTGTGCCCGGTGGCGCCAATGGCAAAGACACGCCCATCCGTCATCA
>CAZFWN010000088.1:16383-21343 GCA_964522745.1 uncultured Ktedonobacterales bacterium
TAGAGCGCGGTGTGCCCGGTGGCGCCAATGGCAAAGACACGCCCATCCGTCATCAAAATCGCCGGACCAATTTCAATCGAGGACGCCTGCACCAGATCCACCGGCGTAGCGCTGGCATTATCCCACATCCCTGCCGGGGCCACGTACTTTTCTGCGTTGGGGTGATTGTTGCATTCCACCGAGAGGACCGTCTCGTCGGGAAGCAGCGTCCAGGTCTCTTCGCTGCTGGTGTCGTGTTTGGCGCCGGTTGCCGTCCAGGTATTTGCCAGCGGGTCGTAGATGGCTGTCTGAGTGGTGAAGATGGAGCCAAGCAGCAGCGTGCCATCTGGCAAGACGCAGCAGGGCGCGTCACCAATGTTCGTCCAGCCTGGCGGGGTCGGAATGCTGGTCCAGGTATTGAGGACCGGATCATAGATTTCAGCAGCATTGAGATCGCCCCCGCCATCGCTGTATTCGCCACCCGCCACAAAGACGCGGCCATCATTCAGCACTGCCGAGGCGTAGTAGAGCCGCGTGTTCTTCATCGGGGCGAGTGGCGTCCAGGAGCCGTTGACATAGTTGCCAAAGGAGTCTGGCTTCAGCCGATACCAGTTCTTTCCGCCATTTTCCTGGCAAAACACGGTCCCGTCGGTGAGCAAGAGCATCGTGCTGATGCCAGTTGGCGGAGGCGTTGCCAGGGGTTGCCATGTACCTGCCATGAGAGTCTCCTCCAATCACATGAGGTAGTCAATACACATCTTGAATGTCTGCGCTACAAGCCTCTGCCCAGCGATCACAAACCTGGAAGCTGCCGCACTGAAGAACATCGCTTCTTACAAGAACGCGCGCTGGCAGTTTTTTGGGGCAAGACAACGGGAGAGACTCCATAAAAACGAAGAATCCCCGCAAAAACGAAGAATCCCCGCCCTTTCGGACGGGGAAGTGTTATTTTCTAGCGTTATTCTCTAAAAGTAGTGGTCGCGCAGCGAGCCATCATACCTGCCGCTGTTGCGGCAGCAGCGTTTGAAAGCGGCGACCAGAGCCGCATGGGCACAGGTCATCCTTGCCCAGCTTCTCGCAAAGTTCCTTTTCTCCATGCACCACACGCCACCCGCGCTTTACTTGTGCCTCGGAGGGATAGCCCCGCCGGCGTTTGCTGGTCGGCTCAAAAGGTGGCTGCCTGGCTGAGCGTGTCAAATGTGTTCTGCATCACGAGCCTCCTGTTCCATCCCATACACAAGAACCTTACGAGAAAAGTATATCACAGCCGGCCTTTGTGAACTTTCTGGCAGGAAGGTACTGATAGTACCAAGCATATGCTACAAGCCAACCAGCGCCGGCTGCTCACGCGCAATGCGGCTGAAGACGCCGAGCGCGGTATCAATATCCTCAGCCGTGATGCCGTAATGCGTCACCGTGCGCACGCGGCCCGGCCCCATACCAATCCCCAGCACGCCTGCCTCGCGGGCAGCCTGAAGAAACGGCTCGATGTCAACCGGCGTGCCATCAGCATGCGTCATGCTGAAGAAAGCCATATTCGTCTCGACGGTGGCCGTGTCGATGTGCAGCCCGCGAATCTCCGCCAGTCCGGCGGCCAGCTTGCGCGCATTGGCGTGATCTTCGGCCAGCCGGTCCACCATCTGCTCCAGCGCCACAATGCCGGCGGCGGCCAGAATACCGGCCTGGCGCATGCCGCCGCCCAGCATCTTGCGCGTCTTGCGAGCGCGGGAGATAAACTCACGTGATCCCGTTAGCACCGACCCCACCGGCGCGCTCAGCCCTTTCGAGAGGCAGAACGTCACCGAATCGGCCAGCGCCGCGATCTCGCTGGCCGGCACGCCCAGCGCCAGCGCCGCATTGAAGACCCGCGCTCCATCCAGATGAACCGGCACGCCCTTGCGATGGGCAATCGCGCTCAGTTGGCGCATCTGCTCAAGCGTCACCACGCGCCCACCGCAATCATTATGCGTATTTTCCAGGCAGAGCAGCCCGGTCCCAGAGGTATGCAGGCTGGCCGGCACAATGGCTCGATCCACCTGCGCCGGGTCTAGCGCGCCATTGTCTAGATTGGGCAGTGTGCGAAAGGGCAGGCCGCCAAACGTGGCCGTACTGCCGCCCTCATAGAGCAGGATATGCGAGCGATCCCCCAGCACCACCTGATCGCCGCGCTGGCAATGCGTCAGCACCCCGCAGTTATTGCCCATCGAGCCGCTGGGCACAAACAGCCCAGCCTCTTTGCCCATCCGGGCAGCCGCCAACTCCTCCAGCCGGTTGACCGTCGGGTCTTCGCCAAAGACATCGTCGCCCACCTCGGCGCGGTACATCGCCTCGCGCATTGCCGGTGTCGGCAGCGTCACGGTATCGCTGCGCAGATCAATCATGATGCTCTCCTTCAAGAAATTGGTTATTTATTGAATAGTATCTTGAGGCAACGAGTTCACCACAAAGGCGACACGATGCCCGAATATCCTTGCTTCCAGAGTAGGCGCTACCCAGTCTGCCAGCACAACAGCAAATCGCGCATCAGGAAAAAGGTGTGGTGCTTTTAGAAAATCCCACATATGACCATAGACTATATCTACCAAAATTGCCAGGTTCTTCAAGGTGGCATCCTGGCAATCTCGAATAATAAATACTTCCCCAATCAACCGCCTTCCTATCAACCGACCACCTTTTACCTGACCGCCCTTCCACCGCTTAATGGACATCCAATCATTGAGACCATCCCAAGAGACAACATCTCTCCCAGGCTTATAGAGATAGCTCTCTGGATAACCATACGCTCGCAGAAGATCATTCGCCATCCGCCAATCTTCAGTCCAACCGCGTGCCGAAAGCTCAAATACTGGCTGCTCAGAGATGTGTAGGGCAGCTACGATTTGCTCGGCAGACGTCTCGGCAGGGCAAGAAAAGAGTCAGTCATTCTTGAGCGGTTCGCGCACCTTCCGCTTGCCCATCATCTAGCTCCTGATTGTCCTGAATAGTCTTCAAGGCTATACGAAGTCAAGTTCTGGAAATTGACCTCTGCCGGCGCTTTCATCTACTCTCTGCCTGCTCGCCATGTAGGTTAGTGTAATACGCGCATTCCAGCCGCAGCGCGCAGCGCTCGCAGTCCGGGCGCTGCGCGTGGCAGACCCGCCGCCCATGCCGAATCAGATTCACATGCAGGGTATAGGCATATTCTGCCGGAACAATACTCTCAAAGATCACGTGCGCCTGATCGGCAGAGACCTTTGCACCAATCAGCCCCAGCCGCTTGCTGACGCGATGCACATGCGTATCCACCGGGAATGCCGGCAGGCCCAGCGAAAAGAGCAGCACGCAGGCAGCAGTCTTTGGCCCCACGCCCGGCAGCGAGCGCAGATACTCCCGCGCCTCCGAAAGCTGGCGCGTCTTCAGCAGATCAAGCGAGAGCGGCCCGCCATTGAGCCGGCTCGTCAGCACACGCAGCACCTCTTGAATGCGCGGCGCTTTCATGTTTGCCAGCCCACCGGAGCGAATCGCCTGCGCTACCTGCTCCACAGGCGCGTCGCGCACCTGTTCCCAGGTGGGGAACGTCGCCACAAGCTGCCGATACGCCCGCTCTGAGTTCACATCTGACGTATGCTGAGAAAGAATTGTCCCCACCAGCCCGCCCAGCGCATCGCCATCCGGCTTCCACTCCGGTTCGCCATACGCTCGCAGCAGCAAATGATAGATGCGCTCCAGTTTGGGTGGTGGGGTAATGCGTTGTGCGCCTTCTGGCGCCTGTGGTTGTGCAGACATGCCGCCATTATAGCACAGGAGGGGGAGTTGGTTTTCGGGAGAATCATCGACACTGCACGAAGCGCATAGGATAGGTATGCAACGATTCCACCCCATCGGGTGTGACCCGGAGCAATTCGCCCACCTGGATGCCCATACGCTCGTCTTCCGTAATGATATTCGGTTGGATCACCATGGTCATATTTTCACGAAACACAAATGGCTGCGGTGGTCGCGCACTGGTCCGCCTGGTGCGCAGGCTGGGATAGTAGGCTCCCGGCCCAAAGCCATGAACGAGATCATCATAAATTGTGAACCCTTGCTGATGAATATAGTCTGCTGCTTGGAGCACCTCCTCGCTGGTCGCGCCGTCGCGCATCACTGCCGCCAGGCGTGAGAACGCCTCCACGGCGACCTCATAGAGCCGCTGATACGCCGCGGTCGGAGGGGTCCCAATGGTGAATGGGCGTAAGATCTGGCCCGCGTAGCCATGATAGAGCGCGCTGATCTCAGTAAGCAAGACATCACCGCGTTCAAGGATGCGCGAAGACGGATACTGGGCAGGGACACACACGGCGGGCTGGCTCATCGGAGTCGTTGCCAGATACCGAATATGGGTTTTGCCTCCCAAACCCAGGTAGGCCCCCTCCACAATGGCCGCCAGTTCCAGCTCGCTCATGCCCGCATGCACCTGCTGTTCGAGCGCTGCTATGGCACGATCGCTGAATGCTGCCCCCTGGCGCATGAACGCCAGTTCTTCCTGGCTTTTGATCAGGCGGAGATCGAGCAAAGCTGCGGTGACATCCACAAAAGTCGCGTGTGGCAGCGCCTGTTGGAGCGAGGCGAGGCGCTGCGCGGGGAAGGAGCCGGCAATGCCCAGACGGTGCGCGCCCCATCCTCGTTCGTCCACATGCTCGACAACTGAGGCCATGGTATCAGGTCCACCCCAGCGCACATCAGAAAAAACGGCGAGTTTGCGCGCGGTGGGCAGGTGGTTGAAATATTGGAGAAAGAGCGTCGGCTCTCCCTCGGCGGGAAAGACCAGCACACCTTCGCGGCTGACCGGGAAATGAGAGAGATACTGGATCTCGGCATCCAAGCCCGGCTGACCATACGCGATGATCGCTCCGAGATCGGTCGCACCCATCACCTGTCGTACTGCCTGATAGCGGCGAACGAACTCCTCGTCGGAAAAGCGAGGGTAGAGACTGCTGGTATTCACAAGAGCGCTCCTTCT
>CAZFWN010000089.1:0-21175 GCA_964522745.1 uncultured Ktedonobacterales bacterium
CGCAGCATATTGACCTTGGCCCAGGTCACGCCCAGATTGACCTGTGGGTCCGGGGTCATCACCTGCGACACCTCTGCCATGTGGTTGTAGTAGTCCACCGACTTCCTCAGCTCGTAATTGTAATCCAGGGTGGCATTGAAAATCTGCCGCGCTTTGGATTCGCCTTCATGGCAGAAGACCGTCATAAACGCAAACTGCGTACTCTCGCCAGGCTGCAAGTCGATGTCTACCTGCAACGCGCCCAGGATCGCGCCGCTGGCTGAGGTATCATTATGCAATTGAGACACATTCGTTGTTTCATAAATCTCTCGATCATCAAAGCCCGTCTCCCACCGAGCCACACGCACCTGCAACCCCGAAACCCCAAAGATGCGCACCCACTCCGGGTGGCTCTGGTTGCGCGCCACCAGCGCTCCCTGGCCGAGCGACCCATCATAGCTGGCGCTGAGATCGCCTGGCGTGACACCTTGCAGCTGAGCATAGCCATACACGCGCAGGCGAGCGGTATGCGCGGCCCGATTGCGCAGCCGGATCACCTGATAGATGACCGGCGATTCCTCCTCCATATGTTCCTGCACATGCAGTGGCGAGGTCACCGTCGGCACAAAAACGGTCTCATCAACCTGAATATCCCCCGGCAGCTCATACTCATGGCGTTGATAGGCCGGGTGAATCTCAAATCTGCCCGGCGTCTGGCTATAGAGCTGAATCTGCCCATCCTGCTTCCTGGCGCCGTCGCCCTCTGGGCGCACTCCACCTTCCTGAAACGGGCGTTGCAAGCGGCGCCCAACCCCGCTGTAGCGAACACAGATCGCCCCCAGCACTTTCTGGCCCAGAAAGGTGCTGAAGACGTTTTCAATGTCGCCAGTTCCTTTGGTCGTGATCCAGCAGCTGCTGTTCCCCAGACTAGAACCCATTTCCAGATCGGTATCTGGAACAATATACGAAGGTAACTCATCAACATTACGTGCCTGGGAAAGGACATGGTAAAGCCCCAATCCGGCTTGTGGGGCTTCCTGGGGCAGCGCAGTGGCCTCCATCATATCTGGCTCCTTGGAATCTACGGGCAGTGAACGCTTGAACGACTCTTTTCAATAAGAAGCGCCTCTTGAGCGCGCAGAACTGCATTTCCAGCAGGGAGTGTGCCAGGCTCGACAGCCAGCAAGCGATAGGAGATGCCACGTGCTGCAACCAGAAAGTCCTGATTGCTTGACTGAGCAATGACCCGCAGCTATGATGCTCAGCGATGAGCGCCATCGCTGAAGAGACTGAACACATGATGCAGAAGCTGCTGAAACGCCTGAACAGCATGCCCTGGGAGAACTGGCTCGACAGGAGCGAGGTCTGGCTGACCCGCTTTACCCTCACCGCTATGCTCTTCCTGGTGATCGGCATGGCCGCGCAGGCGCCCTCAGAGGAGGATATGCTGCAAGCCGGCCTGGCAACCCAGGGCCAGCAGGAATACTGGCGCTCGGAAGCCTTCTTTCAGCAGGCTGTGACACTCTCGCCACACGACTTCCGGCCCTTGCTCGATCTGGCTCGCCTGCATCAACTGGAGCAGCGCTACGATCTGGCCCAGAGCGAACTGGACATGGCACGCAATCTCCAGCCCGCTAATGCCGACATCTGGCTCACCCTGGGCGATCTGGCCCAGGCACAGGGGCAGCAAAACAGCGCAGAGCAAGACTGGCTGCAAGCCACCCGTCTGGCGCCACCTGCCGCGCAGATGCAAGCCCACGAACGGCTGGGCCTGATCTATGAGCGCCAGCAGCGCTTTGCCAATGCCGAAGCGCACTTCGCCGCCCTGCCGGAAAGCTCCGCCCTGGCGCAGTATCATCTCGGCGCGCTGCTCCTGGCAAGAGGCGCCCGCAGCCAGGCGCGCCAGGCATTCCAAACCGTCTTCTACGAAACCGACGATGCCGACTTGCGCGCCTCTGCACAAGCCTTCCTTCGAGCGCTCGACCAATGGGATGGCAGCGAACGCAGCCAGACATTGATCGGCTTCACCTATCTAGGCAATAACCTGCCCTGGCTGGCAGAAGCGCCGCTCCAGCGGTCCATCGCACTCGATCCCAAGGATGCCAACGCCCACGCCTATCTGGGCTGGGTCGAACGCAGCCTGGGCAACTCCGACCAGGCGGTGGCACAAGAACGCCTCGCAGTACAGGTGGACCCCGGCAACAGCTTTGCCAACTACACCTTCTGCATGCTTGACCTGGATGCCGGCCACTACACCGCTGCTATCAACGACCTGGAGACCGCGCTCACCAGCGATCCTCTCAACCCGCTGCTCTGGGCCACACGCGGCCAGATCGCCGAGCAGTTGGACGACCTGCCCTTTGCCCAGACAGCCTTTCAGCACGCCGTTGAGAACGCCGGTGGCGACCCGCAGTTTGCCCTCTTGCTCGCCAGTTTTTACGCTGTCCACCAGCGAGGGATCGCTGATGGTACAGCGCTGCAAGCCGCGCAAGAGGCCGTAAGCCTGGCCCCCTCCAATGCGCTCGCCTATGACCTCCTGGGGCGCATCCAGCAACAACTCCATGATTTGCAGGGAGCCATGCAGTCCTTTGCGCAAGCAGTCGCCCTCGACCCAACCAGCGCCAGCATCCGTCTCCACCTGGCAACCATCGAGGCAATACAGAATGACCTGCGCTCCTCAGAACTCAATCTGAGCAAGGTCATCGTCCTCGACTACAACGGCCCGCTGGCCCATCAGGCCGGGCAACTGCTGCAACAGCTTCCACCCCTGGCGCTCTGAGCCAGCAAGACACAGCCAATAAGTCCCACCCTGATCGGGTGCTTTCCAGGCTATGCTATAATGGCGCTGAGATTCTCAAGGGGGCATGTGTTTTTATGAGCGATGATCTCTTAAGCGCTGAGCAACCCATTCCAACCTCCTATCTCAGCAAAGAAGCCACCACCCTGGCTCCCGCCACCGTCATCCAGGCACGCTATAAAATAGATCGCGTCGTTGGCCTGGGAGGCATGGGCGCCGTCTATCGCGTGCGCGACCTGCGCTTCAAGGATGTCGCCAAACACCACGCGCTCAAAGAAATGATTATCAAGTTCGCGGATACCCTCGATCAGCAGGCGCGCATCCGCAACTTTGAACACGAGGCGAACCTCCTGGCTTCGCTGAACCACCCATTGATCCCCAAAGTCTACGACTTCTTTACCGACATCAATCGCGCCTATCTGGTGCTGGAGTTTATTCAGGGCAAAAACCTGGAGGATGTCCTGCTGGAGACGCCTGGGTTTCTGGATGAGCGGCAGGTCGGCGAGTGGGCCATTCAGATCTGCGAGGTACTTGATTATCTGCACTCCTTCCAGCCCGATCCCATCATCTTCCGCGACCTCAAGCCCTCCAACGTCATGCTCACCCCACAGAACCAGACGATCCTGATCGACTTCGGCATTGCCAAAGTCTTTCAGCCGGAGCGGCGCGGCACCAAGATCGGCACCGAAGGCTACTCCCCGCCAGAGCAATACACCGGCTTTGTCGAGCCGCGCAGCGACATCTACGCCCTGGGAGCCATGCTGCATCAACTGCTCACCCAGAGCGATCCACAGCGCGAAACACCGTTCACCTTCCACGAGCGCATGCCACGCATGCTCAATCCCAACGTCTCCCCTGAAATGGAGATGATTGTGATGAAATGCCTGGCCTATGAGATTGAGCATCGCTGGCGCTCCGCCCGCGAACTCAAATCCGCTCTGGAGCGCGGGCTTGGCGTTGTCTCGATCACCGGCACCGGCCAATTCCGCCACGTCCCTCCGTCCCCAATCTTCTTCCCCGCCAACCCCGCTCAAAACGGCAACGGCAATAACGGCCAGAGCGGCAACGGCCATGCCTCCAGCACTGGCACGCTCACCACCCCGTCGGGTGGGCTGGCACCCAAGGGCACCAGCCCCTTTACCGTCGCCGGACCACACTACATGCCCCCGCCTGCCCCAACAGGCAACACCGGCACGCTCAGCCCTCCAGAGTCGGCTCGCGGCGCCGCTCCTGCCGCGCAGCCTGGCATCAGCGTCATCGTGCCGCCTGTGCCGCCAGCCAGCAACGCTGCAATCATCGGCGCGCCTGTGCCCAGCCCGACGCTCCTCTGGAGCTTTGAGACCGAAGAAGAGGTACGCTCCTCGCCGGCCCTGGCAAACGGCACCATCTATATCGGCTCCTATGACTATAACCTCTACGCTCTGGAGGCCCAGAGCGGCAAAATGAAGTGGAAGTTTCCCACTGACGGCGGCATCTGCTGCACCCCGGCCTGCACCGGCGACCTGATCCTCTTCGGCTCGGAAGATCATCACGTCTATGCCATCAGTGGTCAGGCCGGCAAGCGAGAATGGACCCATCGCACCTGGAATTTTGTGCGCTCCTCGCCGCGCATCGTCCAGGATATGGTCGTCGTTGGCTCCGATGATGGCTACGTTCACGCCCTGGATGTGCGCACAGGCCGCATGCACTGGAAATTCAAGACCTGGCGTGAAGTCCGCTCATCAGCGGCCTATTACCAGGGCATCATCTATATTGGCTCCGACGACGAGCGCGTCTATGCCATCGAGGCCGCCAATGGACGCGAGAAGTGGAAATTTACCACCCAATATAGCGTCACCTCCTCGCCTGCCATCAGCGATGGATTGGTCTTTATCGGCTCGATGGATGGCTGCCTCTACGCGCTGGATATGAATATGGGCTGGCCGGCCTGGAAATATCGCACCACCGACTTTATCCTGGCCGCACCCGCCATCAGCGAGGGCCGCGTCTACGTCGGTTCAGTTGATCGTCAGTTCTACTGCCTGGATGTCAAAACTGGGCGCGTGATCTGGCGCTACCAGACCGGCGGGCAGATCACCTCATCAGCCACCGTCGCCAACGGCCACGTCTACTTCGGCTGCGCGGATGGCGCCGTCTATTGTCTCGATGCGCGCTCCGGCCAACCGCGCTGGAAGTTTCAGACCGGCGGCCCGGTGCCCTCATCCCCACTGGTGCGCGATGGCGTCCTCTATATTGGCAGCAACGACCATCGCGTCTACGCGCTCAGTTGTACCCTATAGCACCTTTGGCCGGCTGCGCTTGCCTGGCTACCATAGAAAGTGTGAGGTGGGGGATGGACCAATCAATCAATCAGTCAGAAACCGCTCAAGCGATGCCCCCCTTGCCCATCGGCGCAACCATCGGCACGTACCTGATTGCGCGGATGCTGAGCAGCGGGCCAGACGGCAACAGCTACCTGGGGCGTTCCCCCCTGGTTGATACCAGCTACCACATTGTCGAATATCCGGCGCATGAAGCGCGCCCACTTGCCACGCTGGCTGCCCTCCGGTTGGAGCATCCAGCCCTGCTGGCGCCGCGCGAGGCTCTGACCATCGGCGAGCGGGCATATGTCATACTCCCGGCGCCGCACGACGCCCAGCCCATCGGCCCCCTGCCGCCAGCCCAAGCCTTGCAGGCCATCATCGCCGTCGGCGAAGCACTGGCCTATCTGCATAGCCGGGGCGTCGCCCACCTGCGTATCCAGCCGGCCAGCATCGTCCTGATCGATGGGCAACCCACGCTCAGCACCCTGGAAGACAGCCAGATCGTCCGCCCTGGCACGGATGACGCCGGGTTGCTCTTTGAACGCGACGCCAACTTCCTAGCCCTTACCCTGGCCGCGCTCGCCGCCCCCGACAACAGCCCACGCTTAGAGCAGGCTATCGATAAGATTCGTGAGCAGGGCATCAGCCACAGCTACCAGTCGGTGGCGCAAGTCATCGCCGACTGCCAGCAGGCAGTAGATCAGGGGCGCCCACCCAAACGCAGCGGCACACAGCCCGCCGTGCCGGCCCTCACCGTGCAGGCAGGCCATGCCACCAGCGTGGGCCAGGTGCGCAGCAACAACGAAGATGCCCTGGGCAACCTGACAATGACGACACTCGATGGACAGGGGCAGCCCAACCTCGTCGCCTGTTTTGTCGTCGCCGATGGCATGGGCGGCGAAGCCCTCGGCGAGCTTGCCAGCCAGATTGCCGTCCGCTCTATCCTCGAACAAGCCCTGCGCCGCCTGGCGCTGCCCGCGATGCAGCGGGCCGCGAGCGACACGGCCTCCGATTGGTCTGGTGGCACCGAGACGCTCGAACACGAGCGACAGATGCGCGAGGCGCTGGCTGAGGGCTTCCGCATCGCCAACCAGGAGATTCGCGCGCTGACGCACGCGCGTGGTCAGGCCATCGGCACCACTGCCACTGCACTGCTGCTCTTTGGCCGGCAGGCGCTCATCGGCCATGCCGGTGATAGCCGCGTCTACCGCCTGAATAGTGGCGTGTTCACCGCGCTCACCGAAGACCACTCCTATGTCCAGCGGCTCATCCAGCTTGGGCAGATCGACCCGGCCAACCGCGCCAACCATCCCAGGCGCAACGCCCTCTATCGCGCTCTGGGCCAGCGAGACACTCTGGAGATCGACATCGTGGCCTGCCCGCTGGAACCAGGAGATCGCTTCCTGCTGTGCAGCGACGGCCTTTGGGATGCCGTGCCGGAGCCAACCCTGGCGAGCCTCCTGGGCAGCCAGGAAGCAGGGATGCCCCCAACCGCCAGAGCGGCCAGGATGGTCGAGCTGGCAGACGAAGCCGGCGGCCAGGATAACAGCACTGCCGTTGTGGTTGAAATTGAGGGCCACAAGGCTGGCGGGTAAAACTACACCTGGTGGATGTTTATCTGAAGAGGAAATGTGGGGGAGCATGCTTCCAGATTATTATGCCATCCTTGGTGTTCACCAAACGGCTTCAACCGAAGAGATCAAACAAGCGTATCGTTCCCTGGCGCGCCAGTATCACCCTGATATGCACCCAGGCAGCTCATCTGCCGCCGCCAATAAACAGTTTCACACCCTCCACGAAGCCTATCGTGTCCTCTCCTCACCTGAGTTGCGCGCTGAGTATGAGCGGCAGCGCGCCTTGCAGTCCCGCCAGGCGGCCAACGGCTACGATGCCGCCGCTCAGGGCTGGGGCAGCGCCGCCACGAATCACCCACGCAGCAGAACCCCCACGCCGGCCACCCTCCCCGGCCTTGAACTCGGCTGCACCCTCTCCCACAGCCAGGTTCCCATCTACCCCCAGGAGCAACTCATCTACGCGCTGAGCGAACTGATCCCCGTCTCAGATGGGCAGGTGGTGAAGAAGCTGCCGCTCAATCTCTGCCTCGCCATTGACCGCAGCAGTTCGATGCGCGGCGAAAAACTGCACGCCGTCAAGCAGAGTCTACGCACCCTGATTGAGCGCCTGCTGCCCGACGACATCCTCTCGATTATTGCCTTTGATAACCGCGCCGAGGTCATCGTCCGCGCCGAACATAAGCAACTGCCCGATGTCCTCATCAGCGCCGTCGAACGCCTGAGCGAGCGCGGCGGCACAGAAATCGCCCAGGGGCTAGAGGTCGCCCTCGAAGAAATCCGCCGCTTCTCCAAAGAGCCAGTTGTCAGCCATCTCATCCTGCTGACCGATGGCCGCACCTATGGCGACGACGCGCGCTGCCTGGAACTGGCCTTCCAGGCGCGCCAGCAGGGTATCGCCATCACCGCCCTGGGCATCGGCACCGAATGGAACGAGCAGTTGCTTGACCAGATCGCCGATCTGAGCGACGGCATGTCTGATTATCTGGCAGGCGCCAGCGACATCGCGGCAGCGCTGGAGCAGCGGGTGAACACGCTGCGCAGCACCCTGGCAACCAACGTCAAAATTGCGCTCGAACTCGACGGAGGCGTCCGGCTGCGCCGGGTCACGCGAGTCGTCCCCGATATGAGCGAATTGATGGATGCCGCGCCAGCAGCCAACCCTGGTCTCCTGGCACGCGAGGCCGAACTGGAGGTAGGCATTGTCTCCGCCGCCAGCCAGGGGTGTTCGCTGGCCCTCCTCTGGGAAATCGTCCTGCCAGCCAACGTCAGCGGGCGCTACGTCCTGGGGCGTATCACCTTGCAGTATGACATCCCCTACGCCAAACTCACCGGGCAACGCAAGAGCGAGCGGCTGGCCGTCGAGTTCGTCGATGCTCATACACTGACTCATCTCAGCACCTCGCGGCGCGTCAAGAAAGTGATCGAGTATATCACCGCCTATCGCCTGCAAAGCAAAGCGCACCTGTTGACCCAGCAGGGCGAGCATGCCTCTGCCAGCCACCTGATGCACACCGCCGCCCTGCGTCTGCACGACGCCGACCACGCCGACCTGGCACAGCAGGCCCAGGAACAAGCCGACCAACTGGCCCAGCAGCAAGCGCCGCCGCGCGCCTCTCTCCTCAAACTCAAATACGCCACCAAAAATCTCAACGCCCGCCGTGTGTGATCTAGCTCACACTCTCCTAAAATCGCTTCATCAGTCTGGCAAATCTTGCCGCGTCGCGCGCTTCACCTGTAGTTGCAGGAGAAAACGCGAGCAACTGCGTCGTGGCTATGCCACCATCCTGGCAACAAAGAGGAGTGATACGTATGGCCGATACCTCTTTCCCGGCGCCCCCACTCTCTCCAGTGGAGTTTACCGCGCTGGTGAATCAGTATCAGCGCGCGCTCTTTGGCTTTCTCTCTGGACTGGTGTGCAACAGCGAACTGGCGCGTGATCTCACCCAGGACACCTTTTACGACGCCTGGCGCGCTGCCAGTCGGCAGGATCCGCCGTTCACGCGCGAGAACCAGCCGGCGGAGGCCAAATCCTGGCTGTTTCAAGTCGCCTATCATCGGGCCATCTCCGCGCTGCGGCGCCAGCGGCTGATCCCTTTTGAGTCGCTGGAGGAGCGCGGCGAATATCACCCCAGCTATCCTGATCATTCCGACTCGTTTGAATCCGACATCGCCGAGCGCGAACTGCTGCGCGCCGCCCTCGCCAGCCTCGCGCCAGACGATGCCGCCTGTCTCTTGCTCAGAGTCGTGCAGGGCTTCAGCGCCGCCGAAGTCGGCGCCATTCTGGGAACTTCCCCAGACAGTATCTACAAGCGGCTCTTTCACGCCAAACAACGCCTGCGCAGCGCCTATCTCGCCCAAGAAGAGCAGTCTCAGCCGACCAGGCATCGGAAGGACACACATCGATGATGAACCATCACCACCCCCAATCGCGCCCGGCGCCATCCTGCGCCGCTGTGGCCCCACTCATGGCGCGGGTCCTCGCCCAGAAACGCCTGGATCGACAAGATGAACGCACCTTGCGAACCCATCTGGAGACGTGCGAAGACTGCCGCGCTGAACTGGACAGCTACCACTGGCTCGACGACGCGCTGGCCCGCCATTTTGCGCCGCCAACGCGCAACCCCCTCTCGCCTGCCGAGATCAGCGCCATCACCAACCAGACCTATCGCCCGCGCACCGCAGCGCCACCCCTCCCGGATCGACCCGCCCCAATGGGCAGACCGCGTCCCCAGCACCCAGCACCGGCGCCACGCAAACGGGGGCGCCATCGCCTGATCTCAACACTCAGCGCCCTGGCCGCTATCCTCGTCATTGCTGCGGTCAGCCTGGCGCTCTTGAAAAGCCACGTGCCCACGCAGCCAGGCAAGGGCCACACACCATCCCCCACGCATGGTATCGCCTCGCTTCCTCAGCCAACTGCCTATGTTCCGATGCGCGGCGATGTATTGAACAGCGTCTACATGCTCTCGCCCAACGATGGCTGGGCCGTTGGCAGCCATCAAGGGTCTACGGACCCCCTGATCCTGCACTACACTGGCGGTCAGTGGCAACGCATTGGCAACCCCACTGGTGGGCAATTACAACTCAGCTTTCCCTGGCTCACCCAGATCTGGATGGTCTCGCCCACTGAAGGCTGGGCCGTTGGCAACTACACAGACTTCAACAATGCCCTGTTCGGCCTGATTCTCCACTTTACTGGCGGCATCTGGACCGTCCAGAAAACACTGCCCAGCACCCATCTGAATGGCCTGGTGATGCTTTCCGCCAGCGATGGCTGGGCCGTCGGGGACAACGGCGATCAGCAGCAAAGCGTGCTGCTGCATTATAGCGGAGGCGCCTGGACCTCGGTTCCCCTCGCCGGGCACTCGTTGAATCAAATTGTCATGACCTCGCCGACGGATGGCTGGATCGTCGAAAGCTCGCAGTTTGATGGCCCCGTCTGGCACTACAACGGCACCACCTGGACCGCTCTGAGCATCCCTGGAATGTATAGTATCCGCCTGCTCTCGGCGGTCTCGGCCAGCGATGGCTGGGCGGTTGGATTCCAGACCCCTTCCGGCGCAGCAAGCAAAGCCTTCTCTTCCTATGGGGGCAACACCGTCTTCGCGCACTACAACGGGAAGACCTGGACCACCGCCCAGACCTATACGCAAGAGATGCACGTGACCGGCCTCTCGATGGACGCGCCAGACGACGGCTGGGCCGTTGGATCGGTAGCGAATGGCACTGGCGCTGTCGTGGGTTCAAAACCGCTTTACCTGCATTACACTGGCGGGCACTGGACGCAGGTGAATGGGCCAGACGTTGGCGGAGATGATGGACTCACCGTTTTTATGGATTCCTCAAACGATGGCTGGGCGGTTGAGGATGACGGCGCCATCCTGCACTACCAACAAGGCGACTGGACGTTCGTGGTCAAGCCCGCTCAATAAGAAAGAAACTATTCCACTTCATCAGCACTTCATCAGAAGGAAGAACCAGATGAACACCAAGCGATCATCACTTTACATCTTGTTCGCCCTGTTGACCTTAGCCCTGATGCTTGCGGGCTGCGCGCCCGCCGGCACGACTGGCGCCCAGGCGCACCCAACGGCAACTACCATCGCCCTGACGCAGCCCACACCAACAGCGACCAGTACGCCGATCCCATCATGCAGCCCAAACAACATTCCCACAAGCGGGACAACAGCAGAACCAACTCTTGTGCCCAGGGGATGGACCACCTTCACCGACACCCAGCTTCATTACGCTATCAACTATCCATCCAATTGGATCGTGCCTAATGGGCCATGTCCGGGTGCATCTTTTGTTGTCTATAACCATATCCCCGTACCAGCCGCTGGCGCACCTGCACTCCCACCAGGAGGCTTCTCTATCGGAGTCTATCTTATGGCGAACCCCTCACAGTTGCCAGCCGCCGCGTTTGCCCAGGCAGCGCGCCCCAACATTCCTGATGGCCCGTCCTGCGCAGCGGCGTATACGCTGGCTCCAGTAAAAGTAGCTGGACGCGATGCCGTGCTTGCCACCTGCCCGGCGGGGTCCACCGAGGGCGAGGGAGACCCCAACCAGGGCGATAACTACTTTGTGCCCGATGGCACAACCATGCTTGTCATCATCCAGCGAGATCTGGTCAACGGGCAGCCCTCACCTATTCTGGCTCAGATGGTCGCCAGCATCACCTTTAGCAGCCAAGCGGCCAACTAAAAAGCGCCCCTGAGTCATGCTGCTCAGGGGCGCCTCTATCATTCATCTCGCCCGATTACGCCTCGTTATCTGCCGGGCCGGCGCCCGGCGCGCCATTGCCAGGCTTGGGCTGCCCGGCATCCTGGCTCTCTTCATCTGATGTGCCCGAATCACTGGCCGACTGTTCCTCGGTGATCGTCACCTTGGGCATCTCCACCGGAATACGCTGGCGCCCGCCGCCCTCGCGCGCCTGGCGATACTGCTCTATATCGCTCACCCGGCCCCCACCTGGGCTGCTCGTCGGCGTAATAATCTCTTGCGCCACCGAGCGCACAAAACGCTCCACGCGCTTCCAGCGCGGCGGGAAGCCTTCGGCAAAAAACTTCTCTTTGCCATCCGGGCCAAAGGCGTAGAAGACATACGGTTCGTCGCCATAGAGATAGGCCACCCGCACCACCGGAATGCGCAGCAACTCAACCACCTGCAAGGTCGGGCGCTCATCTGGGTTGATCTGCTTGCGGCTAGCGGCAGCGACCTCTTTCGCGGCCTGCCAGACATCCTCCGCCACGCCCTCTGGCGGGGTTTCGCTCGCCAGCGCCTCCGGCGTGTCCACCGCCGCAATCACCTCGCCCTCCGAGCGGTTCAGCACCCGCCCCGGAATCGGCGTCTCGCCGATCACCTGCGTAGCGGGGCGCACATCAAAGCGGCGCACAATCTCCCGGTGGCGAATCACCTTGCCCGATCCCTTGCAGACGGGGCACGCCTGGTTCTTCGACCCCCGGCAAACCGTGCAAACGCGCTTGCCATTGCCGCAGGTGCAATCGATCTCGCCTTCGATGCACTCCGGGCAGGGAATCATGCCCTTGGGCAGCGGAGCGCCCGGCGTCACCGGCTCCTGGCCGCCTGGCAGCGGCACATACTGGCGCACATTATCGACAACCTCGTTCGCCTTATCGGCCATCGAGGAAGCCAGCTTCTCGGCCTGATCTTGCAAAAAGCCCTTGCTGGGGGCGCGCTTCTGCGCCGCCCAATCGGGAATCATCGCCTTGCCTTTGCAGCGCGGGCAGCGAATTTTTGCGCGCCCCTTACAATCGCTGCAAATCGTCCAGCCGCGCCCGCTGCAATTGGAGCAGGCCGCGCGCCCGGTGCCGTTGCACGACAGGCACAGCGTCAACTCATCGCCCTCTGGCACCCGCTGGCGAGTCACCTGTGAGCGCAGATCGGGAACGACGGGCAGATCATAATCCCAGATTGGCAGAATCCGCCCAGCCCCCGCCAGCTTCTCTCCCGTATACGGCTCAGTCGTCATTTCAAACGTGCGCAATTCCCAGCGCGTCTGCACAGAAATATCCCACACATCGGCGTGGTCCCAGGAGCGAATCGCCATATTCTCCGCCAGATCAGGCGTCACCAGAAACTCCTGCGCCACCCAGCGTTTCGCCAGCCCGCGCACATATTCCTCTTCCCGGCTCCCTGTCAGCCGGCTGGAGGGGTAGGGCGCGCTCTCATCCCACATTTGATTCAGCCGATCAAACGCCTGGCGCAGCCGCCCGCTCGCCTGGCTCAAACCGTCGCGCATCATCCGGCCCATATCCTGGACTCGCTGATTCAGATCATCATCTGGCGGAAAGCGTTGCCCATTATCACCCATAGCATAACTCCTCAAGTATACCAACGCCAACCCGCCCGGCTGGCACCTCACCCTGGCGGACGGTTAGCCTGTCTCTTTTTGCACTTCATTCTATCCTACGATTCGGCCCGGCCCAGGTTGCACCTCTCAGTGTACACGCGCCAATAGCCCGCGTCAATGAGGAAGCCGGGGCCGCAGATGCGCGGCCCCGGCTTCCTCATAGTTTCTCCGGCCAATCGCCTACGGCCTGCCCTCCTGGCTGGCCGACTCTAACCGGCCATTCCTCTGCTCGTCCAGATCAGTCGCCGGAGCAGCGGACCCCAGCGACCTGAAATTCGGCGTTCCCGGCGGCACATCCTGATGCACCGTCTGCGAGATTGGGCCGCGATTGGCCTCAAAGCGCTGACGCACGTTCTCGGTTGCCTGCTGCATGCGCTGCGATGTTTCCCCCCAGAGTTCCTGCAATCGCCGGCGCTGCCAGTAGGCCACGCCAACCAGCCCAACCACCAGCCCCAGGCTCAAGCCAACGGCCCAGGGCAGCCAACTCACCCCCGATGTCCGCTCTGCCTCTTTTGCCGCCTGCTCCATCAGCCGCTCGCGCCGCTTTATCGCTTTTTTCTGTGCCTTCGTCGCGTGCTTCTCCGGCTTTTGCGGCTCCAGCCCATAGCGCCCATCAGACCATTCGTTGATGCGCTCGCCCGCCGTCAGCGCCGCCCGCTTCAGCGTCCCCATCATCCCGCCGGATGCTGCCGCTTCCTCTGGCGTCAACTCGGCAGCCTGCACAATGACAGCCTCTCGCCTTGACCGTTTTGCAGCCCGTTTCGAGACAGGCGTTGTCTGGGCAACCGGCGGCTGATCCGACCCCGGCTGCGCGGCGCGATTCGCCAGCAAGCCAACCCAGCCACCGACGCGCTCCAGGAGACCGACGGCGCGCTGGGCCGCGTCCGCTGCTACCTCCGCCGCATCGGCGGCGCGCTCAGCGGAAAGATCGGCAGCGCTCCCAGCCGCGCCATACCAGGGCACAGCCGAAAGTGATTGGCCTCCTGGCACCTCTCCGGGAAGCATAGTGACAGCAGCGGGCGCCAGTGCGCGACGGCCTGAGAAGCGACCTACCATCTTTCCTGCCTGGAATGCGGCGCGCCGCTGCACATTGCCAGCAGCGGGAAAGACCTGCGCGCCAGAGCGCTGCGCCAGGCCCACCGTCCTCGCCCTGGCGCGCTCAATCATATCGCTGGCCGTCCCGCCCATTTGATCAGTCACGTCTCCAATTCGCTCCCCAACGCGCTCCGTCAGCGTCTTGCGCCGCCAGGGCATCCAGCGTCGGCGCGGCGGCGTCAAGGTCTCCGAGACACTCTCTACCAGGGTTTTTGCCATAAAATATTCCTCCTCTATTTGAATAGTTGCTGCGCTTGCATCGTCCTCAAGACAGGAAACAGCGTGCAAGAGACGTACCACGCAAAAATCAATGACATACCCCGCCTGGCTTTTACATGCTGTTAGTCTCTACTTAATCTGGAGCGTGCATACTTTCCTCAGCCCTCCTCCATCGAGGGGTGCCATCTTCCAATCGCTGAACGAGGAGATGCCGTTCGGTACTCAAAAGCGCGAGCAAGAAAGGAAACAGACCATGCTTAGCACCCCATTCCCCGCCTCCCTGGCAAAAGAAACAGATACTGCTTCGCTGATTGACCTTTTGGAGTTGCCTGTCTACAGCGTGCAAGGCCCCGAAGAAGAGACAGTGGAGGAAGAGGAAGAAGAGGAGGAGCAGGAGGAAGAAGAGGAAGACGGGGAGGAAACAGAAGTGATAACCGTCGAGGAGACGGAAGTGGTGGAAGAGACAGAAGAGGTCACTGAATAGCGCAGGGCCAGAGGTGAGTGCTTTGCTGCCTCCTCTCGCCAACAGCGCAATACGGGGTCACTTGTAAGAGTGACCCCGCATTGCTGTCCTCTGCTACCCGAACAATGCGCAAAAAGCGGATTCAACACCTTGCGGGTGACGCAGCGTCATGGTTTAGACTTTCGATGGAAGCGGCCTCTGGCTCCTATGAGCTATCCAGTGATGCCCGCTTTCTGAAGAAAGGAAGAACCTATGCAGTTCAACATCATTGATACCGAATCGATGTACCGTCGCCTGCTCGCAACGACAGACCCGGCAGAGCGCGAACACCTCTACCGCCAGGAACTCCTTGAGCCATTCGCGGGCCTGTTTCGCATCTTTGGCGGCGCAGACGCGCTCAGCACAGCAAAAATGTGGAGCCTCTACACGCCAGAGGACTTTGGCAACGGCGCGCGTCCAAAGATCGAGTCGCTGCTGGCAGCGCTCGCCGCCCACGATGCCTGGGAGAAGGCAAATGAGGCGCTGGAGCGTGGGCGCCAGGCGTTCGCTCCCTTTGCTGATCGTCTGCGGCTGGAGACGGTCACCTTTGCCCTGGTTCTCGCCGATCTCAGCCGCGCCAACCCGATTGATCGCGGCTACACCGGCTTTGGCGGCATCCCCGGCTATGTGCTGGCTGTCTACAGCGACGCCAACGACTACACCCTGCCGCGCCTGGGCGGAGCCTGCGTCCACGAACTCAACCACAACCTGCGCTTCTCGGTCTTCCCATTCAACCCCATGCAGGTAACGGTAGGCGAATACAGCATCGCTGAAGGGCTGGCGGAGGCATTTGCCGCTGAATTGTTCGGCGAGGAGGTCGTTGGCTATTACGTTACCGACATCAGCGAGGAGCAATTGCTGAGCGCAAAGCAGGTCATCGGCAGCGCTCTGGAAGTGACAGGCTTTAACGAAGTGCGCAGCTATATCTTTGGCGATACCATCAGCGCCCACATGGGCAGGCCAAAGGCAGGCGTGCCAGACTTCGCCGGCTACGCCATCGGCTATCGCGTCGTCCGCCAGTACCTCCAGCGGACAGGAAAGACGGTTGCCGAGGCCACCTTTGTGCCCGCCCAGCAGATCATCACTGAATCAGGCTTCTTTGCCTAGCCGCCTATCATAATTGTTGAGTAGAAGGCAGAAGATGCCCTATTGAGCATCTTCTGCCACCCGAACATCATCGTCCCAGGCCGCGTAGGCGGCCTTCGTGGCGCTTCGCCTCAAGGTGCGCTTTCAGGCGCGACCCTCTTTAGAGGCCGCCAGTTCACTTTGGGGCGTCTCCAGCCCGACCCGCCGGGCCAGCAGATCAGCCACATGGTAGGGATTGGTCTGGCGCTCGATCACCGCAGCGATCAGCCGGTCCCACTCGCTCTCAGGCACGTCGCGCTGCAAGCGGCGCATCAGCCGGTGCTGCAACAGCGCCAGCACCTCGCTCTGCACCTGGCGCTGATTGCGCTGGGCCATCTGGCCGCTTTCTTCGAGAAACGCCCGATGCGTCGCCAGCGTATCTACCAATTTAGTGATGCCTTCGCCCTGCGTCGCCGACGTCTTCAAAATCGGCACGCGCCAGACCTGAGCGGCGCGCTTCTGCTTATCCACCAGGCCCAGCAGCATACGCAGTTCGGCCATCGCCTGATCGGCGCCAGGCCGGTCTGCTTTATTCACCACAAAAATATCGGCGATCTCCAGAATGCCCGCCTTGAGCGCCTGAATGTCGTCGCCCATGCCGGGCACCGTCACCACCAGCACCGTATGCGCCGCCCGCACAATCTCCACCTCGGCCTGGCCCGCGCCCACCGTCTCGATAATGATGAGATCATAGCCGGCGGCATCCAGCGCCCGCACCACATCTCTCGTCGAGGCCGCCAGCCCGCCCAGATTGCCCCGGCTCGCCATGCTGCGGATAAAGACCTTCGGGTCGCCGGCCAGTTCCTGCATGCGAATGCGATCCCCTAGAATCGCGCCCCCGCTAAACGGGCTGCTGGGGTCCACCGCCACGATGCCCACGCGCAGATCGCGCCGGCGCAGTTCACGCGCCATCTGCATCACCAGCGTGCTTTTGCCAGCGCCCGGCGAGCCGGTCACGCCGATAATATGGGCGCGCCCGCTCTGGAGGTATAACTGCGCCAGATACTCCTGCGCCTCTGGGGCATCATTTTCGATCAACGTCACCATACGCGCCAGGGCGCGCCGGTCACCGTTTAGAAGGCGCTCAGCCAGGTCCATCTACTGCGCCGCCTTTTCCGCCTGCCCACTCGCCGGCCCCTGCCCCGCCGTTGCACCCGCCAGACGCGAGGGATGCAGGTGCGTGCGCACAAAGCTGATGATCTCCTCTGTCGAAGTGCCCGGCCCAAAGTTGCCCTTGATGCCCAGCGCCTCAATCGCCGGAATATCTTCATCTGGCAGAATGCCGCCGGCCACCACCAGCACATCATCCACCTCGTTCTCGCGCAGCAGTTCCATCACCTTGGGGAAAATCGCCATATGCGCGCCGGAGAGGATGCTCATCAAGATCGCGTCTACATCCTCTTGAATAGCAGCCTCCACAATCATCTGCGGCGTCTGGCGAATGCCGGTATAGATCACCTCCATCCCCGCGTCGCGCAGCGCCCGCGCAATGATCTTCGCTCCCCGATCATGCCCATCCAGCCCTGGTTTCGCCACCAGCACCCGTATCTTTCGTTCCTCTGCCATATCTTTTCACATCCTTCGTGTTGAGCCAGAGTGAGAACACCATTGTTCTTCCCAGCCGTCTGTTATTTCTGCACCGGCAATCGTTCCAGCAGCGCCTGCTCCTCAGCCGCCAGGCCGCAATATGCGGCCAGCGTGCTGTTCAGTCGCGCAGAAAGGTCACGAATGCCCTGCTGTAATTGTATCCAGGCCGCTTCATTCTCGCAAGCGCCGGTCTTTCGCCGATTAAAATCGGTGCTACGGGCCTGCGGCCAGGAAGTCCCATCGGGACTTGATGGCGCCACCGGCGCCCCTAGCGCCGAATGAATTCGGCGCTGGGGTGGGGTGGGCGCGACTTGTACATCCTTCTGGGTTGAACTCGCCGGCGCCCGCCCTTGCTCCCAACGATCCTGCTCTTCATACAGCTTCCGCAAGTCGCCTGCCAGCGCGCCGATTTCCTGCTGCTGCGACAAGGGCAGCAGCGGCACAGGCACACGCGCCAGCGCCTCCTGCTCAATCTGCGGCTGCACCAGCTTATAGGCCGTGTGATGCAGCCAGAGATAGCCGCGCAGCAGCCGCGAATTCAGCAGCGCCAGCAAATACTCTGGCAAGACCTGAGCGCTTTTGAGATGCAGCAGATAGAGCGTTTGCAGCGCGATATAGCCCTGCTCATCCAGCGCCGCCGACAGCCGCGCCGTACTCTTCACCACCAATAATTTTGGCCTCAGATAGCGCTCCAGCGGCTTGACAACCTGGCTGCGACGCAGCGAGACGCCGGCGTAGCGGCAGCGAAAAGGGCGCGCGTCCTGTCCCCCGCGCAGCACCGGCAGCAGGTCTCCATCTCCCATCCCAGGCTGGGGCGATACAACAGCCCCTCTCGCCAGTTCCTCGCCCCGGCTGATACGCGCCAGATCGCCCAGCGACGCAGACGGCACATCCCGCGCCAGGCGCTCAAACAGCCTGGACTCTGCCAGGCCAAGCAGATAGCGCAGTTCGGCGCGCGGCTGCTGCCGCCAGATATGCCCGGCAAACATGCCAGAGGAGGCTTCAGCGTGCTGATCGGCTTCCTCAGCCGCTCTGGCCTTGCGCCAATCCAGACGGCTCCAGGGAACCACTACGCTTGCCGGAGGGGGCACGCGCTGCGCAATCAGCACCAGCGTGCCCACTTCGGCGCGAAAGACACCCTCCAGGTGCAGCAATCGCCTGAGCATAAACGACTCTTGCAGCAGCCGACGCGCATCCGCCGCATTGGCGCGGGCCAGCAGCGGGTCTGGCAGCACCAGCCCCAGCCAACCGTCCGGCGCAACCAGCCGGCACGCCTGCTCCAGAAACAACAGATAGGCATCGCGCTGCCCGCCGCTCGGAGAGCAGTGCTGATAGGCTTCCAGGTGGTTCTTGCGCGACGAAAGATAGGGCGGATTGCCAACGACGAACTGAAAGCGCGGTGCTGCGGCCAGCGCCAGCGCGTCCGCCTGATGGATATGGAAGCGCAAGCGCTGCTGCTGCCGGGCCAGCGGACGGGTCAGCGCTTGCAAGCGCAGATCGGCCAGCGCGCAGGCAATCGGGTCCGTCTCCAAGCCCCAGAGGTTCGCCTGCACCACCGCCAGGATACGCCGCGCCGGCCAGCCCAGCGACTCGCCACGCGCCATCAAGCGCTCTGCCGCCGACGCCAGGAAATTGCCGCCGCCGCAGGAAGGGTCGAGCAGCGTCAGATGCTCTAGATCAGCGCCAGCGGTGTAGCTAACCCAATCGAGTATCCGGGCAACCAGATCGGGCGGCGTCGAATAGTGCCCGCGCCGTCGCCGCTCCGCCTGACTGAGGTGCTGCTGCTCGTACCAGGCGCCATCCAGTTCCGGCCACGCGGGGACGGCTCCGGCCCGCTCAGTGCTGCTGCGCTGTCTCATGCCGCTCCTGCTGTCATCTGATCTAGGGTGCTGCTTATAGGGACATCATACCATCAGCAGCATGCAGCGCCGCCGAGCGTGTGATTGGCAGCCGGATACTCACCGTCGTACCCACCCCTGGCTGGCTAGCAAGCCATATCTGGCCGCCATGCGCCTCAATGAAGCCCTGAGCGATAGACAGACCCAGCCCGCTGCCGCCCGTCCGCCGCGCCGAGCGGGCGCGGGCCGGATCGGCGCGATAGAAGCGCTCGAAGACATGCGGCAGCGCCTCCTGCGGGATGCCTTCGCCAGTATCGCGCACCTCCAGCAGCAGCGCGGCGCTGCCCTCCTGCCGCGCCGCCAGCGTCACCTGTCCGGGCGCTGGCGTAAACTTGAGGGCGTTATCCACCAGAATAAGCAAGACCTGCTTGAGCCGGTCCGCATCCGCTTCAATTCTCGGCAGGCCGGGCGCAACCTCGCAGCGAACCTCCTGCCCGCTGGCAAGCTGATGCGCCTGCTCGCAGACCGCCTCCATCAGCGCGCCCACATCCACCTGCCCCCAACGAAACAGCGTGCGGCGCTCATCCAGCCGCGTCAGCGTCAGCAAATCCGCAACCAGCCGGTGCATCCGCCCGACCTCAGCATACATACCCTGCTCCAGCCGGCGCGACGCCTCCACATCGCCATTATCCGCGCCCAGCAGCAGCATCTCCAGCCCGCCGCCCAGCGCCGTCAGCGGCGTGCGCAGTTCATGCGATACATCCGCCACAAACTGCTCCTGCCGCTGGAAAGCCGCCTCCAGCCGCGCCACCATCGTATTAAACGAGCGCGCCAGCCTGCCTATCTCATCATACGCCGGTGGCACCTCTAAACGCAGCGAGAGCGCGCCATCGGCAATATGCCGGCTGGCGCGCTCCATCGCCACCAGCGGGCGCAAAGCCGCCCGTACCAGCGGCAGCGTTAGCGCCGCCGCCACGATCAGCGCCCCCAGGCTGCCCAGCAGCAGGATCAGGCGCGTAGCCGCCAGGGACGCCTCTATCGGCGCCGTCGGCGTGCTTAATTGTAAGAGGGCAACCGTATTTTGATCGCTCACCAACGGCAGCAGCACCACCAACTGCTGCGCGCCCCCGGCATCGGCCAGCGTATAGGCATCTGACGCCTCGCTGGTGGTCAGCACGCTTTGCAGCGTCGCGCTATCCGCCTCAACAAATGGCGGTGTCAGGGTTTGATTATCACCAGAAGCGATCACCATCCCATCGGGCGCCAGCACCGTTGCGCGCAGGTCAGCGCCGGTCAGCCGTTGGACCAGATTCGCCGCGCTGTTTGCGTCATCGGGCGGCAGCGCGCCCACCGGCGGAGGCATCGTCAGGGGCGCCAGCACATGCAGCGCTGAATATCTTTGCCCACCTGGCCCGCCCTGCCCTCTGAGCGAAGTGGGGTCCACCAACTGCGCCTCGCTGCGCAGCGTGCTGGCCTGGTTTGCCAGCAGCGCGTGTTCTTCGGTAAGCGAGACAAACGTTCCCAGCGCCGCCAGCACCACTGCCAGCAAACCAAACGAAGCCAGCGCGAGCCGCCAGCGAATGGACACTCGCCCGGCAAGGGCGCGCCAGAAGCGCAGCCGTCCCATAGGGTACTCCTCCTCACCCGCGCAGCGCGTAGCCCACCCCACGCACGGTTTGAATCAGGCGCGGCGGGTCATCGCCCAGCTTCTCGCGCAAATGGCGCACAAACACCTCGATAATATTGTCGTCTCCGGTATAGTCATAGCCCCAGACCCGCGCCA
>CAZFWN010000090.1:0-20816 GCA_964522745.1 uncultured Ktedonobacterales bacterium
AGCCAGGAAGCCCTGTTGCACCATCAGCTCCCTTGTATGTTGTGATTCGTCTGAATTCTTGTCCATCCTTGTGACGTATAAACGGCCCAGCAGTTGCCTGGGCTTGCCCCGCTTTGGTAGAGCCAGAGAACCCGGAAACTAGACCCGCAGTTGCTCAAAGGCGGCTGGGCTGAGATACGTTAACGAGGAATGCCGACGCTGGCGATTGTAGAACATCTCCAGATACTCAAAGATGGCTTGTCGGGCTTGGGCATGGCTCGCCCAGTGCTGTCGGTCGGTACATTCCCCTTTCAAGGTGGCAAAGAAGCTCTCCATCAGCGCGTGGTCGTAGCAGTCGCCCTTGCGACTCATACTCACTTCGATTCCCCAGACCCGGAGCAATGCCTGATACGCATTGCTCGTATACTGGCTGCCATGATCGGAGTGATGTAACAGCCCCGCTTGCGGACGGCGCTGGGCCAGTGCCATCCGTCAGGCAGCAATCACCAGGTCATCCTCCCGTTTAGCGACCATGGCCCACCCGATCACCTTCCGTGAAAAACTATCCAGGACCACCGCCAGGTACATCCAGCCCTGGCTGGTCCAGATGCCGGTGATGTCTGCCACCCATTTTTCATTCAGGTGTTCAGCGGCAAACATGCTACTCCGCCGGTTCGGTGCCACTGGTGAGCCATGCTGACTATCGGTCGTACAGGTGCGGTGGCGTTTGCGGCGGGCGGATAAGCCGCGTTGCCGCATCAAGCGAACAATACGCTTGCGACTACAGCGCTGACCCTGGGCGCACAACTCGGCCTGAATGCGCGGACTGCCAGAGGTCCGCCGACTGGCCTGAAAGATCTGTTCGATGCCATCCGCTAGGACGCGATCCTCTTGGCTTCGGCGACTCGGCGGGCGCCGTTTCCACGCGTAGTAGCCGCTCTGGGACACGCCCAACGCCTGGCACATCCACTTCACCGGCGTGGTTCCCTGGTGGGCAGCAATGAATTGGTAGGTCATGGCTGGCCTCGCGCGAAGATGGCGACCGCTTTTTTTCTATGTCGGCAATCTCTGGTGAACTGCCAAGCAGTGGGTCTATTCAGTATTCCAGCAATTCCTGGAGGGACTTCTCTGATTGTCTGCTGAGGGGGATCATGGTCTCCTGGGGGTCATCCAGGAGCAGCAGGTAGCTGCTGCGTGTGTATTGCACGACGGCTTTGATATGCTGGAGATTGACGAGGTAGGCGCGATGGGCCTTGAAGAAGCCGCGCCCGGTGAGACGGGTCTCCAGTTCCTGCAAGGTGTAATGGGTGATGACCTCTTCCTCGTCGGTCCGCAGATACGTTTTGCTGTCGCGGCTGGTGGCGTAGAGAATGGCGCCAGGATCGTAGAGGAGAATGCGGTCCTCTTTGTTGGCGGGCACTTTGAAGGGCGTCAAGCGTTCTGACCACGCGAGTTCCGGGCCGAGATTGCTGCGGGTAAACGCATAGCTCCTGGCAGCACGGCCTTCATGGAGTTCCAGGACGCGCGTACAGCAGGTGCCGACCCAGGCCAGGTCTTCATCGGTCACGAGAATCATGGCGCCTGCTTCGGCGGTTTGGCGAATCAAGCGCGCCATGAGTTGCTGTGTCTCCAGATCAGTGCGCAAGGTCGGCTGGTCGAGCAGGAGCAGCCGGCGCTGCCCCAGGAGGACGCGCGCAAACGCCAGGCGACGCCGACCAGATGGGGTCAGTTGTTTCGCGGCAGTCTGCGCCTGGTCGCTGAGACCGATCTGTGCCAGCACCTCGCCGATACGACGGGGGGACAGACCCTGCCACTGGCAGGCGAACGCCAGATTGCGCCAGACGCTCAGCCGCTCGTAGAGCAAGTCTTCCGCGAACAGCACGCTCATCTGCTCCCGTATCCGGCCCGGTCCAGACACGAGCGGATTTCCGTCCAGCAGGATCGTTCCCCCACTGGGCGGCAGAACCCTGGCCAGGAGCGTGATCAACAGGGTCTTGCCAGAGCCAGAGGGGCCAATCGCCGCGACTACCTCGCCTGGCTCGATGTCGAGCGCCTCGATGGCAAGCACACTGCGCCCCTCGATGAGCTTTTCCAAATGTCGAATCTCTAACACCCGCGTGACTCCTCCGAACGGATTTGTCTCCCTCTGGCTGTATTGTATCAAGCGCCACAAGCAGCAGAATTCCGTCAGCCCATTCAGCCTCGTGTTTGCACCGGATGGCTTCCGTTTTACACCACTCGGCCATTTTTTGTCGCGCGAGGACGATCCTCATGTTACAGTATCCTCAGCGGGTCCGCCAGGCAATGACATGGTTGACTGGATCTCCAGAAAGGAGTGAGTTATCCCGATGAGTCTGATGGTTGAACACCTCAACAAAGCGTTTGGTCCGGTCCAGGCCATCAAAGATCTCTCCCTGGAAGTACAAGAAGGGGCGCTGTTCGGATTTCTCGGCCCCAACGGCGCGGGCAAAACGACGACGATGCGCATGATCCTGGATCTCATTCGTCCCGACTCCGGCCAGATTACTTGGAATGGCGCCCCGGTGCGCGAGGTCGCGCGTCGCTCCTTCGGCTATTTGCCGGAGGAGCGTGGCCTCTATCCCAAGATGGAGGTGCAGGCGCAATTGCTCTTCCTGGCCCGCCTCGCCGGGCTTTCCAAACAAGACGCGCTCGTCGCCCTGGAGGAGTGGCTGGAGCGGTTCCAGATCACCGCCAACCGCCAGACGAGGCTTGAAGCCCTCTCCAAAGGCAACCAGCAAAAAGTGCAGTTTCTTGCCGCCGTGTTGCACGACCCGACCATCCTGATTATGGATGAACCATTTAGCGGGTTGGACCCGATCAACGTGGCCGTGCTGAAAGAGGCTTTTCTGGAACTGCACCGGCGCGGCAAGACGATCATCTTCTCCACCCACCAGTTAGAGCAGGTCGAGGAGTTGTGTGAGGACATGGTGCTCATCAATAAAGGGCAAGCGGTGATGCAGGGCCGCGTGCAGGAGATCAAGCGCCAGCATGGGCGCAATGTCGCGCGCCTCACGCTCGACAACGATCCAGAGCCCCCCTGGCTTGAGCAGCTTCCGGGCGTGCAGATCACCAAGCGCCGCCAGGACTACCTCGAAATGCAGCTTCAGGCCGATCTGAACCCCAACCTGATTGTGGAGGCGGCGCTCGAACACGGCGGCATCATCAGCCGGTTCGAGTTGGTGGAACCCTCACTGACCGACATCTTTATTGAACTGGTGGGTGCGCCCACGCTGCCCGCTGCTTCAGTTGCGCACGCGAGCGTAGAGAAGGAAGAAAAGCATGGCTAAGCAACCGATGGACCTGCCAGAGCAGGCACGTGCCGACCAGGAGTACAGCGCGGTCGCCGTCCCTTCGGGCGGTGCGGCTGCCCAGCATACTCTGCGCAATATTGGCTTGATTATCGGGCGCGAGTACCTCACCAGGATCAAAGCGCGCAGTTTCATCATCACGAGCATTATCCTGCTGGTCGTCGTCTTCCTGGCGGCGTTTATCCCAACGCTGGTGCAGTATATTACGGCCCGGCCCTCTGGGCCAACCCAGGTCGTCGTGGTGAATGAAGCTGGCTCGATTGCCGGAATGGATGATACGATGCTCGTCTCGTACATCAACGCAGACCTGAACGGGACCACGTCCGCAAGCAAAGCCGCCTTTGCGATTAGCAGTCAGCCACAGACTTCTCTGGACAGCCTGCAACGTCAGGTCAAGCAGGGTCAACTGGATGTGCTGCTGGTGCTGGAGCGTTTGCCGAACCAGGCGTTACGCTTTACCTATGACACCAACGCCAGTTCGACCAGCGACACGAACCTGCCCCAGATCCAGACGCTCGCCCAGCTGCTCACCTTTTTCGATACGGCGCATCGCTTGGGCCTCACCCCGGCGCAAACCAGCAGCCTGTCTGCCCCTGCTGACGTCACGGTCGTGTACACCCAGGGGACTCGACCGACGAGTGAGAGCACCGCGGGCTATATCCTCGCCATTGCTGGCGCGTTTCTGATCTATCTCCTGGTTGGGCAGTATGGCGGTGTGGTGGCGGCGGGCGTGGCGGAAGAGAAAAGCAGCCGCATTATGGAAATTCTGGTGACGGCCGCAACGCCCTTCCAGTTGATGGCCGGCAAGATCGTGGGCATTGGGGCGGCGTGCTTGACCCAAATAGGGTGTGCGGTGGTGGTCGGCATTGGGGGGCTTCTGCTGCAAACTCCGCTCCAGGGTGCGCTGTTTGGGGCGAGCGCGGGTGGGTTCATCCAGTATCTCACGGGGGTGTCCATCCCGTTCTACCTCCTGCTCCTGGTCTATGTCCTCCTGGCGTTCTTCCTGTATGAACCCCTGTTTGCCGGACTGGGTGCGCTGGTTAAACGGCAGGAGGAGGTCCAGAGCGCGACGATAGCTCCCTTGCTGCTGCTCATCAGTGGATGGCTGTTGATCTATCTCGTCATCGGGGCTCCCAATGCGGCCTGGGCGCAGGTGCTCTCGTACATTCCGTTCTTTACCCCCTGGGTGATGCTGGGGCGGCTGGCGCTGGGCACGGTGGCCTGGTGGGAGATCGTAATGACAATCGCGTTGATGCTCTTGACCATCCTCGCCTCCGTCTGGTTTGCCGCGCGCCTGTACCGACTGGGCGTCTTGTTGTACGGGCAGCGGCCTGGCCTCGCGTCACTGGTGAAACAGGTGCGGATGAACGCATGAACAGGTCGGGAGGGGCGTCTGCCCGGCCGCCCGTGAGGTGCGCGAGACGGTAGAGCAGCTTTGCCAGGAGGGGACGACGATGAGGCTTTCGACGCATCAGATGGAGGAGGCCGATCAGATGTGCCAGCAGGTGGCCTTCATCGTCCAAGGAAAGCTGGTTGCCAATGATACGCCACGCAACCTGAAGCTGGTACACGGCCAATACACGTACTCCGTGACGCTGGAGGGGCAGCTCGGTCAGCAAGGGAACCATCCACCGAGCGACGTGACTCTGAGCATGGACAGCCCTGGCGATCAGGCAAAACTGGCTGAAGTCGGATGGCGGTGGGCCTGGTGCGCGCGGTCCATTCGCGCGAGACGACCCTCGAAGCGGTCTTTATCGACGTTGCGGGCGAGCGCCCGGCGGAGTGAGAAAGGGAGCGCCTATGCACCCTCGCATGATACTTGCCATGGCGCGCAAAGACGCGCTGGATATCTGGCTAGATAGATCCAAACTTTTTTCCTTACTGTCGCCGCTGCTCATTGGGGGCCTCTGGCTGCTCATCAGCCATCTGGCGGGCAGCGGCCAGCCCACGCCCACGACGCTGCTGGTCTACAACCCCAGACAATCGCCCTTGCCACAGTTCGTCAGCAGCACCCTCACGAGTGCCCAGATCACCGAGGCACCCTCGCCTGCGCAGGTCAGCGCTGCCTTTGCGGCCAACGGCGCTTACGCGTATGATGTGGGCCTGATCATTCCCGCCGACTTCGAGCAGTAACTGCGGGCCGGAGGCCAGCCACACGTCACCCTCTATCTCAATGGCGCCACCCTGGACGCCCAAAAGCGCGCCACGTTGCAAGGGGTGGTCTTGTATTACGCGCGCACAGTCGCGACGCCCCGTCCGCCGCTCGAGCTTGCCCAAGCGCCAGGCGTAGAACTGGCCTTCGTCGGCAAGAATCGGTTTGATTACCTGGTGGAGGTGGATTCTGAAGAGACGCTGCTTACCCTCAAGCCAGACCTGAACTTCCTGGAGCGTGTGCCGGGACGTGGGGTCATCGTCACCAGCCGAAGCTCCTCGCCTGCATATGATTTTGTGTCGCGTTTCTTTGCTCCCAGAGCGGGCATCAACGAAGACCGACCCTGCTACCGGCTCATCGCATTGCACCCTGGCGCCCTTCTGGGAAGAACGACTGGGCAAACGCGAGATGACCGCGTATCAAGCCTCTCCGCGCGGGGGCATGCTGCGCGTGGGGTGCATGGCAAGCGCATCTCGATTGGTGGACAGGCCGTCACCATGCTTCGTGGCGAATTGCTCGCCTAAGCGGGTTCACTCTGCTCCGCGCTCACTGGGGTCTCTGAACTGAGTATGGTTCGCGGTCATCGCGTTACCCTCTTTGCTTGCTGTGAAAAGGTAGGGGAGAGTGTTCGCCTCCCCTTTGGGAGTAGTACAACTATGCGTAAGCCCTCGCACCCCGCCCAACCTCGCTTCCGACGCTTCCGTGCTCGGCTCCCCCGTGCGTTGGGCAACAGCGGCCCCTACTTCGCCATGATTCTGATCAATGCACTCGGCTACGGACTCTTTGCGCCCTTCTCAGTCTTGTATTTCCACCAGGTGGTCAGCCTCTCGCTGCCCCTCGTGGGTCTCGGCCTCTCCCTCGCAACGGGGTGTTGGGCTGGTAATGACCCCACTGGGCGGCCCGCTCATTTAGCAGGGATGTATGAACTCTTCGAAAGGACTCGGGCCACAAAGCACATGGTCATCTTGCGCAAAGCTGACCACGGACACTTTGGGGACGAAATCGAGCAGCAGGCGGAGTTCTGTTCCAGGGAACAGGCGCACTTGTTTGTCCGTGGACTCACGCTTTGCCATATGGATGCGCACGTAAGGCAAGAGGAGGCAGCGCAGCGGTTTTGGAGTGGGGGATGTCGAAGCGGAATTTGCCGTGCGGGGCGTCGATGTGCTGGTGCCCAAGCCCTGAGGCGTCGAATCCCCACAGGGTGCACAGGTGCTACCAACCGAGGGCATTTCACAGGCGCTTTCCATGGTCCTGCTTGGTTTTGACAAGGGGTGAAAAATATCTCAGCCTTCGAGCAATACCAGAGAAATGAAGCACGCCGGAAGCGACCCACATGAGGTGTGAAAACTCGTTGCGCATCCCGTGGGTGTTCCCAACCCAAGGAGCCTTCGCTCCAGGTGACCCTAGAGGTCTTGGTTCTGTGAGGCCACTCATGAGCTAAAACTGACGTGATGGACACAGAAAGAGGCGGGTTTGTTCGATGAAGATCGTAGTCCTGCCCAAGCCGATTGAGGGCGCCCTGCGGGAATAACTGCTCAAGCATGCCTCAGCCGAAGTCCGCGTGGTGTGGACCCTCTACGAGCAGAGCATTTGCCGGGAGTTCTACACCCGTCTGGACAAACCGGGCGTGGTGTTGATCCTGGAATGTGTCAGCGTGGAAGCCGCCCAAGAGGCGCTGGGCACGTTGCTCTTTGCGCAGGTACACCTGATTGACTTTGACCTGATCCCTCTGGGGTCTTACAGCAGCCTCGCGCAGTTGTTCCAACAGACGGAGCATTAAGTCACCCCGCCGTTCGTCCAGGCCGCGTGCAAACTCGCCCGTTTGCATGCGGCAGTTCTTCAAGAACGTGAACGCAAGGTGTAAGCCCCATATTACGAAGGCTGTCATGGCCCGCCAAGCAGGAGGCGGGGAAAACAAGAGGGAACACGTTCTATGTCTGAACACGAGCAGAAGCACGTGGTGAGCAGTGATCCGGCCTGTGCGAGTGTGGTCGCTGCGCTCGAGTACGACCCGTTCTACTGCTCCATCTGTGTCGCCTCTGGGCGCGACGCCATCCACCGTCGAGCCGTCTTGGCGCAGTATTTTGCCTACTCGATCCAGGAAGGGAGCGAGATCGGGCGCTGCGTTCATCTCGCCGACCCTACGCGCGGCGTGGCCGTATGGTTGCTACCTCGGACTCCCGATGTGCAAGCGCGCGCCGCATACAACAAGCGCGTGCTCTTGAAGACGACACTCGATGCGGAAGGCTGCGCGAATTACTATCGAATCGTCACTTTCATGAGTACGAAGGCCGCTAGTGTGGTGGACGCTGAGGCGTGGCATCTCTCGATTGTCGCTGTCGATCCCACCGCTCAAGGGCAGGGGTTCGGACGCAAACTCCTGGAACCGACGCTTGCCGAAGCCGATCGTGTGTCTGCCACCTACCTCGAGACGTTCAGTCCCCGAACTCGCTCGTTTTACGAGCGCCTCGGCTTTGCGACCCAGGTACGCTTCGCGGAGCCGACGACGGGCGCGGACTACGCCCTGATGGTCCACTCTCCCAGCGCGCCAATGGAGAACGATGTGCCTTCACATCCTGTTCTTTTCCCTTGCGTCACGTGACCGCACGTTCACCGGCAAGACGATTGCGCTCGATCCACCGATCGGGAACTGGAGCGTTCCGTGCGCTCCCAGTCTTGGATCAGGAACACCAGGGGCAAGGGGCTCTGCCCATTGGGGCTGCCGGCGCGACCAGCGGAGGGGCCGCCGGCGCCTGTTCCCGACGCCTGGGCTGGCCGCAGTTGCGGCAAACCAGAATGGCGGGCACCAGCACACTCGGCTGAAACGTACCTGCCACCACCTGGCAGCGCCTGGTACATTTGATCATTGAAGCTTTCTCCCCTGGGAGGAACTCCTGGTCCGATGGCGCGCCGATCCGCCTGCACCTCTGCATAGCCACGCTGATAATCCAGCAGGTAACAGGCGTCGCCTGTCACCAGCGCGGCGAGCGTCACCACTACCAGGTCCAGGACCGATCACCAGGCTAGCAGTATTCATACGGCCACACAGCGTCACCACGCCCACCAGGCGCCACCGCTCCAACGCAGAGTGGTCTGCGCAGGCGGTGGCTCCGGATGCCACCCACACAACGGACACCACGGTTGCACTAGCCCTGACCGCCCACACTTGGGGCACGAATTCCAGCGTGTACAGGATCGCGGTATCGAGTTGCTCAATCGTCTTAAACTGACGCATAAGCTCCTTTTCTGTACTTCACCCCGTATGAGTGAACAGAGAAATTGGGTGTCCACATGACACCCGCGACCAGGTATGAAGGTGATCAGAGCGACCACGTCCTCCTCATTGGACTATCCGCACATGCACTGTGCGGCGATGCCCCCCTCTCCCTTCTTGATGACCGCCTTGACAGCACTTGTACCAGATGGACATCCCCACTCCCCTCCGTCTGCTGCTTGCTGAGTACACACCAGAGGTCACCTCTCTCCCAACGAGGCAACCATACGGAGTAAGCCATTGACGACACCTATGCCACCTCGCTATAATGGCTGACAAGGTGTCCCTCAACGGGCAGCCATCTTCAAGACCGGGAATTCCACCATCTGAGCGCGAGAGTGAGCAACCGCATCAGCACAAGCGCTGATGCGCCCACAGGAGGTCAGCGATGACACAGACTGAGCATGCCGTCGATGGGCAAGACCGCAGCGCGATCCAGTGGAGCTATGTAAGTGGAACCAGTACCAAGCCACTCCTGGGCATGACCATTGGCGACGCTTTCGATCAAACGGTAGCCCGCTTTCCAGGGCGCGAGGCGCTGGTCGTGCGCCAGCAAAATCTGCGCTATAGCTGGGCAGCGCTCAAGGGCGAAGTTGATACCTGCGCGCGCGGCCTGATGGCGCTGGGCATTCAGAAGGGGCAGCGCGTGGGCATCTGGGCGCCCAACTGTGCTGAGTGGACCATCATCCAGTTTGCGACGGCGAAAATTGGCGCGATCCTGGTCAACATTAACCCCGCCTATCGCTTGCACGAACTGGAGTACGCGCTGAATCAATCTACCTGCACGACACTGGTTCTCTCACCGAACTTCCGCACGACCAGCTATATTGAGATGCTGCAAACACTCTGCCCCGAATTAGAGCGCAGTCAGCCGGGACAGCTCGATGCCCGACGCCTGCCCCACTTGCGGCATGTGATCCGCATGGGCGAAGAACACACGCCGGGCATGTGGAACTGGGGCCATGTCATGGCGCGAGCAAGCGAGGTGACGACGGCACACCTGGCCGAGCGCCAGGCGGAGCAGGAGTTCGATGACCCCATCAACATCCAGTACACCAGCGGCACGACGGGCAACCCCAAGGGCGCGACGCTTAGCCACCACAACATCCTGAACAACGGCTATTTCGTGGCAGCACTCCAGGGCTTCACAGAAGCAGACAGACTATGTATTCCGGTGCCGCTGTATCATTGCTTCGGGATGGTCATGGGGAATCTGGGCTGCATGACACATGGCGCCACGATGGTCTATCCTGCCGAGGCTTTCGAGCCTGCCGCCGTGCTGGAGACGGTGCAGGCCGAGCGCTGCACTGCGCTCTATGGTGTGCCAACCATGTTTATCGCCGAGTTGGGATACCCGGATTTCAGCAAATACGACCTCAGTTCGCTGCGCACCGGCGTGATGGCCGGCTCACCCTGCCCGGTGCAGGTAATGCGCCAGGTTATCGACCTGATGAACATGAAGGACGTAGAGATCTGCTATGGCATGACCGAAACCAGCCCGGTCTCTTTCCAAACACATCTGGATGATGCGCTGGAAAAGCGAGTGGGCACCGTCGGGCAGATTCACCCGCATGTTGAGGTCAAGATCATCGATCCGGCCAGCGGCCAGGTGGTGCCGCGCGGCGGGACGGGCGAATTGTGTACACGCGGCTATTCGGTGATGCTAGGTTATTGGAATAACGAAGAGGCGAGCCACAAAGCTATCGATGTAGCCCGTTGGATGCACACTGGCGATCTGGCGACGATGGACGATGACGGCTATGTCAATATCGTCGGGCGTATCAAGGATATGGTCATTCGCGGGGGCGAGAATATCTATCCGCGTGAGATCGAAGAGTTCTTGTATACCAACGCCAAGGTGGCCGATGTACAGGTCATCGGCGTGCCCGACGCCAAATACGGCGAGGAACTGATGGCCTGGGTCAAGTTGAAGGAGGGCCAGACAGCCACACCGGAAGAACTGACTGAGTTTTGTCGTGGTCAGATTGCCAGCTTCAAGATTCCGCGCTACTGGAAATTTGTCGATACCTTCCCGATGACCGTCACCGGCAAGATACAAAAATTTATCATGCGCCAGCAGGCCATCGAGGAATTGAATCTGCGCGAGGCGGCAAACATCAAAACAGCCTGACCATCTTGAAGAACGAACCGACCCACAAGCCAGTTGCCACACCGCCAGAACAGAGCAACTGGCTCTTTTCTTCTCATATCCACTTCTCTATTCAAAGCCAGGGAGGAACAGCATGGATTTTGGTATTCGTGGACAAGTCGCAGTCGTTGCAGCGGCCAGCAAGGGTCTGGGGCGCGCCTGCGCCATCGCGTTGGCACAGGAGGGTGCCAATGTCGCTATCTTTGCACGCGACCTCAACGCGCTCAATGAAACCGCCGCAGCCGTGCGCGCAGCCAGCGCGCAGGCGCTAGTTATCCAGGCCGATGTGACTCAGCCCGACCAGATCAACACGGTGGTCGAGCGTGCTGCCAGCGAGTTGGGCCGGCTGGATATTCTCATTTGCAACGCGGGCGGCCCACCGCCAGGCAAATTTGGCGAGGTCAATGAGCAGCAATGGGAGCAGGCGTTTCAATTGAGCCTGATGAGCGTGGTGCGGCTGATTCAGGCAGCACTGCCGCATATGCGCCGCCAGGGTGGCGGGCGGATCATTAATCTGGTCTCAACCTCGGTGCGCGAGCCGATTGAGGGGCTGATTCTTTCCAACAGTATTCGATCCAGCGTGATCGGGCTGGCAAAGACGCTTTCTCAGGAGCTTGGGCCGGAGCATATCACGATCAATAATATTCTCACCGGGCGCATTATGACTGATCGCCAGCGCTCACTGCGCGAGCGCGCTGCACAGCAGTTGGGCATCTCAGTAGAAGAAGCTATTAAACTGGCCGAGAAAGATATCCCGCTGGGGCGGCTGGGCGAGCCAGAAGAACTGGCAGCCGTCGTGGCCTTCCTGGCTTCGCGCCAGGGCGGCTATGTGACCGGAACCAGCATCCCTGTCGATGGCGGTCTGATGAACGGCATCTGGTAGAGAGAGGGAACCTATGGCCGAAGAAGAACCTCACTTATGGACCCACCAGGAGGATGGGACATTACGGCTCAACACCCGCCTGGTGGACCCCAAGAGCTTTTTCATTGAGCGAGGAGAGGATTATACCTTTATCCACCCCAAGCACAACAAATGGGATTGGGCAGAGGACGAGCTGCGCCTGCGCTCGGTGGCAGTGGATACGCAGGGGCGTGTTATCTCCAGCGGCTTCCCCAAGTTTTTCAACGCCGGCGAGCGCCCGGCCAACGACGCCCAGCTTGAGGCTGCGCTGAGCAGCGGTGAAGAGGTCTTCTTTACCGAAAAGCTGGATGGCACGCTGATGATTCGCAGCGTGCTGCCGGATGGCCGGGTCATCTTCCGCACGCGGGGCACCTGGAACGGCAGCGATTTCGCGCCGGTGGCGTTTGGCCTGTCGGTCAAGCGCTACCCGGCGCTGCTTGAACCCGATTTTATGCCAGAGTGGTCGCTGTTGTTTGAGTATGTCGGGCCAGAGAACCTGATCGTGATTGCCTACAGCGAGCCTGATCTCCATTTCCTGGGCGCGGTGCGGCATGCCGATCTGCATCTGATGCCGGTTGAGCAGCTTCAAGCGTTTGCCGGTGAGCATAGCCTACATGCGGTGCCGCTGGTGGAATTGCCGCGCGATCTCAAGGGATTGCAGGAAACGGTGCGCGAGTGGGGTGATCGGGAGGGCGTGGTGGCGCGCCTGCATCGCGGGCAACTGCTCATTAAGGTCAAGAGCGCTCGCTATCTGGCCCTCCACGCGATGCGCGCCAATATGAGCTATGAACTCATTGCAGAGTATGCGCGCGGCGCGGGTGTGACAGATGAGGAACACCTGGAGTCCGGGTTACGCGAACTCGGCTACGATTACGAACTGCTCCAGACGGCAAAGTTTCTCTTCCGCGCCTATCAGGAGCAAGTTACACGCAGCGAGGAGGCGCTGGCAACGGCACGCCAGTTGCACACAGAATTTCTGGCCCAGGCCAATGACCCTGCCAATCCTCCAGCGGATGAGCGCGAGCGGCGCAAACGCTTTGCCATGCAGGCGACGCGCCAGTCCGATCCGCTGCGCGCCGTCCTTTTCTCCCTCTACGATGACCGCCCGGAGCGCGCCCAGGCCCATCTCTTCCGCTGGTATGTGGTCGAGCGGCACACATAAATACAGAGAAGGCAGGGCTGTTTTCAATCAACCTTGCCTTCTTTTGACGCTCTCCCCTATTGGGCTGGCTCCGTGCCGCGCAGGCCCAGGGTATCGGCGCTGGCTTCCATCGCGTGGATGACAAAAGTGATATGCTCGGTCAGATCGACGCCGAGCGCCTCGGCGCCTTTGATGATCTCTTCGCGGTTCACGCCGCGCGCAAAGGCTTTATCCTTCATCTTTTTCTTGACTGAGGACGCCTCCAGGCCAAGGATGCTTTTTGTGGGGCGGACCAATGCCGTCGCGGTAATCAGGCCGGTTAATTCATCGCAGGCAAAGACCGTCTTGGAGAGCAGGTCATTGCGCGGGAGTTGATGGTAGTCATTATGCGCCTGCACGGCATGGACTACCTCGTCAGGATAGCCATGCTGGCGCAGCAGATCGGCGCCGACTTTGCCATGCTCCTCAATGGTGGGGTGGCGCTCATAGTCAATATCATGCAGCATGCCGGTAATGCCCCACTTTTCCTCGTCCTCGCCAAACGTACGAGCATAGGCGCGCAGAGCCGCCTCCATTGCCAAGCCGTGCTTTATCAAGCCCTCATTCTGGTTCCATTCGCTAAACAGCCGGAACGCCTCATCACGATTCAAGGTCATTCGTTTCTCCTACAAAAACCAGGCAGCATTCAGGGAGAGGGAGGTTACCCAAGAGAAAGTACACCCTCTCATTGTATCAAAACGTTCAAGCCCCTATATATTGTAGAGCTAAGTGGCTGGCGTCATGCTATAATCCCGGTGAAGAGACAAAGATCAAAGCTGCCTGCTCTAGAGCAGGCGCTTTCTCTCAAGGAGATAGAGCGCTATGAGTGAAAACGACTATGTGAAAGTGGCCTCTACCAGCGACCTGGCTCCTGGAGAAATGACGATGATTGAATTAGGAGGGGCATTGATCTGCCTGGCGAACGTTGATGGAACGTTCTATGCCATTAGTGATGACTGCTCGCATGTGGGAGGGGCACTCAGCGAGGGTGAGCTGGAAGGGTATATAGTGACGTGCCCAATGCACGCCGGCCAGTTTGACGTGCGCACCGGCAAGGTGATTCGCCGCCCGCCACGCGAGGATGTCCCCACCTATGCGGTCAAGGTCGAAGGCCAGGATGTGCTGATCGCCAAACCACATTAAATGAGGGGCCAGGAAAAAGTTGATGTCAATGGAAGTGCGGCAAATCGCTGATCAAGAACAATGGGATAGTTTTGTTTCGCAGGCCAGAACCGGCCATCTGATGCAGTCCTATCACTGGGGCGAGTTGATGAAGCGGGACGGGCACGCGATTGTGCGCGTGGGCGTGCTTGAAGAGGGGCAGTTGATTGCCGCCGCGCTGGCAGTGATCTTCAGCTTTCCCTATGTGGGCGCGCCCTGGCTCTACGTGCTGCGCGGGCCAGTTGTTGATGACCCGCAATCTCCCGCCCTGCCGGTTCTGATAAACGAACTGCACCGGATCGCCCGGAAGCAGCATGCCGTGCTGCTCAAGATCGAGCCGCATGTTGAAGAGGGTGCGCCCGGCTGGCAAGAAGCCCTGCGCCAGTTGGGTTTCAAGCCCAATCCTATCCCAACGCATGTCCGGCGGAGCTGGCTGCTGGATATTCACCCGCCTGAGCAAAAGCTGCTGGCGGGTATGAAACGCTCCTGGCGCTATAACATTAAGGTCGCCGAGCGCGGCGGTATTCAAATAAAACAGGCCAGCACATCCGAGGAGATCGAGGCTTTCTACCGCATTTATCAGCAGACCAGCCAGCGCGACGACTTTACTATCCTCCCGCTGAAGCACTATACGGATATTCTGGAACTCTTTGGCACTGATGCCGCGCTCTTTCTGGCTGAGCATGAAGGCGAGGCACTGGTCGGACACCTGCTCATCCGCTATGGCGCCTGGTGCTGGGATATGTTTGGCGCGACCTCGGATGCCTACCGCAATTTGAAGCCAGGCTATCTGCTCCACTGGAAGACCTTTCTCTGGGCGAAAGAACAAGGCTGCGAGGTGTATGATTTTCGTGGCATTCCCGAAACCTTGGAACCAGGCGAGGAGATGTGGAATGTCTATGAGTACAAGCGGGGCTTTGGTGGCTTTTCGCGCTTGAGTCTGGCAACGCATGATTATGTGTATCGCCCGCTGCTCTACTGGCCGCTCACGCTGGTGTCACGCGCCCGTGTTGCCAGGCGCCGCCGCCAGCGCCGCCAATGGGAACTAGAGCGCAAGCAGCGCGGTGAGGGCAGAAAGTCCGAAGAATTGAAAGCTGAGGACAAGGAAAAGCTGGTATAGAACTTGCACCGATGCAATGGAAGAGCGCTCAGGCCACTAGAGAGGAGACCTCCCGATGCAGCCAGCGCCAGATGCAGATCAAACACCAGTTGATCCGACCAACCTGCCAACTGAGCCTCTTGTTCCTCCCTGGCAAGGGGTGGCAGGCGGGCGGAGTCTTACGCCGATTCAATCGACCATCCCTCCTGATCCTCACGACCTGCCGCCGTTGCCAATGAAGCAGGAGCCTGCTGCCCCACTTCAGACCGGGTCTGTCGCAGCAGAGCCACCAGGCACGGTTGAGACACAGGAGGTCACTGAAATTGAAACGACCTATGCGTCGGAGGTCGATGCGCCGCACACGCCAACCCTGCGGATGCGGCGCACCACCAAAACCATTCGGTTTATCTTCAGGCTGATCGAAGTGCTGCTGGTGATCCGGTTCTTCCTCAAATTGGTAGGAGCGAACCCGTCCAGCCCATTCGGCATCTTTCTGTATGGGCTAACCGATCCACTGGTTGCACCATTCTCAGCGCTGCTGGATAATCCCAACGTTGGCAAGAGCATCATTGAGTTCACGACCTTGCTTGCGCTGATTATCTATCCCATCTTTGGTTGGGTACTGAATCGCAGCGTTCATTTGGTGTTTTACCATGAGCAAGGAGGCCAGCAGATTGTCCGCAAGAAACGCCGTATTGACCGCGAAGGCTTCTAGGCATCCTCGCGTTCAGCCACTTGAGCTGGAGTTATTGTTCCGAGCCGGCGAGCATCTGACGCAAAAACCCCAGCAGTGCATGGAACTGCTCGTCACTTAACTGACCAAGCAGAGGCGCAGCCTGTTCGCTGCGGTTGCTTGCGAGGGTCTCCATATCCGGGCGGGCTGGTCCGCGCATAGCTGCTGCCCGGCAGAGCGTCTCGATGTTCATATCGAGGGCGCCAGCAATAGCTGAGAGTGTTTCCACTGTAGGCGAGCGGCGCCGATCAGGCCGGGAGGTAATATAGCGGCTGAGAGCCTCGCGCGAGACCCCTGATCGTCGCTCTAGTTCGGAATAAGACCGGCACGGAGAGCTAAGTTCCGCAAAGCGATGCTCAATCACCTGTCCCAGGGAATTGCGGGCTGCTACGGTTGAGCGGCGGGGGGAGGTGTTGACACCAGTACCACCAGAGCCAGGTTCCAATGAGTTTTGACTATACGCATTTTCTGGAGTGACCGAACGACCCAATGGTCCACTACTATACATCCTAAGAATACCCCTCTAGCTGATTGGTAGAAAAGCCTGCCAGGAGCAGGATGGAGTGCGCGAGGGAAAGAACGCCGACGCGACGAGTATGCCCCTTGCAGTGTAGCAGGAATGACTATCAGATACAAGAGGTTCATAGCGCTCTTTGGAAACAAAAAGTGATGTACTTTAGCTCTCATTGCGAAACATTTCAATTCGCCAGGCATATTGGCCCACTTGATACTCATCTGTTGATCACCTTGACTCGCCAGGCATACAAGCCTTATAATGAAGAGACTTTTCTGGCAAGAAGATGGAGAAAAACACCTAAAGCCTTTTTCCTTTCTCTCTTATCATAAAGTGTGCCTTCTGAGGATGGGATCGTGCCGGAGCCGGGTATGCAGAGCAAGCCTGCAACAAATATTGAGCCAGTAATCGAAGATGCCAATCACCTGGAAGCGCTCTATGAGGGCGAGCATCTGGAATTATCCACACAGGCGCCCCTGGCTGAAGAGGTCTGGGACAGCGCTGCTGAGCAGGAATGGAGCGAGCATAGCACCACCGCCTGGGCGCTGGCCTATGTGATTCATCGCATTCGCTCGACTCCGCTGCCGCCAATTTTGCCGCCAGAGCAGCGCCAACACTTTCACGAAGTCGTGCAGATGGCGGCGGCATTGATGGAAGAATGGCAGCGGCGCGAGCGCGATCAGGCGCAACAGCTTGCTGCCGGGCGACCTGCTACTGGGGCGGCTCATGAGTCGTCTCTTAAAGAGGTGGCCCAACCGCTAAAGTCCACTCAGGAAGAACGCTAACACGAGAGCGATATGCCAGAGTTGCCTTTGCAGTCAGTAAACGAGGACCAAGATGATCGACGGAAAGCCAAAAGCGGTGGTGCTGCTGAGCGGCGGTCTCGACTCCACCACGACCCTTGCTATCGCCAAGGATGAGGGCTTTGAGCCATATGCCCTTACCTTTCGTTACGGGCAGCGCCACTCCATCGAGATCGACGCTGCCAGGCGCGTAGCCGCGCAGTTTGAGGTTGCAGAGCATGTAATTGTGGATATTGATCTGCGGCTCTTTGGTGGCTCGGCCCTGACCGCTGAGATCGCTGTGCCCAAGGGACGCAGCCTTGATGAAATGGGCGAAGGCATCCCAATTACGTATGTGCCCGCGCGCAATACCATCTTTCTCTCGTTTGCGCTTGCCTGGGCGGAGGTGTTGGGGGCCAGTCATGTCTTTCTTGGCGTGAATGCCCTCGACTATAGCGGCTATCCCGATTGCCGCCCAGAATACATCCATGCCTATGAGCAGATGGCAAACCTGGCGACGAAGGCAGGTGTGGAGGGCCGCCAGCAGTTGACTATCCATACGCCACTGATCGCGCTGACCAAAGCGCAGATCATCCAGCGCGGCCTGGAGCTTGGGGTGGACTACAGCCTGACGCTCTCCTGCTACGATCCTTCGCCAGCGGGAGCATCCTGCGGACACTGCGATGCCTGTCTGCTGCGCCTGAAGGGCTTCGCCGAGCGCGGGCTGCGTGATCCCGTTGCGTATCAGCAGGAGGAGCGCGCCCAGTTATGACATATGCCGTCAAAGAGATCTTTTATACGCTGCAAGGCGAAGGTGCCAACACCGGGCGCCCGGCGGTCTTCTGCCGCTTCGCGGGCTGTAACCTGTGGACGGGCCGGGAGGAGGATCGGGCCAAAGCCATCTGTACGTTCTGCGATACCGACTTTGTCGGCACCAACGGCCCAGGTGGCGGCAAGTTTGCCACCGCTGAAGCGCTCGCCGGCGCGGTAGCGGCGACCTGGCCGGCCAGCACCGCGCCACGCGCGCGGCGTTTTGTGGTCTGCACCGGCGGTGAGCCACTGCTGCAATTGGATGAAGCGTTGGTCCAGGCATTGCACCGCGCTGGTTTTGAGATCGCTATAGAAACCAATGGCACACAGCTTCCCCCGTCGGGTATTGATTGGATTTGTATGAGTCCCAAGTCGGGCGCGCCGCTGGTGTTGACACACGGCCAGGAACTCAAGCTCGTCTTTCCACAACTGGGAGCCGAGCCAGAGCGCTTTGAGCAGTTGGATTTTCAGCACTTCTTTCTGCAACCAATGGATGGCCCGCAGCGCGAGCGCAATACACAGCTAGCCGTGCGCTACTGCCTGGAGCATCCGCAGTGGCGGCTCAGCCTGCAAACGCACAAACTACTCGGCATTCCCTAAGAGCAGGGCTGATGGACAGGTTCTCATGGAAATCTTCAAGGAATTTACCTTTGAGGCAGCGCATCGACTGCCCAATGTGCCCGCCGGACACAAATGCGCCCGACTGCATGGGCATTCATTTCGTGTAGAGCTGCATGTGCGCGGGCCAGTCGAGCCAGAAACCGGCTGGGTGCAGGACTTTGGCGAGATTAAACGGGTATTCCAGCCCCTTTACGAGCAGCTTGACCACAACTACCTGAACGAAATCGAGGGTCTGTCCAATCCCACCAGCGAACACCTGGCGCGTTGGATATGGCAGCGGCTGCGTCCGGCGCTGCCCGGACTCTGCCGGATTATCGTCCGCGAAACCTGCACCGCCGGCTGCATCTATCAGGGCGAAGAAGATGAATAAGGGCTAACGCACTTCTGCACCGACCTGTGGCTTCTCGTGTTTTGCCTCAACAGTAATGGCGATACCCCCGCGCACGCTAAAGGCGCCCACGACCTCACAGGACCAGGGGTCCAATGCCTGGACCAGGTCTTCGAGAATCTGGTTGGTCACATGCTCATGGAAGGTGCCTTCGTTGCGGTAGGACCAGAGATAGAGCTTGAGTGACTTCGACTCCACGATGCGCTGATCGGGGACATAGCGGATCGTGATGGTGGCAAAGTCAGGTTGCCCAGTCATCGGACAGACACAGGTAAATTCCGAGCAGATCAACGTAACGGTATAGCGCCGGCCTGGGTGCTGATTAGGAAACGTCTCTAACTTGCGCACCGGCTGGTGTACTTCATGACCCAGCAGCGTCAGTCCTTGCGTCACCGGATTCTCAGATGCCTCTGGTTGTGGCGAAGATGGCATACTCATGTGCTTCTTTCTATCCTTAGCTATTGGTGAATATCTATTACTGAGCGCTCTGGCAGTACAGATCAAGGCTGGAGCAATCATTAAAAATAGCTGCCGCCTTGGGGAGAGGCAGAGAGCGGCTATTTTGTTGGCGGATACCTCGTCAAAAAAATGATTGACAAACGGAACACTGCATTATATACTTGATAGTGCATTTGGTACAAACCAGAGCAGTTGGTGCTAGCCCCTGTGGCGGAATGGTATACGCGGCAGGTTGAGGGCCTGTGCTCGAAAGGGCGTGCTGGTTCGAGTCCAGTCAGGGGCACCGATCATTGACTTTTGGCAAAGCATCTGCTATGCTTAATGGAGCCAAAAGGTTTTGCGGGCTTGGTGTAGTGGTAACATGCGACCTTCCCAAGGTTGAGACCGTGGGTTCGAATCCCATAGCCCGCTCCAGACAGTTTCTGTTGTTTCTTGTGCGCCGGGGTAGTAGCCCGGCGTCTTTTTTGCTGCCTGCGTGACGTTTGACGTACTCCTCCCACAAGTGATACACTGCCGTTAATATGATTCAGCCATTGTAGGCCCGCTGCTTGGAGTTTGCAAAGGCATCTGCTTTGATTGCACGCGCTTCTCACCTTGCACACAAGGGTGCATCATAACAACGCCCAGGCACGGCAGCACGCCGCGCGCTGGGCACTTTCGCTAGTATGGCCTGTTACCAACGTTGTTTTCCACGATAGAGGACGGCCAGTTGTTACCGTGAGAGGTGTAGCATACCAGCAGCCACCAGCATGAAGAAAGGTTAAGGCGCTCCCATGAGTATACTGCCGGAGTGGGACGAGAAGTTTGGCACCCAGGGATTCACCTTCGATGATGTCCTGCTCATCCCAGCCGCTTCCTCTGTCCTGCCCTCAGATGTCTCCACTCGCACCCGTCTGACCAACAGCATTGAATTATCCATCCCGATTGTTTCAGCCGCAATGGATACCGTTACTGAGGCTCGGCTTGCTATTGCGCTGGCCCGCGAGGGCGGTATCGGCATCATCCATCGCAATCTTTCGATTTCCGACCAGGCAGCAGAAGTCGATAAGGTCAAACGCTCAGAGTCGGGGATGATTACCGACCCCATCACCCTTTCCCCTGAAGACCCGCTGCGGGTCGCCCTCGCCTCGATGGCAAACTACCACATTTCTGGCATCCCGATTACAGAACAGGGCAGGCTCGTTGGCATCCTCACCAACCGCGATCTGCGTTTTGAATCCAATCTGGATCGGCCTATCGGCGAGGTCATGACCCGCGAGCATCTTATCACCGCTCCCATCGGCAC
>CAZFWN010000091.1:0-20760 GCA_964522745.1 uncultured Ktedonobacterales bacterium
GCCCCAGGAAATAACCTTCGACGGCTTGATACGGATTATTTCCGGGTCAAAATTCGCATTGATCGACTGCCCACCCGTGTTCAACGCCTCGGCGTGCCCACGTAGCTCAATGCCGCGTGGCTGCCAGGGCGGCAGCACATCATCTACCACAAAAGCCACCAGCCGTCCACTCCCCGCATCCCGAAACTTGCGGCTCTGCCCAATCCCATGCCCGCCAATATCAATCGTATCCTGATCGGCGTTGTAGTGAAAGCCCACCGGCACCACATGCGGCTCGCCCGCCGCGTTGGTCGTCGCCAGCCGGCCCAAACGCTGACTCTTCAGATACTCAATCTCGGCTGCCGTGAAAGCGCTCATCTTACCCTCCCTTAGATCATCACCTGGTCCACATAGCACCAGCGCCAGTCCTCACCGGGTTGGAAAGACTGAATGATCGGATGGTTCGTCGCATGAAAATGCTTGGTAGCATGCTTATTCTTCGAGGAATCGCAGCAGCCAACATGCCCACACACCAGGCACAGCCGCAGATGCACCCAACTATCTCCCATCGCCAGGCACTCCTCACAACCCTGCGGCGTGCGCGGCGTCACTTCCTGAATCTGTTCAACGTGAGAACACTGCTTCGCCATGTTTGTCTCCTTCTCCATTCTCTCTTCTAGAGAGCCTATCTGCACCAGCAGCGCTGGCAACCTTACCTGCTCGCAGTGCTGGCAGCAGGCGCCTCCTTGACTTCATCGTTCGACCTCTTACCCTCCACCAGCACTGCCGCTGCGACGGCAGACGCCAGCGCCAACACAGCGCCAGTCAGCATCGCCGCGCGAAACCCATCGAGAAATGAGAGGTCTATCGCCCGCTGAATCAGCGCGGACAGGTTCGGCGTCAGCCCGCCAGGAATCTGCATCCCAGCTAACCGCGCCCGCTGCGCATCCAGCGCCCGCAGCACCGCCGCCGTCACATGCAATCCACCCAACCGGCCATCCAGCGTACTATTGAAGACCGCTACCACCAGGAGATTGATCGCCGCAATGGTGAGCAGGCCCCCCGTCCGCGAAGTAGCATTGTTAATACCAGAGGCCACGCCGGCACGGTCTGCGCTCACCGAGTTCATCACCGCCGTCGTCAGCGGCGCAATCACAATTGACATCCCCAGACTCATCACCACAATCGCCGGGAAATAGGTCGTCCAGTAGCTCCCGCCCAGCCCTGGCAAAGCAAACAGCGCAAATCCAGCCGCCGCAATGATCGCTCCAATCACCAGCGGCAGTTTTGCGCCAACGCGCGCTACCAGCCCACCCGCCCAGCGCGACATCAAGAAAATAATCACCGTCATCGGCAGCAGCGCCGCCCCAGCCTCCGTCGGCGTATACCCCTGCACTTGTTGCAAAGTGAATGGCAAGAAATACAGCGAGCCACCCAATCCTCCATAGAGAAGCAGCGTCAAGAGATTGGCCCCGCTAAAGGTCCGCGAGCGGAAGAGCGTCAGCGGCACCATTGGCGCCGCGCTGCGTGCCTCCACCACCACAAAAGCGATCAGCGCGCCCACCCCAACGATCAGCCCGACCCAGACCGCAGGCGCCTCCCAGCCGAGCGTACTCGATTCGATCAGCCCATAGACCAGGGCGCCCAGGCCAACCGTCGCCAGACTCGCTCCCCACCAATCCAGCGGACCCGCGCTATGCTCATCGCGGCTCTCCGGCACGCGCCAGAACGTCACCAACAACGTCAGCGCCGCCAGCGGCACATTGATAAAGAAGACCCAGCGCCAGGAGGCCGCTTGAATCAGCCAGCCACCCAGCACCGGCCCCAGTGCAGCCGTCACGGTAGTAAATGCCGCCCAGGTGCCAATCGCGCCGCCCCGCCGCGCCGGATCAAACGAAGCGCTGATGATCGCCAGACTGCCGGGCACCAGCAGCGCGCCGCCAATGCCCTGCGCCCCCCGCGCAGCAATAAGCGCCAGCGCCGTTGGCGCCAGGCCACACGCCACCGAGGCCGCCGTAAAAAGCACAATGCCCAGAGCAAAGATACGTCGTCTACCCAGCCGATCCCCCAGCGAGCCGCCCACCAGAATCAACGCCGAGAGAAAGAGCGCATACGCTTCAATCACCCACTGCACATCGGCCACCGTCGCGTGTAGCTCACGCTGAAGCGTCGGCAACGCCACATTCACAACCGTCCCATCAATAAACGACATGCTGGAACCTAAAATAGTCGCCATCAACACCCAAACGCCAGCATGCCCGGCGGCAGACACCGCCAGCCTATCTGCCGGCTTCGAGCGAATAACCCCCTCATCGCAAGGTGGTTTCACCAGATGTGCCATGATGTCCCCCTTCCAAGCTGCTTAGCAGCAGATGCTCGGCGGGTCTTACTCCAGCATCGTGCAGGCCGTCTAGCGCCAGCATCTTGCGGGCCATCGTTCAACGACACCTTTCTTAACCGAGAGAAAACTATAGCGTACCACATCCATGCCGGCGAAGCGTAAAAAAGCGGCTTATTGTCTTTCTGGCAGCAGATGAAAGACAATAAGCCGCCTGAATATAGCCCTCAGATACAGCCACTCAAGGTGCGCTCCCCGCTGCCGGTCCCTCCTCCACTCCCTCAGATACCTCTCGCTCTGTTTGCTCTGACAATGCAGCAGCGCTTTTCAGATTTTTCGGGCGAAAGATTCGGCGCGTCTCCTCGTGAAAGACCAGGAAAGCCGCCGCTGCCACCAACTCCTCCCCAATCAACAGCAGAATCCGAAACGTCAGCATCGCCGCCAACCCGGCAGCCGCAGCAACATGGAATGCCAGAAAGCCGCCCACTCCACTCAGTTCGCTCACCCCTAGATCGGAGGGCAGCGGATTAATATCGACCACCGCCAACACCAGGCTATAGATCGCCGTCGCCTGTGCAATGCCCACCTGCGAGATACCCAACCCGACACACACCATCCAAAAGCCGGTGATCGTCAAACCCATGTATGCAGCGCACAGCACCAGCCCGCTCAAAAGCACCTTAGGATGCGAAAGACCAGCAAAAGACGCCAGAAAATTATCCATCCCCGCAACCAGCTTGCGCCCAAACTTGCCGAGCTTTACCTTTCCAAGTGGCCCCTCACAAAAGCAGAACAGCCTGCGCACCCCATTCAGCAGCCGGGTATGCGCCAGCAGCAGCACCAGCAGCGAGCCAACCCCACAGAAAAGCATCACCGGGCGCAGTGCCGGAAGACCTGGCAATCCAAGCACCCCCAGCGCCAGCATCGCCATTGTCACTTCCATCCATATCATCAGCGTCGTCGCCGCCAGCGGCGCGCTGACCCCCACATGCAGCTCCCGGCTTATCAGCAAATCCTGAAAGTAGAGGCCGCCCGGCAACACCTGCGCCGCGTCACCCCCCGCCAGCGTTAGAAAGGCTTCGCGCCGCGTCGCGTGAATACCAATAGCGTTCAGGAAAATGCGCCACTGGACGGCACGCAGCGACTCACGCCCAACAACGAGCGCAAACAATATCGGAATTATGACCGGCGGGAAGCCCTCGATGATATGCCAGACCGTCTCGATGTCAGAAAAGCTGAGCAACGTAGCAAGCACCACCGCGCCCAGAATCGTGCCTATCAATACCTTCGGGTTGAGCAGCGCGCGCAGACGATCCTTGCCGCGTGCGCGCACCTTTTGGCCTAACATGGGATTCTCTTCTAGGCAGCGCATCCTGCTGCAAGACGAACCAGATAACGACCTTTTCTGCCTACAGTGGAAAGGCCCATGTTTTCCATTATATGACACCAGAGCATAATCAAGCGCACTGGCAGGCGCTATGACTTCTGCTGCCAGGCGCTAGCGCGATCAAGCGCCTCGATCTCCTCAGCCGCCAGTGTGAGTTCGACGGCCCCTAGCAGTTCACGGGTCTGTGCAACAGTCGTGGCGCTGGCAATCGGCGATGTAATGCCTGGCCGCGCCAGAATCCACGCCAGCGCCACCTGCGCCGGCGTCGCATCGCGCGCAGCCGCCACGCGATCCATCGCCTCCAGAATGGCAAAGCCCTTCTCGTTCATATACCGTTTCTGGATGCCCTGGGCGCGCTGGCTGGACGGCAAATCTCTGCTGGGGCGATACTTGCCAGACAAAAACCCGCTGGCAAGCGACGAATACGTCATCACGCCCAGCCCCAACTCGCGGCAGCATGGCTCCAGTTCGCGCTCATACGCCTCGCGGTTCGCCAGACTATACGGCGGCTGCACACACGCATAGCGAGCAGCGCCGTGCCGATCACTCTCCCACAGCGCGCGGGTCGTCCTCCAGGCGCTAAAGTTTGAGGCTCCCAGATACCGCACCTTGCCCTGCCGCACCAGATCGTCATACGCCCGCATCGTCTCCTCCTGCGGCGTTTCCGGGTCGTCCCAATGAGAGAGATAGAGATCGATATAGTTAGTTTGCAAGCGGCATAGCGAGGCTTCTACCGCCTGCATAATATGCTGCCGAGAAAGCCCCTGCTGATTCGGACCAGCGCCCATCCGGCTGCCCACCTTGGTAGCAATCACCATCTGCTCACGATTACCCCGCTGGCGCATCCACTTGCCAAGGATAGTCTCCGACTCGCCGCCACTGTGGCCGGGCGCCCAGTTGGAATACACATCAGCAGTATCGATAAAATTTCCGCCGCCTTCTCCATACGTATCCAGCACTGCAAACGAAGCCTGCTCATCAGCCGTCCAACCAAAGACATTGCCGCCCAAACAGAGCGCGGCCACCTTCAGGCCGGTGCGACCTAGCTTACGAAAGATCATGAAACACTCCTTGCCAGGTATGGTGTGTGATGGTTTTGGTGCGGTCATCACCCTGCATCCGCGCAGTAACGGTGCCAGGCACAGCCACAACTGAGCAGACGCACTACAAACTATACCAGCCTATGACTGGGGAAGTGCCACTTTCACGCTCGGCCTCCCCGGTGCTATGCTATTTTTAACGCTAGTAATTCTGAAAAGAGCTACAAGGAGCAAAACAATGCGAGCGGACATCGTTCCTGGGGCGCATTTCCCCGATTACGAACTGACCGACCAGACCCGCACACGCCGCCGCCTGAGCGAGCTACAAGGCAACGACCCGATGATTTTGATCCTCTCGCGCGGCCACTACTGTCCAAAAGACCATCAGCAACACCTGGCAATGGCCGCCTTCTATCCCAAGATCGCCGTTGCCTACACGAAAATCGTGACCATCTCCACCGACAATATTCTGGAGTCCAACGAGTTCCGCGATGCGGTAGGCGCGCAGTGGACCTTTCTCTCCGACTCTGGGCGCCATGTACAGAAAGACCTGGATATTCAGGAATATACCGACCCGCACCACAACCCGATGATCCCGCACACCTTTGTGCTGGCACCAGGACTGCTCATCCACAAAATCTACAACGGTTACTGGTTCTGGGGCAGACCATCCCCCGAAGAACTCTGGCAAGACCTGCGCGAAGTGACGCGCAGCATCCGCCCCGACTGGGATCTCTCCGCCCCCGGACTCCGCGAAGACTGGGAAGGAGCGCAAAAGCTCCACTTTCCCTATAGCGGGCGCAGAGAACACGCAAACGGCTAGAGTATGGTTTGTGCAGTGTGAGAGTGCATTGGTCATGTCACAACGCACCTACCATCTCAGGAGTATATCCGATGAGCAGTTTAGGACAACTTTCTGCCGCCGCCAGCGGCACATTCACCCTGGGCGATCTGCCCGTCCACCGGCTCGGCTTTGGCGCCATGCGTATTACTGGCAAGGGCATCTGGGGCGAGCCAGCCAACCCAGAGGAGGCTCGCGCCGTCCTGCGTCGGGCCATCGAATCAGGCATCAACCTGATTGATACCGCCGATTCGTATGGCCCAGAAGTCAGCGAGCGCCTGATTGGCGAGACGCTCTCTCCCTACCCCAAGGGGCTCGTCATCGCCACCAAAGGCGGTTTCCTGCGCAGCGGGCCAGATCAATGGCAGCCCGATGGACGGCCCGAACATCTGCGAGCCGCCCTGGAAGGCAGCCTCAAGCGGCTGCGCCTGGAGCGCATTGACGTCTACCAGTTGCACACGCCCGACCCGCGCGTGCCCTTTGAGGAGTCCGTTGGCACCCTGGCGGAGCTACAAAAAGCTGGAAAGATCAGGCACATCGGCCTTTCCAATGTCACTGCTGACCAACTCGCGCAGGCGCGCCGCATTGTCCCGATAGTATCAGTGCAGAATCGCTATAGCTTGATTGACCGGACTTCGGAAAACATAGTGGACCTCTGCGCCCACGACGGCCTTGGCTTTATTCCCTGGTTTCCGCTGGCAACCGGCAAGCTTGCACGTCCCGGCAGCCAGCTTGACCAGATCGCCAAACGCCATCAGGCAACGCCAGCCCAGATAGCCCTGGCCTGGCTGCTCAAGCGTTCTCCGACCATGCTGCCTATCCCCGGCACTTCGTCGGTGAAGCACCTGGAAGAAAACGTGCGGGGCGCAGGCATTTCGCTGACCCAGGAGGAATTCGAGTTGCTCGGCAAGCAGAGCAGTTAAGCGTATCAGGAGGTCTGGCGTTCGCTCAGACCTCCTGCGCATCACTCAGACTGAGAATGTAGCCCTCATAGCCGCGCAGCACCAGCCCGGCCAGATCAGCAGCACCCTCGCGGTCCGGCCAGGTAGACAGCACCAGATGGGCACCGCCCAATTCTGGCAGCCTCAAGGTCTGCTCATCTCTGGAGAAATTTAAGGCAATCAGGTAGCGCTGCTGCCCAGCCTGACGCAGATAGACAAAGCATTCGTCAGGCACGCCATCAAGCGCCCGATAGCTCCCAATGCTCAATGCCGGTGTCTGCCGACGCAGCGCAATGAGCCGGCGCGTCAGCGAGAGCATCGAGGCCGGGTCTTCGCGTTCGCTCGCCACATTGATCTGCTGATAATCGTCGGCAAGGGGGAGCCAGGGTTTGACACCGGGTGGGCAGAAGCCGGCATTGGGGCTGCTCTCCCATTGCATTGGGCTGCGCTCAGGGTCGCGCCCCAGGGCTGGATCAACCTTGCCAAATGGGTCATACACCTGCTCAGGCGGAATCTCCACATCGTGCATGCCAAGCTCATCGCCGTTATAGAGGGTTGGCGTGCCACGCAAAGTGAGCAGCAGCAGCATCCCCAACCGGGCCGCCTCCGGTCCGAGGCGAGTGGCAATGCGCGACTCATCATGATTGCCCAGCACATAATTCGGCCAGGCGCCAGGGGGTAAGGCGACCTCGATAGCATCGACCATCTGGCGCACGGCACGTCCCTGCCAGCCAATATTCAGCAGGCCGAAATTAAAGGGCATATGCAGCTCATCGAGCGTCTTGCCATAGTAGCTGGCCCATCTCGGCCAGTCGTAGACATGCAGCTCGCCAATACTCACCCTGGGCTGCTCGGCGCTGTATTGATCGAGGAGCTGGCGCAGTTCCCGGAACAGCGGATGAATATCAGGATGGGCATGATCGTAGAGGTGCAGCAGCGAATCGTAGGCGCCCCTCGGTTTGTGAAACTGGTGTACCGCTTCGTTATTGGGCGGATTATCGCGCAGCAGCGGGTCTTTCATCATAAACAGCACCGCATCCATACGAAAACCATCAACCCCACGCTCCAGCCAGAAGCGCAGCACCTCCAGCATGGCCGCTTTGGCAGCAGGATTGCGCCAGTTGAAGTCAGGCTGTTTGCGATCAAATGAGTGCAGGTAATACTGGCCGGTGGCAGCATCGAGCGTCCAGGCCGAATCGCCCCAGACGCTGAGCCAGTTGTTTGGTGGCGAGCCATCCGGCCTGGGATCGGCCCAGACATACCAATCGCGCATGGGGTTTTCCCGCGAAGACCGCGAGGACTGGAACCAGGGATGCTCGTCGGAGGTATGGTTCGGCACAAAGTCAATGATCACTTTCATCCCTTGCTGGTGGGCCTGAGTCAGCAGCGCATCAAAATCTGCGAGGGTGCCGAAAAGCGGGTCAACGTCCGTATAATCGGCTACATCGTAGCCAAAATCAGCCATTGGCGAGGGATAAAAGGGAGCAATCCAGAGGGTGTCTACACCCAGCCAAGCCAAATACTTCAGTTGGCTGAGAATGCCCGGCAAATCGCCAACACCATCGCCATTGCTATCCTTGAAGCTGCGAGGATAAATCTGGTAAATAACACCCTGCTGCCACCATACTGCCTGCTGTTCGTCGCTTGACACGCGCTGCTCCCCTTCCTGACAATACCTAACTCACCGCTTCATTTCATCTCTGGTTACTTTATTACCAAATCTGCCTGCGCAGGCTGCCCAAACAACGTTGTGGCGCTTCACCTACGCAGGCAGATCTTCTCTGATCCTTACTATGTCTTACACGCCTCAGGCATCGCCCTCAGCGCTCTGAACTTTCATGGCCTCGGCTACTTCGGTTACCTGGACTTCCTCGACGATGGTGCTGGCACCCTCAGTGGTATCGACCTCGGCAACACCGCTGCCATCCTCTGGCGGGCGGGAGGTGATAGAATGCTCATCCTGCGCATCAAAGACGTGCGCCCGCGCCATATCTACATACATCTCGACCTCATCGCCGGGCCTGACCTGCACACGCACATCCACACGCGCCACCACCTGCTGCCCCCCAATCACGCCATAGAGCATCTGCTCGTTGCCCAGATTCTCCACCACATCGACCTTGACGCCGATCATCTGCCCGGCCATCTCGCGCTCGCTCGATGCGCCCTTGCGCTGGCGCACCACCCCACCATCTTCCAGATTTTCCGGCCTGACCCCCAACGTGACCTCTTTGCCACCGTAGGACTCCAGGCGCATTGCCAGCGCTTCTGGCAAACGCAGCGCCTGGCCGCCCTTCAGGCGTACCCACAGGCTGCCATTGTCTTGCTCGACTTTCGCTCCCTCAAAGAAGTTCATCGCCGGTGAGCCGATGAACCCGGCCACAAATTTATTGGCCGGGAAGTCATAGAGATCGCGTGGCGCGCCCACCTGTTGAATCTTGCCCGCATTGAGGACCGCGATGCGGTCCCCCATCGTCATCGCTTCGGTCTGGTCGTGCGTGACATAGACAAAGGTGGTCTGCACCCGCTGATGCAAGCGCGCAATCTCGGCGCGCATCTGCACGCGCAGTTTGGCATCGAGATTCGAGAGCGGCTCGTCCATCAAGAAGACCTGCGGGCTGCGCACAATGGCGCGTCCCAGCGCCACGCGCTGGCGCTGGCCGCCGGAGAGTTCTTTGGGTTTGCGCTGCAAATACGTCTGCAAGCCCAGAATCTCGGCAGCCTCATTGACCCGCCTCTGAATCTCGCTCTTAGCCACTTTGCGCAGCTTCAGTCCAAAGGCCATGTTGTCAAAGACGTTCATGTGCGGATAGAGCGCGTAGTTCTGGAACACCATCGCAATGTCGCGGTCCTTGGGTTCCAGGCCATTGACCACCTTATCCCCAATCCAGACCAGCCCATCGGTGGCTTCCTCCAGGCCCGCGATCATCCGCAGGCAGGTCGTCTTGCCGCAGCCGCTGGGTCCAACCAGCACCATGAATTCCTTATCCCGAATCTTCAGGTTGATGTCGTGGACCACTTCCACCTTGTTGAAGCGCTTGTAGATGTGTTCAAAGGATACCGAGGCCATCGTGTCTTCCTCCCTTAGCGGTTTGATGCTAAGCCAATAACGAGATGACGCACCGGGTGTGTTCGAGCAGAATCGGTTTTATTCTGCCTCGGTGCTGGAGGTATCATTTCGGACCCATGCAGATTGCGCACATGAATCTATTTACTACAGCCCGACGATACTCAGACCGCGAGCCGTATTGGCTGAACGACGACAGCCTCTACCCCCTTGCCAAAGGCGTCAGGGGCTACTTTCCGAATGATGTTATAGGCACCATTCACATCGGCATTCAGGCAGCGTCCACTGGCAGAGCGGAAGAGTCCACGTTTTACCCGCTTGCCAAGATAGCGCTCATGCTTGCCGATAGCTTCCAGGTCGAGGAAGCTGCATTGGCTGGTATAGCTTTCTTCCGTGATGAGAACCTGGATACCGGCCAACTGGGCCTTGTACGTCAGCATTTCGACAAAGCGCGCGAGGGGCAGCGGCACAAAGTGCTGGCCGGTACGCCTGCCCAGGGGCATCTCCTCTTTCCACAAGGGACTCTTCCCGATCACCAGCGTGCCAATCCCCTCCTGGACAAGCAAGGTGATCACGCGCTGGCTGGCAGCATGGAAATACTGGTTGAGGCGGCGCATCCGTTTGGTGATGAGGCGCTCCATGCGCTTCGTGCTTGCTGGTTCCTCCAGGCAGGACTGGAGTTCGGACAAACGCTGATTGAAGAACTGGTTGATCGATTTGGCCGGGCGACCGTTAACAAGGCGCGGGACAAATCCCGCTTTGTTTGAAGCTATCGCAGCCAGGTTATCGACACCAATATCGATACCAGCATACAGCGTAGGATCACCCTGCGGGGGATGTTCCTGACAGATATAGACAACTTCCACGACATAGCCGCTCAGACGCGGGACGATACGAACGTGGGCAATATGGGACTGCCTGGTCTGAACGGTGATGGGCAATTTGGATGGCTGAATCAAGCCGCGCCTCAAGCCTGCCTTGCTGATCGATTGCAGCGTATAGACCAGTTGGTTGCGGCCTTCGGTCTTGTGTTTGTATCTGGGCAAGCGGGGACGAGTGAGGCACTGGCCGGGATTCTCCTGGGAGGCGGCGCGTGCTGCGAGAAACGCCTGCCAGTTCTTCCCCAGTGTGCGCAGGACATGCTCTGCCACTTTGGCCGGCAGCAGCCGGTACGCTTCATGCCCTCTCATCTGCTGGTGCAACTCTTTATACGTGAGGACGCGCCCATGAAAGATGAACGCCTCGCGCAGCACGTAATTGGCCGCATTGTAGAGGTTCTTAGAGGCAAAAGCGGCAGCGTCAATCAGCGCAAAACGCGGGTCCGAGGGGGTGATGACATGCTGTTCAACCAGGTGCATCTGCTCCTCGCTTTCTGCGCTCAGTATAACATACTCTGGCGGCTGCTGTGAAGAGGTGCCGCTGCCCTCTACTCACCGGCAAGTTGTTGCGCGCCAAACAAAAGCACGGCTGCCGCGCTCCATGCCTGCACTGAGCAGGCACGAGGATAGACGACCAGCGCTTCGCTCGTGCCCAGATAGGGTGCGCGCACCCAGCCAGCCGGAAGGACACAATACAACTCCACCGGCGTCCCAAAACGGCCCAGCGCCTCAAGCACGCGCCGCCCAATCATACGCGCACTCTCCCGATGGCCCATGCGCCAGAGCGCCGCTGCCGTAATGGCGTTATCAAACGGCCAGACGCTCCCACGATGATAGGAAAGCGGATCAAACACGGAAGAACTGGACGCCAGCGTGCGTATTCCCCAGGCCGTCAAGAGATCACTGCCCAACAGGCGGCTGGCAGTCGCCTGGGCATAGGCAGCGGGGAGCGCATCGCACCAGAGGACATGCCCAGGATTGGATGAGAGCAGCGGGATCGGGCGCTTCTCGCGGGACAAGGCCATTGCCGGCACGCCTTCCTCCGCAAGCCAGAACTGCAAGAGACCTTGCTGAATGCGCTCGATACGTGCTGCCAACTCCGCCTGGAGCGCCGGCTCTTCCCCGCGCGCCTGCATGATCTGGCGCATGGAGCGGAAAGCCGCCAGCGCGTAGCCCTGCACTTCAACCCAGGCAACAGGGAGTGGTGGCAGCGCGCCACCGGCTAGCAGCAGCGAATCGCCGCTATCCTTCCAGACCTGATTGCGCAGTCCAAGTCCCTGCGGTTGGCGCATCTGGACCTCGATCAGACCATCCCCATCGACATCACCCCACTTCAACGCCCAGTCTAAAGCTGCCAGCACATGATCCCAGAGGCTCTCGACCAGTTCACGTCCACCGGCCACCTGCTCCCAGACCATGCCCACCGCCATAAGATACAGGTAGGTTGCGTCAACGGAACCATAGTAGCGCCCATCGACGAGGGGCCAGTGGCCGAGTTGCCCATTGCCCCGCAAACGCTCAGGCACCTCCGGCCAATATTCATGGACGATCTTGCCTGGCTGCTCCTCGTTCTCGTCGCGCTCCTGGGTGCCCTGGGTAGCGGCCAGGGCACGTAGCGTATTCGCAGCCAGTTGAGCGGCCCATCCGGCAAGCTTCGTATCGCCGGGACGCAGCCGCGCGGCCTCCAGGACAAGCATGACCGTTAAGAGCGAATCACGCCCAAAAAGCGCGTTGTAGATGTCAGCCGCGCTGCTGGCGCGCAGACCTATCGGCGTCTGGAGTTCATCCAGCCAGCCTTGCGCGCGATCCATCCACTCTTCGACAGAAAGATCAACGCTGGAAGCACCTGTCTCAAAACTGCTCATGATGCTCTGCTCGCACTCCTACGGGACATGGAACTGGTAAGATAGATCTTATCAGCGTACCTGCTTCTTTGTCTAGTATCTGGCTTGCTCCACTCGGCAACGGCCCTCTATCGGGTGAAGGCTATCTCCCGGCCAGCCCGGCAGTGGAAACCCCTTTAATGAAGTAGCGCTGGAAGATAAAGAACATGACCACCAGCGGCAGGATATTGATCGCGGCCCCTGCCAGCAAGAGGTTGTATTCCGTGTAGTGGTTGCCCTTGAAGAAGGCTAACCCCACCGTCAGGGTGAAGTTTTCCTGGTGTGACTGCACAATCAAGGGCCAGATAAAGTCGTTCCAGGCGCCCTGGAAGGAGAAGATCGCTACCGCTGTCATAGCCGGGCGCGCCAGCGGCAGAATGATCTGCCAGAAGGTGCGCAAGCGCGAGCAGCCATCGATCATAGCTGACTCTTCCAGTTCTTTGGGCAGGCTCTTGAGGAACTGCGTCATCAAGAAGACCGAGGTTGGTCCGACCATCGCCGGCACGATCAGCGCTGCCAGATTATCGGTCAGGCCCAGGGAATTGGCAACCAGGAACTTTGGAATCAAGATCAACTGGCCTGGGATCATCATCACCGCCAGCGTTAAAGAGAAGAGAACGGTCTTGCCAAAGAACTCCATGCGGCCAAAGGCGTAGCCAGCCATCGAGCCAAGCACAACATTCAGCGCCGCCGCACCTATGGCATACAAGAGCGAGTTGGTGATGTAGTGAATAAACAGGCTGCTGCTGGCTCCGCTAAAGATCTCCTGATAATTCCCCAGTGTAAAGGGATGGGGGATCAGGCTGGGCGTAAGGACGTCCCCGTAGGTCTTAAACGACGAGAGAAAAGCGAAGAGGAACGGCCCCAGCGAAAACAGCCCATAGATGACCAGCACAGCATACAGCACAAGCCGCCCGATGTGGATGGGAGAGGATTTGCTTTTTTCCTCGCCGGTGATAGCCAGCGGCGTCGCTCTTGGCTGCGCCTGGCTCACGGTTGTCGCCATCGTTCTCACCCCTTTCCCTAATATTGGATGTTGGTATCGATGAAGCGTTTCTGAAGGATGGTAAAAGTAAAGATCACCACGAACAACACTACTGCCTCAGCGCAGGCCCGGCCCATATTGGCCGAATTCCCAAAGGCCGCATTGTAAATCACCATAACAGGGGTAAGTGTGCTTTTTAGCGGGGAGCCATCTGCGCCGCCCATCAGATAGGCTTGATCGAACATCTGGAACGAGCCAATGGTGCCAAGGGCGGTCACCAGGAAGGTGGTCGGACGGAGCAAGGGCAGCGTGATGCTCCAGATAATACGCCAGTGGCTAGCGCCATCCACCCGCGCCGCTTCATAGAGATGATCGGGAATATCTTGCAATGCCGCTAGATAGAGGATCATGAACGTGGGCGCAGTGGTCCAGATGTTGAGCAACATGATCGCCGGCAGTGCCGTCGTCGGATCATACAGCCAGGCTGGTCCGTGAATCCCTACCAATGAGAGCAGGTAGTTGATGGCTCCATTTGTGTTATAGAGCCAGATGAAGATGAGTGAGATGGCAACCGATGAGGTGAGCGAGGGTAGGTAGAAGCTCGTCCGAAAGAAGCCAAGTGCGCGCACTTTCTGGTTGAGCAGCAAGGCCAGCGCCAGCGACAGAATGGTTTGGAGGAGAACGACCCCAATCGTATAAAAAACAATATTCTTGAGGCTGATAATGAAGTCACCGTTGTGGGTGAGATCAAACCAGATGTTCTGGTAATTCCTGATGCCAGTAAATTCTGGCTCCGTAAAGCCAAAATCCACCTTAAAAAAACTAAAGTAAAAGGCAGTAATCGTCGCTATCAAGGTAAAAATGGCGAGGATGATGAGGTACGGCGCGAGAAAGCCATAGGCAGACAGGGATTCTCGCAGCTTACGATTTCGCCGGGGTCTGCCCGGAGGGGCTTTCGCTCGTGTTGCCGGCATGCGCACTGCTGATTGCATACGTCTGCTCCCTTCTTTGAGAAGGGCGAGCGTCTCAGTTGTTCGCCTCGGTGGTGCTGAGACGCCCGCCAGTCTACGGACTCGCTCTCCTATGCCCCTGCGAGGGGCATCAAGTCAAGCGAGCTGGAGTCTCGCTGAACGCCAGGGTCAGGAATTCTGCTGAATCCAGTTGTCCACGTTCTGGGCAGCCGTATTCAGAGCATCCGTCACACTGGCCTTGCCAAGCATGATAGATTGCAGCGCGTTGGCAACTTCGTTGTGGACTTCGCTATCAGCGGCGCCGTAGAAGTCAGCAATGCCATACTTGGCCCCATCGAAGAGTACCTTAACACCAGGGTTCTGCTGGAAGTACGGGTCGTTCGATAGGGTCTGGAGCGTTGGCAGGGCAAAGCCAGCATGCAGCACAGTGGTCTGGTTCGCCGTGCCGGTCAGGAATTTAATGAGCTTCCAGGCAGCATCAGGATGCTTGGTGCCGGAATAAGCGCCCCAACCGTTCGTAAAGAGCAGGTTGCCTTGCTTGCCATTGGAAGCTGCAGGCATCGGCGCAATGCCATACTGAACGCTGGGGAAGGTCTGGGCCATGTAGGGAATCATCCAGCCACCCTCAAAGGTCATGGCTGCCGTTTGCTTGCCAACGGCTTCACCGTCCCAGCCAGCACCGATATCACCGGGTCGCGCGCCGGTATGATTGGACTGGAAGGAGGTGTAGAACTGGGCAGCCGCAACACCCGCCGCGTCATTAAACGTCGCCTTGGTGCCATCTTTGGAGAGCATCTGGCCGCCGTTGGCGTAGAGGAACGCGCCAAAGCGCGAGGCATCCGGTGGCAGCGCGAGGCCAACCACACCAGTCTTGGTCAGCTTCTGAGCGGCATTTTGGAGATCGGTCCAACTCCAGTTGGTAGGATCGCTTACGCCAGCCTGCTGGAACATGGTCTTGTTATAGAACAGGCCCAGCGAGTTCCAGTCCTTTGGAATGCCATAGACGGTGCCATCGGCGCAATCGAACGGCGTCATCAACGAAGGGTAGTAACTGGACGGGGAAACGTTGTCGCGTCCCATGTAGGGGCTGAGATTCAGCAGCTTGCCGGCCTTGATGTACTCCTGGGCCTGTCCAGGCTGGACATAGAAGACATCAGGGACGTTGCCGCTGGCGATATTGGCGCGCATCTTGGTTGGATAGTCGCCGGGGATGGGTGTCCAGGTGACGGTAATGTTCGGATTCTGCTGCATAAACGTGTTGAGTGCATCCGTCACCAGTTTATCCTCTGCCGGGCTTGATGCCCAGCCGGCAACCACCAGGCTGATTTTGCCGCTTTCCGCGCTGGCCGCAGAGGTATTGGTGGATTTAGGACAGGCTACCAGCGGATTTGCCGGACCCTTCGCGCCAGCGCCAGTGCCGGTATTGCCGCCGTTGCCTCCGCAGGCGGCCAGAAGCACCAGAAGGCTGATTGCGCAGAGCAGCGTCCAGGCAAACCGGAAGGACTTGAGATGAGAAATTCCCATAGATGTGTTGCTCCTTTGCCTTTGACATGATTTCGACGACCTCGACGAGTGCCTGTTCAACGTTGACGCCGTTGAGATACGTGCGATGAGGCGTGCCTATGTATGTGGCACCATCAACACCTCCATACTCTCGCCTGCGCTACTAGCGGGTTGCAGGCGAAACCCCTGTGATGTGGTCCAGACCCTCTCTCTGGGAAGCGTGAGACTGCGTCTCTTTGGACCAGGAGATACGCAGTTCATAGTGAGACGTCCCCCGCATCGCTGGCGCGAGCCAGCAGGCCCGCTCTTCATGCTCGCCCAAGGTGGCCGGGGCAAGCACAACGGGCTGTCCATTGAGCGTGGCGCTGGAGACAGGCAGAGCCATCGGCAGCGCCGCGCCCAGCGTGACTGTCCAGTGGGGGTCGCTCATATCAAGCTGGATGCTCAGACCATCTGGCAGCGCGGTAAGCGCAACCTGCGCCCGCGCGTCGCCCAAAGGAAGGTCGCTCAGGCGCGCAGTAGGCCAGGCCGCAGGAAGTTGGGGCGCACACACCAAGCGCCGCGCCGCCACATCTGGCCGCAGGCCGAAGAAGTAATGAATGACGGGCCAGATGATGCCATAGTTGGACCAGAGCTGCAAGAAACAGCCGCCATCGGGGGCATATTCGCTGAGCATGCCCGGCATGGCAGCGCCAACGGCTCGCGCCATGCGCTGCATGATCGCCAGCGCCGCGTCCACACGCCCGTAGCGCGCCTCCCCAGCCGCGAGGGCGCCTGTCGGCAGGGTCATCACCTGCCGCCCGCTCGCGGCATTCAAGACGATGCCAAAGTCGGCCATCCACGCCGGCGATTCTAACTGCTGCGACATGGCAGCCGCCTGCTCAGGGTCCGGCAGGCCGGCATCGAGCGCCAGCGCCTGCACCATGTGCTGGAACAGCCAGGGCCGTCGCGCCTCTGGGTCAGTTGCCAAGTCAGGCGGCTGCGCCAGCGCCCGGCGCAGTAGTTCGATGCTCGCGCGAAGGCTGGGATCAGGATCGGGACGCGCTTCAAAGCGCTCAAGCAGCGCCTGCAACTCGGCACGCGAGGCGCGCACATCGCCAAACAGGTGGGTATCTGCGAGCCACCAGTCGGCACGTACCTGCTGACGGGTAGAGATGGCCCGCCCGCGCAGGGACGCCGCCAACTCATCGCGGCCTAGCTCAGCAGCCAACTCAGCCAGCAGTTCAAGAGCCTCTATCAGAGAGGCGGCGACATCGAGCGCCTGCAAGCCAGACGCCATTTCTGGCGTCTCGACAATGCTGGCGCCACCTGGAACAAGCTCGCCAGGCTCTAAACAAGCACCGAGCGCCTGCTGCTCTATGCCCTGCAAGCAGAACGGGAAGAGGTCTTCCAGCAGACGGCGATCACCCGTCCAGCGGTACACATGGTAGAGTGCGCGGGCAAACAATGGGATTTCAATCAGGTTGCCAGCGTGGAACAGCAGCCCGTGAGAGACCACCTCATGCGGCACCTTGCCACTCCCCTGGCTCATCTTTGCCAGCAGGCGCAAGCTCTCGGCGGCCACGTCTCCCTGTCCGGCGGGCAGCATCGGCAGCACGCCATAGGCCAGATCACAGCCAAACCACCAGGGAAATTCTGGCAGGCCGGCCATAACACCACGCCCGACAGCGGGAACCTCTAAGGTCAGCATGGAACTGCTGGCCTTGGCCCAGGCGAAGACCTCATCGAGTACGGGATCGGGAGAGTGGAGGATACACTCGGCAAAGGGCTGCTGAAAGCGCTCGCTGGCGCGCTGGTGTGCCTGCTCAAGCACAGCCTGGGAGCGCTCTGGGACGCGGGCCAGTTGGGTAAAGAGCGCCGAGGCGCGCAGTTGCTCACTGGCATCCCCGGCGATAAGAAAGCGCAGACGCGCCGGCTGATCGGGCAGCACACGGCAGCGATACCAGAGCGCTGCCCCCGTCCCGCGACCACTGGTGCGCTCTGGCCCCCAGACATCCTTGCCTACCTGCCAGGCAACCGGAGTCTGTGTGGCGCCCACACAGACCTCCCAGCCGTTGAGTGAGTCACGCAGCGTGACAGCGGCCAGCGCCTCATCATAGGCAGCAACGTCATCGCTATCAATCCAGCCAAGACGTTCGGCCAGCCAGGCTCCATGCAGGTCACTGCGCGCCAGGAAGCCACAGGTCAGCGAAAGCGACTGCTTCCAGGCAGCCGCAGGATGGCGGTGCAGCAAGACTTCAACCACCAAGACCGGCTGATCTGGCACCACCCACTCCCGACGCTCGACGGTCAAGCCAAGATCAGGAACGTCATAGCTGAGCGTGACGCCCTGGGGGTCCATGCGCCAGGTGGTGGGAGACGTCAGCCAGTGTGCGAGCGTTTTGCCGGTACGCACAGCCAGCCAGTAGCCATCTAGCAATTTGATCGGTGGCGCCCAGATGCCGCCCATCTCATCAGGCTGATGTGATCCCATATCTGGGAATTGACCAGCCAGCGTGGCGATGCTATAGAGGCGTGTGCCACAGACAGCATAGCGCCGCCGGTTATCGGCCTCGGTCTGAAGATATGGCTGGTCAGCAGTTCCAGCCATGAAATCACCATCCATGACGTCACCTATGTTCGTTACGACGGGTTATTGAGAGATGTCAGCGCTCGCGCTGCATCAGGCATCCTGGGTAGAAGCACGCACCATCAATTCCGGTTGCAGTAAGATATGTTTCTCCGCTGGAGGCGTGCCGTTGAGCAGGCCAATCAGCAGTTGGACGAGTAACTGACCGACATAATGAATAGGCTGGCGCAAGGTGGTGAGAGTTGGGGTCAGATAAGCACCTAAACCAACACCATCAAAGCCCAGGACAGAGAAGCTTCGGCCAATGGTTTTGCCGGCTGCGGCAGCCGCGCGCATGGCCCCCACCGCCAGGACATCACTGACGGCAAAAATGGCGGTAGGCGGCGTTTCCTGGTTGAGCAGGCGCTCTGTGAGCAAGTAGCCATCCTCCTGAGAAAGCCCGCTCGGTAAGCACAGGAGGGGGTCATAGGGAAGATTGGCTTTTGCCAACGCATCTCGATAGCCGGCGCGGCGGTCACGCTCCCAGTAATAGGTATCGCCACCGCCAATAAAGGCGATGCGCCGGTGGCCCAGACTGATGAGATGTTCGGCGCCGATGCGCCCTCCTGTGCGGTTATCGACTTCAACCCAGGGGTAGGGATAGCGCCGGGCATCGCGCAGTTCCTCGGCAGAGCGGCCAAAGAGGACATGCGGATAGCGCCGGGCACAGAGATAATCCAGGCGCGCGTCACCAGGGCGCAGATCGGTCACGATGCAGCCATCGGCATGATGCCCACCCACGATGCGTTTATAGACATCGAGTTCGTGTTCACCTTCCTCGGCACGCGAGAGTAAGACATCGAGATGGTGGTTTGCAGCCTCATCGGTGACACCGGCGAGCAGTTCGACCAGGAAGGGATCAGCCTCAACGGCGCGCAAATTGAGCGCGCGCGAGGCAAGAGCAATCGTATCGGTTTGCGCGCGATTGAGCCGGCGGGCACTGGCATTGGGGACATAGTTGAGCTGCAAGGCCAGTCCTTGAATGCGCTGCCGGGTCTCGTTGCCAATAGCTGGGTCGCCCCGCAAGGCACGCGAGGCCGTTGATTTATTCACGCCAGCAGCGCGTGCAATCTCGGCAAGAGTAGTTCGCGCAACCAGTTGCTCTCCATTTAAGGAGTTGATCGGCCTGTTCGCCATACGTGTTGCTCCCCAGAAAATAAGGTGCGCAGCCAGCGGCATCAGCGAAACGGGAAACCAGAGCATCTATGCAATCGGTTGCGTAAAGCATAACATGGAAGAGGCGATCCTGTCAAGAGGTTTTTCAGCGACTTTTCGCCAAATTTTTCGTGTTATGACAAAGTTTGTTCCTGGTTCGTAAAAAGAATCAGGCACTCGTGCAGAGCGCCTGCCCTTCTGGATGGTTCAGGTGGAGCATGCAACCGTGTGCATTACCAGTGATTGCCCGGCAGGAATGATCATAACAGGCCGACAGTTCACTCTGCATTGCGCCGCTCTGTGGTATAATGAAACCCAGAGATGTTTTAGCCGATATGGCAATGTGCGCGACGAGTATTCAACGTTGAGCCGGCAGAGAGGGGCGGCCACCGGCTGCAAGCCGCCTTAGGACAGCACGTTGGAGAAAACCACCCGCACGCCTGACCCTCAAACCGCTCTGCGGGAGTATGGTGTCACGGCTGGCCGCCGTTATCCGGCCCAGAGAGCGTTCCAGCTTCTCTTGAGATGCGTCGCTTGACGGGCAGCGTGCCTGTTGAGCCAGGTGTATCTGGCGTGAGAAGCAGGAATAAACTTGGGTGGAACCACGCGAGGCATCAAACCCCTTTCGTCCCAGATCGGACGAAAGGGGTTTTGTTATTGTTGATCCGAAAGTTTTGAAAGGGGAAGCCCAGCATGCCAGCCGAAGTCGAGCAGGAACTGAACGCTTCAGTTGCCTACACGCCCATTCAGCGCATGCGCCACTCCGCCGCGCACGTCATGGCGGAGGCCGTCCAGAGCATCTTTCCAGATGCAAAGTTTGCCATTGGCCCAGCTATCGAGGATGGATTTTATTACGACATGGAACTGCCGCGCGCGCTGACGCCCGAAGACTTCCCGGAAATTGAGCGGCGCATGGCCGAAAGCATCGCCAAAAACCATCCCTTTGTGCAGAGCAAATGGCCGCGCGACAAAGCGCTTCAGTATTTTCAGGAGCGCAACCAGCAGTACAAGGTTGAGATCATCGAGAATCTGCCCGATGCCGAGGTCGGCATCTATCAGCAGGGACCATTTCTCGATCTCTGCCGGGGGCCGCATGTCGAGAGTACGAGCCAGATTGGCGCCGTCAAGCTGATGCGCGTGGCCGGCGCGTACTGGCGCGGCGACGAACACCGCCCCATGCTCCA
>CAZFWN010000092.1:0-3793 GCA_964522745.1 uncultured Ktedonobacterales bacterium
AATGGCGTCGATGTGGTCTATGACCCGGTGGGCGGCGACTTCTCCGAGGCGGCGCTGCGCGGTATGGCCTGGGATGGCCGCTTTCTGGTGATCGGCTTTACGGCAGGTGAGATTCCACGTATCCCGCTGAATCTGCCGCTGCTCAAAGGCTGCTCCATTGTTGGCGTCTTCTGGGGGTCGTTTACCGCGAGAGAGCCACAGCAAAATCAGGAGCATCTAAAAGAACTCTTCACATGGCTACAGGAAGGCAAACTCAAGCCGCACATCTCGGCCACCTATCCGCTGAGCCAGGCAGCAGACGCGCTGAATGATCTGATGCAGCGCAAAGTCACCGGCAAGGCGGTGCTGCTCACCGAGTAAGGGTCCAGCCAAAACCAGAGCAAGATAGGAGCAGCTTACTTGTAGCGCCGGCTTCCAGCCGGCAAATGAGATGAGCCGGCGAGACGCCCGCGCTACAAGCGCCAGCCTCCACGCTAGGGCAGAGTAGAGAAGGAACGTCATGGCAGCAGAAACACCGATGCAGGAACAGCAGCCCGCTCCACAGACCAATCTGACAGGCACAGCAGCAAAGAGCCATCCAGAAGAGACGTATCAGGAGCGCTGCCAACGCTTCGCCGCACAGCGCGATCTGTATCACCGCCGGAGCTTCTGGAACGCCAATTTGAATGTCGCGCTGGTGCTGGCTGCCCTGGCCTGCCTTGGGCTTGGCTTCTGGATCGGAGGAGTGCCTCTCTTCCTGGTCGCCGGGCTGTTGTTCCTGGCGTTTGTTGCCGCCTACGTCCATCTGGGCCGGCTGGACCGGCTGGAGCAGCGCTACCAGACGCTCTGGCAAATCAACCAGGAAGGGCTGCTGCGCCGGCAGCGCGATTGGGAACACCTGCCCTTGCGCCAGCCTGCCGCCAGCGACGGGCACCATCCCTACGCAGCGGACCTTGATCTCCTGGGCCATGCCTCGCTGCAACACCTGCTCAGCACAACCAATACGCCTATTGGGCAGGCCACGCTGCAAGGCTGGCTGCTCCAGCCGGCAGCGCCCGCCGAGATTGCGGCGCGCCAACAGGCGGAAGCTGAGCTTGCCCCCTCCCTCGATTTCCGCGATCATCTGGCGCTGAGCGGGCGGCTGATGGGCAAAAGCCAGCCATCTTATGAGCGCTTCTTGCGATGGGCGGAGGGCGAATCCTGGCTGGCACAGCACCCCTGGCTTATCTGGTCCGCGCGTCTGCTCGCGGTCCTGACGCTGCTCTTCGTGGGATTGCAGGCCAGCGGGCTGGTGCCCTATTCGCTCTGGATTTTCCCGCTCGCCATCAATCTGGTGCTTCTAGGCGTCTATGGGCGCAAAGTACATGCAGTGCTGGAAGAGGTCGAGGAGCGGCAGGAGGTACTGCGCTCCTATGCCGACCTCTTCCGACAGATCACCGGCCAGCGATTCACAGATGCGCGCTTGCAAGCGCTTCAGGCCAGACTTTCGGCTGAGGGCATCTCGGCAGATCAGCAGATGCGGCGGCTGGCGCGGCTGATGCCCTTGATCACCATCCGCCGCAGTATGTTTTTCTTCCTGATCGATTGGCTGACACTCTGGGATTTTCATGTCCTCTGGCTGCTTGAACGCTGGCAGAGCAATGCGGGCCGGAGTGCCCGCGCCTGGCTGGAGGCACTGGGCGAGATAGAGGCTTTGGCGGCGCTGGCAACGCTGGCCTATGATCACCCAGATTGGACGTTTCCTGAACTGGTCGAGGATCGCTCCATTGTTCTTGAAGCCGCTCACCTGGGCCATCCTCTCTTGCCACCAGCCGCCTGCGTGCAGAGCGACGTGAAGCTTGGGCCGCCCGGCACGTTCCTGCTGGTCACTGGCTCCAATATGTCGGGCAAAAGCACGCTGCTGCGCTCTCTGGGGGTCAATATCGTGCTGGCCCAGGCGGGCGGGCCAGTCTGCGCTTCACGCCTGCGCCTGGCGCCGCTCGCGCTGGCAACCAGCATCCGAGTGCAGGATTCGCTGGAGCAAGGCGTCTCCTATTTCATGGCCGAACTCAAGCGTATCAAGATGGCGGTTGATCTGGTGGAGCAGGCGCGGGCAGGCGGCGAGCGCCAGCCAGTCTTTCTGCTCGATGAAATCTTGCATGGCACCAATACCGCCGAGCGGCAAATTGCAGTGCGGCAGATCGTTCGCCATCTGCTGACGCTGGGCGCAACGGGCGCGATTTCCACGCATGACCTCAGCCTGGCCGATATGCCGGAGCTTGCTCAGGCCAGCCAACCCGTCCACTTCAGCGAAACTTTTATTGAGGGCAACGACGGGCTGGAGATGCGCTTTGATTATCATCTCCAGCCAGGCATTGCCACCTCAACCAACGCGCTCCAACTGCTCAAAATGGTTGGGCTATGACGCCAGTTGCGCCGCGCCCTCCTGCAAGAGTTCCCACAGGCGGCGGATATGCTGCTCCGTCGTGCGGATGTTGCCGATAGCACAGCGCATGGTAAAGCGCCCGTGCAGCTTCGTATGCGAGATATAAATTTCGCCACTGGCGTTCACCTGCTCCATCAGTCGCTCGTTCAGAGCGTTCAGGCGCTCCACATCGTCCAGGCCACGCGGATGACAGCGGAAGCAGACGGTGCTGAAGGGCACCGGAGCCAGACGCTCAAAGTCTGCCGCGCCGTCTATCCAGCCAGCAAAGACCTGCGCCAGCCGGATATGTTCGCGCAGCCGGGCAATCAAGCCCTCCTGTCCAAAGTAGCGCAGAATCATCCACAGCTTGAGGGCGCGGAAGCGGCGGCCCAACGAGGTGCCATAATCCATCAGGTTCGTCACCTGATCGTCTACATTGGTCTGTAAAAATGGTGGCACCAGGCTAAACGCCTGCTTGAGAATCTGCGGGCGCCGGCAGTAAAGGACGCTGCAATCAATCGGGGTAAAGAGCCATTTGTGTGGATTGACCACTATCGAATCGGCGCGCTCGCAGCCATCCAACACATAGCGCAACTCTGGGACGATGGCCGCCGGCCCACCATAGGCCCCATCGACGTGCAGCCAGAGACCATATTGCTCACAGAGGTCGGCAATCGCCGGAACCGGGTCAACGCTGGTCGTCGAGGTGGTGCCCACCGTCGGAATCACGGCAAAAGGCCGCCAGCCGGCGGCCAGATCTTCCTCGATAGCAGCGGCCAGGGCGCGCACATCCATGCGAAAATCGCTATCTGCCGGAATCTTGCGCAGCCCCGCCTGACCGATGCCCAGCACAATGGCCGCCTTCTCTCCTGCTGAATGCGCCTCCACTGACGTATAGGCCCGCAGGCGCGGCAGGCCGACACGCCCGGCCAGACCCTCCTCACGGGCCTGCAACCCTTCAACGGCCTCGCGCGCCGCCGCCAGCGCGTAGAGGGTGCTGGCCGAGGCGGTATCATTAATCACGCCCATAAAGCCTTCTGGCAGGCCGATCATCTGGCGCAGCCAGCCCAGCGCCACTTCTTCCAGTTCTGTAGCGGCAGGCGAGGTGCGCCAGAGCATCGCATTGACATTCAGCGCCGCCGAAAGCAGTTCCCCCAGGATGCCGGGGCCGGAGCCGGTGATGCCGAAATAGGCCATAAAGCCGGGATGGTTCCAATGGGTGATGCCCGGCAAGATGATCTGATCAAAATCCTCCAGAATGGCGGCCATGCCCTCTGGGGCGCTGGGCGGCGCGACTGGCAGGGCGCGCTTAATCTCGCCAGGGGATACTTGAGACAGCACCGGATAAGGGCGCATATCGTCCAGATAGGACGCGATCCAGTCAATAAGCTGGTGCCCATAGCGGCGGAA
>CAZFWN010000092.1:3893-10084 GCA_964522745.1 uncultured Ktedonobacterales bacterium
GTGCGCTCAACCGGCATCTACTGCCGCCCATCCTGCCCATCGCGGCGGCCCCGGCGAGAGCAGGTAGTGTTTTTCCCGCGCCCGGAGGCAGCAGAGCAGGCAGGCTTCCGCCAATGCCAACGCTGCCGGCCACGCGGGACGGATACGGCTGAGGAGCAGCGGGCGCTGGTGCAGCGAGCACGCCGCTACATCGAGGCACATCTTGAAGAGGCCGTGACCCTCACAGCGCTGAGTGCAGAAGTTGGCATGAGTCCACATCACCTGCAACGACTCTTCAAGCGCATCATGGGCATTAGCCCGCGCCAGTATGTAGACGCCTGCCGCCTGGACCGCTTTAAGACCCAGATCAAAGAAGGAGCATCCGTGACCAGAGCCTTGTACGAGGTCGGCTACAGTTCGAGCAGCCGCCTCTACGAGCGGGCGCCGGCCCAGCTTGGCATGACTCCAACCGCCTACCGCAAAGGAGGAAAAGGCATGAATATCACCTATACCATTGTTGATTGCTCGTTAGGCCGCCTGCTGGTGGCCGCAACAGCACAGGGCGTCTGCGCCGTCAGCCTGGGCGACGCAGATGAGCCGCTCGAAGCGGCCCTGCGGCAAGAATATCCTGCCGCCCTGATAGAGCGCGATGAAAGCGCGCTGGGTCAATGGGTTGAGACGATTTTACAGTATCTCGCCGGCCAGCAGCCACAACTTGATCTACCAGTGGATGTCCAGGCCACCGCCTTCCAGTGGCAGGTCTGGCAGGCCCTGCGCGCCATTCCTGTTGGGGAGACGCGCTCGTACAGCGAGGTTGCCCAGGCGATAGGCCAGCCGACGGCGGCCCGGGCCGTTGCCCGCGCCTGCGCCACCAATCCGGTCTCGCTGGTTATTCCCTGTCATCGGGTGGTGCGCGAAGATGGCTCGCCTGGCGGCTATCGCTGGGGCCTGGAGCGCAAGCGAATCTTGCTTGCTCAGGAGAAAGAGGGCATTCGGCCTCCCGCTGAATCACTGGCCGAAGCATTGTAAGCAGTTCTTCTGGCTGTGCTGACACCCTCTTGCCATGTTTTAAACCACTAAATACCTATTGACGGGTTAGAGAGAGCAGGGTATAATATAACCACTCATATGTTAATAGAGGGTTATACGGAGGAGAGGTGGAAGTGAACCCGTCAGTAGGAAGAGAGTACAGACATGGCAACCAGGCAGCAAACAGCATCTCCTCAGAAGGTCGTGGCGACTGAAGCTGCAAGCACCGCCGCAGAGAAACCCGCCAGCAGTTCTACGCAGCGCGTGAGAGGGCTGCTGGCGGTGCTGGCCGTATACCTGATCTGGGGATCAACGTATCTGGCTATTCGCTTTGCCATCGAGAGCATCCCGCCCTTTCTGATGCTCGCCACACGTTTTATCATTGCCGGAGGCATACTGTATCTGTTCCTGCGCTTGCGCGGCGTGCCTGCTCCTGGCTGGAAGCAATGGGCTAGCTCAGCAGCGGTAGGAACGCTTTTGCTGGTTGGCGGCCTGGGAGTCGTCTCGTATGCCGAGCAGTGGGTTGCTTCGGGGCTGGCGGCGCTGGCTGCCGCAGCCGTGCCGCTGTGGGTCGCGCTCTTTGCCGGCCTGTGGGGTCACTGGCCCGCCCGCCGGGAGTGGATAGGGCTGGCAATTGGATTTCTCGGCGTCGGCATCTTGAACCTGGAGGGCGGCGTGCGTGCCAGCCCACTGGCCGCCGCGCTGCTGATCCTTGCGCCCATCTGCTGGGCGTTTGGTTCCGTCTGGAGCCACCGCCTGCCGCTGCCCTCCGGCTTGATGTCAAGCGCCACCGAGATGCTTACCGGCGGAATAGTACTGCTGGTGCTGGGGCTGGCACTGGGCGAGCGAGTAACCATCTTGCCCACAGAGCAATCATGGCTGGCGCTGGGCTATCTGATAATCTTTGGCTCGCTCATTGCTTTTAGCGCTTACGGCTACCTGCTGCGCAACGCTAGACCGGCACTGGCGACCAGCTACGCCTATGTCAACCCGGTAGTCGCTGTCGCGCTAGGGGTGGGGCTAGATGGCGAACGAATCACCTGGGTAGGTGTGCTGGCGATGCTGATCATTCTGGCGGGCGTCATGCTGGTGGCGCTGAAGCGGCAGTAGCACCCGGCGGACATAAACCAGCCGGAGTCGCCGGGCAGAGTGGTCCATCAATGCTCGCCGGCGCTGCCGCGCCTCCGGCTTCAGTACCTGCCCTAGCGCAACTCCGGCTGCCGCAGCCGAGACCCAGAGCAGCAGTCTACCGCGCATCAAGCGCCTCCTTTATAGCTGATGCTCACTGGCATGTGCAGCCGGTGCCTTCAGCACACCCCTCACAGCAGTAGGTCTGGCCTTCTTTTTCGTATCCCTGGCCGCCGTTGCCTTTCCAATCTTTGCGTGCCATCCCACACTCCGGGCAGGTTTGCTCAGCCATTTGCATGGATGTTCCCCCGATCTACGCTGTGCGGGCTATTTCCCCTTCTTATGGCCCTTCTGTTTATGCTGTTTCATGACCGTGCGCGCCGCCACTTCCTCTGCCCGGTCGCCATAGCGGCCCGACTTTTCAGCATCTTCTTTGATATGCTCATATTGGCGCTGCTCTTTCTCGCCAACGCCAGGCAGGTGTTCTTGCTCCGGCATGATAGGCAATGCTCCTCGCTAGTAATACAGCCCTTGTTTCGGATGCCTCATCTGGAGAAGTTGCAAGACCTATACCACGCGGGCGGCAGAACGAGGTGAGAGGGAAAAGGCAGGCCGATAAGGAGTGAGGATGGCAGGAGAACTTACGCCTGCTCCTCAGCCATCTGATCGACGGTGGCAAGCCGGACTGATTTGCGAACGAAGAGCAGCAGCACCCGGCGCAGCCAGGAATTGAGCTTGCCAACCAGCACGGCATCGTCGGCTTCCAGCGGTTTGATAACCAGCAGCGCGCCAACCAGCAGCACGCTAAAGATGATACCGCCTGCGGCCAGCCCAAGCAGCCCGTGTGGATGCAAGAACAGAGTTATAGCCAGGCCGGCAGCCAGTGGGGCCAGCATCGCTACGGTATAACGCGCGGCAAAGCGCAGCGGATACCCCCGGTTGAGCGCGGGCCAGATCAAGGCCAACTGCGCCAGATTCAACAACACCGGCGGCACGCCCGTCGCCACCAGCGCTCCCAGCGGCCCAAGGCTCGGAATCAAAGCCAGCCCCAGAATGGCAGTGAGCGCCAGCGCAGCCCATTGCAAAATGACGACGATGCGCTGCCGGCCAAGCACGTAGAGCGCGGCCTGATGGACGTTGCCGCCAGAAAGCTGCGTCAGGATATTAAAGGCCAGGAAGAGTTGCAGCAGCGGGGCCACATCGGCATAGGTCTGCCCAAAGAGGAAGATGATAATGGTCTGCGCATTGAGCAGAGAAAAGACCAGCAGCGGGAGCGAGAGCAGAATCTGCACTTTGAGGACGGCGCGCCAGGAAATAGCTAGCCAGGAGCGATTTTCACCAGCGTAGGCGGCGGACATAGTTGCCATGCCCACTCCGCTTAGGCCGGCGATCAGCAGTAAGCCCGCCGAATGCCCCAGTTGAAAGGCCAGGCTGAAAAAGCCGACCTGCACATTTCCAAAAGCATAGAAGAGGAGCAGCCAGACGGCTACCTGCTTGAGCAGAGCGCCATTTGCCAGATTGGTCAGCCAGGCTGCCAGGCTCAGGCGCAGCGCCGGGCGCAGCGAGAGAGGCCGACGCGGGCGGCGCACAACCAGGATCGGGGCGAGCCAGAAGCAGTAGGCGAACGCCGTGAGCCAGGCAACGATGCCAAGTGCCCATAGCGCGCCATCGACGCCCCAGCCCAGCCGCAGAAAAAGCCAGGCCAGCGCGAGATTGGCGGCCTGCGAGACGCCGCTGACGACCAGCGTGACCCGCGTGCGCAGTAGCGCGGTAAAGACGAAGAAGAGCAGGTTCACGACGCCAGTACCGCTGACATAGAGCGCCAGCGCCGGCAGATGCTGTTGAATGGCCTGGTTCGCCAGCGTATTCGCCAGATTCTTCGCACCGGGAAACGGAAGATCAGTGATCCAGCCAGGGGCGAGTGGTAAGAGAAACAGGAGCGCAGCACAGACCACGAGCAGAAAGAGCAGGCGCGTGCGGAGCAGGCGTCTAATAACGCTGCTGGCCTGCGCGCGTCCATGTTCGGCGAGGGCACGCGGCACCCAGATGGTTGCCGCTTCCTCCAGACCAAACGCTGCCAGATAGAGCGCGGTATTAAAGGCTGTCAGCGCGATTTGAAAGGCGCCATACTGGTCTTTGGAGACGCCCCGCGCCACCACCAGCATCAGCAGCAGCCCTGAGCCAAACAGCCAGAGTTGAAAGAGCTGATTCCAGAGAAAACCCATCGGTGCGCGACGCACCAACGCCTCTGCCGAAGATTGCGTTGCCGTCTGTGCTTGCGCATCCTGCACCACGTCAGTGCTGGTCTGGTTGCTCTCGGTAGGGATGAGAATCACCGCCCCTTATGTGCTGGAGTATCTGCTGCCTAGTTCGCTAGAGTATAGCACATCTCCAGAGGGGCGCAAACCGCAGTAGCCAGAAGGTCACACAGGGCAGTCGGGCGGTTTTTAGATTTCAGGCTTCGATTCCCAGGACCGCTTCAGGCTGGGGGGCACGCGCGACGGCGCGCACAATATCTTTGCGGCTGACCATGCCAACCAACCGCTGGCCGCGCATCACCGGCACCTGCCTGATGCGCAAGCGCCCCAGCAGGTGAGCTACCTCAGGAACCGGCGTCTCTTCCAGCACACTGACCACCTTGCGGGTCATAATCTCGCCGACAGTAGCACCACTTTTGGCAAGCAGGTCTGCATCGGTTGCCATACCGATGATGGCGCCATCATCGGAGAGGACGAGCGCGCCACTGATGCGGCGGGTCGCAAGCATCTGCACAAAGTCGCGGATGGGCGTCCGCGTGGCAACCGTCTGCATCGAGGGAGACATAATATCGCGTGCCGTCAGCATACCGGCCCTCCTTCTTCACGCGCAGCTATTTATTTTCGATTATACCATCTCTTACATTTGATTATAGAACACCTGACGGAAGTTGCTGAACAGAGGTTGGGAGAGATATAGTATCGGAGGAATACGCATCAGCGACCCTTTTCAGGAGTAATAATTCGTGCAGCAGCGAAAGATGCTGGCAGCCGATCAGGCTGCCACGTATACAGCGCAAGGGAAATCGCCTTCGCCAGCAGTCGCGCTCAATGTCGATGGCCTGGTGAAACGCTACGGTTCGATCAAAGCGGTGGACGGCTTGAGCTTCAGCGTCACCGTTGGCGAGGTCTTTGCCTTGCTCGGCCCCAATGGCGCCGGCAAGACCACCACCGTCGAGGTGTTGGAGGGCTATCGCGCGCCAGACGCGGGCAGCGCCCGCGTGCTGGGTCTCGACCCCATCCGCGATGGGCAGCGGCTCAAGCAGCAGATCGGTATCATGCTCCAGCAAGATGGCCTCTATCCAGGGCTGAGCGCCCGCGAGGTAGTGAGACACTACGCCCGCTTTTATCAGGCCCACGCCGATCCTGAGATGCTTCTTGAGCGCGTGGGCCTGCAATCAGCAGCGAAAACCAGTTGCCGGCGCCTGTCGGGCGGCCAGAAGCGGCGGCTGGCGCTGGCAGTAGCCCTCGTGGGGCGGCCAGCGCTGGTCTTCCTCGATGAGCCAACGGCAGGCATGGACCCGCAAGCGCGGCTGGCAACCTGGGAGATCGTGCGCGACCTCCAGCGCCAGGGCACAACGGTACTACTCACCACCCATCTGATGGACGAGGCCGAGCGGCTGGCTGATCGGGTGGCGATCATCGATCATGGTCGGCTGGTGGCGTTGGATACGCCTGCCGCCCTGACCGGCGGTACGGCAGCCGGCATGGTACGCTTTAGCGCGAAGGCTGGGCTGGATACAACGGCGCTGGCCGCGCTGCCCTCAGCACAGGAAGCCAAAGAAGCCAGCCCCGGCTCCTATGTGTTGAAAACTGCCAATGCCCCGGCGCTGCTGGCCGAACTGACGGCCTGGCTGCGTGACCAGGGCGTAATGCTCAGCGAATTGCGCGTGGGGCATGGCTCGCTGGAAGACATCTTCCTGCAACTGACCGGCACGGAGGTGCGGCTATGAGTGTCAATTCCCAAACCGCGCAGGCAGCGCCAGGCACGGCGCCAGCAACGCCGCAGGTCTCCTCTGG
>CAZFWN010000092.1:10184-20616 GCA_964522745.1 uncultured Ktedonobacterales bacterium
AAACCGCGCAGGCAGCGCCAGGCACGGCGCCAGCAACGCCGCAGGTCTCCTCTGGCGCCCGGCTGCTGCTGGGCTCGATTCTGGCGCAGACACGCATTGAACTCTTGCTAACCATCCGGCGCGGCGAAAGCGTGCTGATTACTATCATCGTGCCTGTGGTCCTGCTGATCTTCTTTGCCTCGCTCAATATTGTCAGCGTGCCAACCGGAGGCAAGCCGGTTGATTTCCTACTACCGGGGATGCTGGGCCTGGCAGTGATGGCAACCGGCATGGTCAGCCTGGGCATCGCCACCGCCTACGAGCGCTACTATGGCGTTTTGAAGCGCCTGGGCGGCTCGCCGCTGCCGCGCAGTGGCCTGATTATCGCCAAGATTTTAGCCGTGCTTGCGCTGGAACTCTTGCAGATAGCACTGCTGATCGGCGTGGCAGCCGGGGTCTATGGCTGGCTGCCACAGGGCGCGCCGGCGCTGACGCTGCTGGCGTTAGTGTTGGGAACTGCCGCCTTTGCGAGCCTGGGTCTGGCAATGGCCGGTGCCCTGCGCGCCGAGGCCACGCTAGCTGGCGCGAATGGCCTCTATCTGCTGTTCCTCCTGCTGGGAGGCGGTATTCTGCCCCTCAATCATTTGCCCGGCCCGCTGGAATCCATCGCGCGAGCGCTGCCCGCCGCCGCGCTGACCAACGCGCTGCGCGCCTCGATGACCGCAGGCGCGGCGTTCCCCGGCACCGACCTGATTCTACTGGCCGTCTGGGCTGCGATTATCCTGCTGGTTGCCATTCGCAGCTTCCGCTGGGAATAGGCCGGCAATCTTCTCGTGGGCGCGTCACACCAGGCCATAGGCCGTGAGGCGCCCATTTTCATCCGTGCAGTAGAGGCGGCCACCCACCACAATCGGGCTTTCCCAATGAATGCCGCCGATGCTGCCGCCGGCAGAGGCGGCGGTGCTGCTCCACAATTGATGACCGTTGCGGGGGTCAAGCGCGAAGAGGTTGCCGCCCGCTGCCGCGAACAGCACGCCGCCGGCCACCACCGGCGAGGTCGCGCCCTGCCGGATAGCCCATTTCTGCTGGAGTGTGGTGGCGCCATTTGAGGCCGTGACCACCTGATAGCCGCCGGTGCCACAGCCATTGGTCACTAACAGCCAGATGGCGCCACTGGCCGGGTCGGTCCAGACGGCGGGCTGGCCGTAGACGCCGCAGCCACCAGGCGCATTGATGGTTTGTAGTTCTCCGCCGACATGCCCAGGGCCGCCCCGCCCGCTGAGATTCTGGCGATCCAGCAGGCGCAGCACGCCGTCTTTACCCACCTGCACGGCCAGATAGGGCGTGTGGCTCTGCGGGATGCTGGGCAAAAGCGCCGGCGAGGTGCTGCCCAGGTCGGTATCGCCATTCTCCAGTGCTTGAAAGTTTGTGGGCGTGTAGCTATCGATGACCCGGCTTGCATCGGCGCTCAACTCCAGCACGCTGTCGCCCCAATCGTGACCGCCCTGATCGGCGTTGTAGATGCCATTGCCAGTAGTGACAAAGAGGTAGCCCGTTACGGGATCAACGACAGCGCCCGCCCGCGACCAGATGCCAGCGGTATTATCGGGGCACTCGCCCTTCGTCAGCACACGCGCCAGATCAGAACAAAGGCTGTTGAAGACCTGGCTAGCGCCATCGGACGGATTGATGGCAACGATATGGCCTTGATAGGGCGGCGCGTCGCCTGGATAGCCAGCCGTCGCAACATAGATGTAGCCGTTGGCAGCATTGAGCGCGGATGATTCTTTTTCAGTGGTAGGCATGGTGGTGATAAGCACCGGCCAGCCACCACCTGTCACCTCCTGGCCGGTTGCAGCCTTATATTGATGCAGCTTGCCATCCAGCCCATAGCTATAGACCAGCCCGCGCACCGCATCGGCCAGGGGCGAAGAGGTCGTGTAGCGCGGCCCTTGCGTATTTGCCACCCATAACTGCTCGCCCGTCGAGGCATCCAGCGCGACGAGGCTGCCAGGTTTAGTCGTGAGATAGAGGACATCACGCTGGGTGCCATTCGGCAGGTTCAGATGCGGGATGAGTACCGGCGTGGAGTCGGCAACGGCGGGCAAGGAAACGCTCCAGAAGCGGCGCAGGCCGCGAACCGTCGTCGGAGTGAGCGCTTTCTCATCGGGATTGATGCCGCTGCGAGCCGCGTCAACGTCAAATCCAGGCCAGGAGCCATCCTGCAATGATACTGCCGTCGGCGAGCCAGATGGCGTCCAGATCGGACCGGTGCGATGGATTGGCGGGTCTGCATTGCCGCAGCCGGCAATCATCAGCGTCACCAGCGCCAGCACACCAGTCAGCACCACCGATGGGATCGCCCTCTGTCTGGCCCGACTTGCCCCTGTTTGTCGCATGCTCTTCATGTCGCGCTCCCCCTGTCCGATCCGTCTGAGTTGTCCAGGCTGTCCTTCCGGACAGGACACGATCTGGCCCATCGCAGGATGTGATGCGCCCGCTTTTGGCCTACACTACTCATGGTAGCAGAAACCTTTACCTTGACGTACACTGCACAGATGTCCTACCATATGATACACACGTAATGCCTCATACATACGTTATGAAGGGGCAAAGCGCAACCATAACCAAGCTGGGCGGTTTACCACCAGTATGAGTCAGACAAAGCATAGCAAAGAAGACAAAGCCGTGCAGCAGCACTCTCCTGAAGGAGCAGCGACACTGCCACGTGATGAAGAGGCCGGGAGCCAGCAAGCCCCCCAAAAGGTCATCTCGCCTGCTGAAGAGCAAGGCACGAATAAATGGGCGGTGCTGGGCATTGTTGCTATCGGTATCTTCATGGCAACGCTCGATTCTAGCATCGTCAATATCAGTCTCCCCAGCATCAGCACCTATTTCCAGGTTCCCCTGAATGGGCTAGTCGAATGGGTGGTCATCGCCTATCTGGTCAGCATCGCCAGTGTCTTGCTGACCTTTGGACGGCTGGCAGATATGTTCGGGCGCAAGCCCCTCTGGATGCTGGGCCTGATCGTCTTTACGCTGGGTTCGGCGCTGTGTGGCGCGGCGCCAACGCTCTTGCTGCTGGTCATCTTCCGTGCCTTTCAGGGCATCGGCGGCGCGCTGCTGATGTCCAACAGCACGGCCATGCTGACCCGCGCTTTCCCCGAAAACGAGCGTGGGCGGGTGCTTGGACTGAATGCGGTGGTAGTTGCCATCGGCATCAGCGCTGGCCCAACCATCGGCGGCCTGATTACCTCTAGCCTGACCTGGCGCTGGATTTTTTACGTCAACCTGCCCATCGGGATCGCGGGCCTGATCTTCACCTGGATCGTACTCAAAGAGCGGGCGCACTTCCAGCCTGGGCAGAAATTTGATCCGCTGGGCGCTGTCGTGCTTTCCGCCGGCATTATTGCCGTCATGCTCGGCCTCTCCTTTGGGCAGGAGAGCGGCTGGACTTCGACGTTGATCCTCGGACTCTTTGCCGGCGGGCTGGTGCTGCTGACCGGCTTTGTCTTCATCGAGCGCCGCGTGGTGGACCCTATCGTTGATCTGCGCCTCTTTCACAATCGCCTGTTCACGGCGGCCAACGTCAGCAGCCTGCTCAGCTTCCTCGCGCTGTTCGCCGTCAGTTTCCTGCTGCCATTTTATTTGGAAGAACTGCGCGGGTTCAACGTGCTGACCGCCGGGCTGCTGCTGACGCCGGTGCCGCTGACCGTTTCGGTGGTGGCCCCGCTGAGCGGCTGGCTTTCAGACCGCTTTGGCTCGCGCGTGCTTAGTTCCGCCGGGCTGGCGATTGCGGCGCTGGGCCTCTGGCTGCTGACCGGCTTGAACGCCGATTCATCCATCTTTGACCTCATCTGGCGGTTGATTGTAACCGGCATCGGCCAGGGCTTGTTCCAGTCGCCCAATAACAGCGCCGTGATGGGGTCTGTGCCACGCGAGCGGCGCGGCATCGGCAGCGGATTCCTCTCCAGCGTGCGCGTCATCGGCCAGAGCCTGAGCGTGGCCGTTGCGGGGGCCGTCTTTGCAACCTATGGCGCCTCGCAGGCCGGCGGAATCCTGATCCACGCCAACGGGCACCTGTCACCGCAGCGCCTGGCAGCCCTGCAAACGATGTTCCTCAATGGCTTTCATGGCGCGCTGATCGTCTCAATGGCGATTGCCTCGATTGGTGTGGTGACCTCGCTGGTACGCGGCAGCGAACACCACTAGCCGGGCGGAGTCCCTCTCGCCTAGCTCGTCCCCACTGGCACACATGGTGCATCCTCCTCACCTCTGGCTGCGGGCCGCAATGGAGCGGCTCGCGGCGACATGACTCGATGAACAGTCAGGAAAAGAGAGGTGTACCGCAGATGGCAATGCAGAATATCAAAGACCTTTTCATTCACGAGCTTGGTGACATCTACGATGCTGAGCAGCGCATTTTGCAGATGCTGCCACAGATGGCGAACGAGGCCAGCGATGGGCAGGTCAAGAGCGCCTTCCAGTATCACGAGCAGCAGACGCGCCAGCAGGTGAAAAACCTGGAGCAATGTTTCCAGATGCTCGGCACCCAGCCCAAGCGCACCTCCTGCCAGGCCATTGCCGGACTCAAGCAGGAGCATGACACGTTTATGAATGAGAATCCCACAAAAGAGATACTGACCATGTTTGATCTTGGCGGGGCCGCCAAGACCGAACACTATGAGATTGGTTCCTATCAGGGGTTGGTCGAGAAGGCAAACCTGATGGGCATGAAAGACTGCGTCAAGCTGCTTCAGGAGAATCTGAGCCAGGAAGAAGAGATGGCCCAGAAGGTGACGCAGATCAGCAAGCAATTAGGAAAGCAGATGCTCCAGGCAGGGCAGCGGGCGTAGAACGGCGGTCCATCCCTCGCAGGGTGCCTGGCGATTAAAATCGCGGCCAAGGGCCTGCGGGCCGCAAAGCTTGCCTTCGCAGGCTGGGTCCAGGCCAGCGCTCGTCCCTGCTCGCCAAAGCGTGCCCTGGGTAAAAAGGGAAAGAACACAAGTCGCAGCCAGGATGTAGCGCTTTCCCATCCTGGCTGCTCTCTCTTGCTGATGGCCTGTTACATGGCGGTATCTGCCGGCAAGGGCGGCAGGCGCAGCAGCGCTTGCTCCATTTCGCTGGCGCTGGCCCAGCGCTCGTCCAGATTCTTCTTGAGCGCTTTGTGGATGATCTCGGCAAAGGGCGGGCTGACCTCTGAGCGCAGGCTGCGCAGCGGCGGAAAATCAAAGATGGTGGGCTGATTGTCGCGTGCTTCGTGCCCGGTGAGCAGGCGATAGAGCGTCGATCCAAGGGCGTAGAGATCGCTCTGCGGCTGGGGCCGGCCCTCCATCTGCTCTGGCGGCGCGTAGCCGATGGTCATAATCACCGTCGCCTGGCCGCCCTCTTGAAACGAGCGCGCAATGCCAAAATCGATCAGCTTGACGGTATCCTCGCGGGTGACCATGACATTGGCCGGCTTGAGGTCGCGGAAGATCACCGGCGGCTTCAGGCGATGCAGATAGGCCAGCACATTGCAGAGCTGCGCGGCCCAGGCGCGCACCCGCGCTTCCGGCAGGCCAACCGGTTGACCCTCCTGCTTGAACGCCTCGGCCAGCGTGCGGCCCTCGACAAACTCCATCACCAGATATTGCTGATCGGCTTCCGAGAAGTAATCGAAGACTCTGGGGATCGCCGGATGATGCAGGTCAAGCAGCAGGTGCGCCTCGCGCTCGAACCATTGCAGCGCCTGCTCGCGATCCTCGTCTTTGCTGAAGTGATCAAGCATCTCTTTGACCGCGCAGGGCCGCTTGAAATGCTGGTCAACGGCGCGATAGACGGCGCCCATGCCGCCCTGCGCCACTGCGCGCTCGATACGATAGCGCCGCTGTAGCTCAGTGCCCGGCGGCAGCCGTTTGGGGCCGCGCCCCTCGCGCACCTCGCGCTGTGTATAGCCTGGCTCGCGCACCGTCTGCACTGGCGGCGCCGGCGGAGAGGCCGGAACGGGCGCGGGCACCACCTGCGAGCGGCGCCCCTGAAAGCGCGTCAGCGCCTCCCCGACCTTGAAGCCGCAGCGCGGGCAGACCGCCGCGCCCGGCGCCTGCTGCAATCCACACTCCGGGCAGAAGACCGGGCGCTCTGCCGGCGCCTTCTCCTGCGGCTTCTGCACTGTCGGGGCATAGTGCCAGGTCGCCGGGATGACTGGCGAAACCACCGGCCCGGCAGGAGGCACCTGAGCGCCAGCCACCGTCGGCGCTTTCTGCCACGCCGGCGGCGGCTGTGGCTCAGCGGCAACCGGCTCCGGCTTGCCCGCTGGCGGAGGTGCTGGTGGCTCTAGCGCTATTGTCGGCGCTGGCGGCTTTGGAGCCGGAGCCGGCTCAGCCGGCGGACGGGCAGGCACAACGAGTGAAGGCATCTCGGCGATGTCTTGCGGCGGCGACGCTGCTGGGGCCGCCATTGGTGGTGGATTGCTCGGCAGATTGAGACGCGGGCCGCCAGAGGTTGAGCGCCTGAGGCCGCCCCGTCCCTCGCCGCTCACGCCTTGCGGAAGTTCGCGCCCACAGTTGACGCAATTGCTGGAGCCGGCGTTATTGGGCGCGCTGCAATACGGGCAGATGACCGTTCGCCCCACTGGAGCCGCCTGAGGCGCGGCAGAGGCCACCACAAGCCCCTGCGGTGTTTTGCGCTTGCGCAGCCAACGCACATAGATAACCGCTGCCAGAGCGACGACCAGCGCCAGCAACACAAGCAATATCCCCAGCGCGATCTTCTCAGCAGTGGCAATGGGCACTCCAACAAATGTACTATTGTTGACAGATTTGCTAGCGGACTGCGGTGTTGGATTTGGTGGAGTAGCAGCTTGCAGAAAGTCTTGCGCTCCGACAAAGTCGGGATAGTCTCGAACAATCTGGCTCAGCAAAGGGCGGGCACTGGAATGGCTGGGCGTGCTGTAGAAGGCATCCATTGCCTGTTTCCAACGATGGCTCAGGCAATCGGGCGTCGGTGTCAGCGTGGGGCACGATTGCGCAAAATTGGTAATCACTGACAGATCGATTTTGTCCTGCGTGGCTGCCACCACCGTGCCCGCCCCATCGACCATCCCCGTCAGGTCGCCAGTTGACGTATCGATAATAGGTGTCCCAGGAGCGGTCCCTGTTGGCACCACGCCTGTGTAGGCGTTCGCCTGGGGCATCAAAAACTGCTTTGCTTCTTGCGGTGCGGTGCCGTTGTTCATCTGCTTCGAGGTCAAGGAGGCGTTGGCAGCATTGGTTAAGGCCAGCAGGTCTTGCGTCGTGCTGGCTTGCATTGCCAGATTCACCGTTGGGTAGTCCCGAAACGTTTTGCCGGCTTCGGATGGCACGGGCACTTCTACGAGAATGAGCGAGCCACCAGAGATCGTGTGAATGGTCAGCGATCCACTGATCTCCAGGGAGATCACTTTTGTCTGCCCGCTGGCAGCACCGCTGCTATAGGCGCTGCTCAGGTAAAGCGTGGCCCCCTGAAAACTTTCCTTGCGGGTGCCTAGAAACCCGGTGGGGGAGGAGGGAAAATCGCCCGTACAAGCCGCGCTTTGGTTGATGACCGTGTTATCCGTCAGCACCGCCAGGGTGCCCGCTGGAGTTGTGCCGGAGGGAGGCAGGTCGGGAAGGGGCGAGGAGACCAGGACGCCTTCTCCGGTGCAGTAGCCATCGGTCGGCGCGCCAAGAGGCGGGGCGACGGGAGCGCCGGCGAGCGTATAGGTGAACTTATAATCCGTGACCACGCGCACCGTCGCCATCTCGGCAATGGCAGCGCCTTCATCAGCGGGCGGAGTAAAGCCAGTGAGCGGCATAGGCGCTGAAGAGGAGCCGTCACCTCCAGGATGTCCGGCCAGCCCAGCCGCGTCGGCGGGCGCGGTGACGCCAACAAGCGCACCCGCAGCCAGCGCCAGGGCGAGTAGGAAAGAAAGCAGAGAGCGTTTTGCGCGATGCGGGCGGCGTGTTTGGGTCTCTCGTTCAGCCATCATCGAACCACCCTTCCTGGGACTGCACTGTATCTCTTGAGGCATACTGTACCGGGCTGGTCAAATTGCAATCCAGGCTTATTGTACCGGGCAAGGGGCAGTCCGTCAAGCATCAGATGCTGTCAGCGACATAATGGCAAGAGTTACCGCCGTGTCGTATCGGTAACTCTTGCCCCTGGTATGAACGCAGGCACGGAGGGGCCTGGTGAGTAAGAGTTACCAGAGTTACTCGAGTTACCAAATACGCGTGTATTATGAAAACAGGTGTTCGCGGGCGTAGAGGGCGGCCTGGGTTCGATCACGCAGGCCGAGCTTGGAGAGAATGTTGGACATATGGTTTTTGACGGTGCCCTCGGTGATGAAGAGCGTTTCGCCGATCTGGCGGTTGGAGGCGCCTCTGGCGACTAGCTTGAGGATTTCGCGCTCGCGCTCGGTTAGTTCTTCGACGGCGGGGTCCGTTAATGCAGAAGCGGTAGGGGATGGCCTGGACGGCACGGGCGGCTGAGCCAGCGCGGCAAAGACTTTGTCGGCGATGTTGGGCTGCAAGAGTACTTCGCCACGCGAGGCGGCGCGCACGGCGTTTGCCAGTTGCTCGGAGGTGATGTCTTTGAGCAGGTAGCCAAGCGCGCCGGCGCGCAGGCCGGTATAGATCATCTCGGTGTCATCAAAGGTCGTCAGGATGAGGATATGCGTGTCGGGCCAGCGTTTTTTGAACTCGCGTATGGCGGTGATGCCATCCATGCGCGGCATGCGCACATCCATCAAGATCACGTCAGGCGGGGTCTGGTTGGCATACAAGCGTTCGGCGGCGGCCAGGGCAGCCTCGCCATCGCCGGCCATCTCGACGATCTGCATATCCGGCTCAAGCTCAAGCAGCTTGCGGAAGCCCTCGCGCAGCAGGGCTTGATCATCCACAATGAGGACACGAATGCGCCCGGTCATCGCGCTCCCTTCTGCGCAGCCAAAAGCTGCGCCTGGGACGCGGCAGCAGGCGCCGATGGTACACGCGCCCGGACGGTGACGCGAAAGCCCAATGGGCTGGCGGGGCCGGCGCTCACCTCGCCGCCAAGCAGTTCTGCCCGTTCGCGCAGACCGATCAGACCGAAACCACCCGATGCGGGCGGCTTCCCATCTCCATCAGCCATCGGGGCAGCAGGCACGGAGCCGGAGCCATTATCCAGCACCAGCAACTCCAGCCACTCGTCGTCATAGCGCAGGCGCACCAGCACTTTGCTGGCCTGAGCGTGCTTGCGCACGTTGGTAAGCGCCTCCTGGGCGGCGCGATAGAGCATCACCTGAAGCTCTGGAGATGCGAGCGGCAGCGTGGTCTCAAGGTCAAGCGTCAGTTCGGTCTCGCCAGCGGCGCGTTGAAATTCTCGCGCCAGTTGCGCCAGCGCTTCGGGCAGGCTGATCGTCGCACTGCCGGTCAGGCGCAGGGCGGTAATGGCGTTGCGCAGTTCCTGCATCGACTGCGCGGCCACATGCCGCGCTTCGGCGATCTCGGCAGCGGCGCGGGCGGGGTCGCGCTCTTGCAGCTTGCTGACCGTCTCAAGCTGCACATTCAGGATGGTCAGATAGTGCCCCAGCGTATCGTGCATCTCGCGGGCGATGCGGGTGCGCTCGCGGGCGATGCTCAGTTCCTCGACCTGCTCGGCATAACGGCTGAGTTGAGCGTGCGCCGCCTCCAGCTCGCGTTTTGATTGCTCCACCTCTTGCAGCAATTGCTCGGCGCGCTCTTTCTGCTGGCGGTGCAGCGACATCATCAAGGAAAAGGCGGCGACAAAGGCAAAGGCCGGCACCAGCGTTGCCAGATTACTAAGCATGCCTACAGACCAGTTCCACTGATTCAGCCAGGCCAGATTGAGCGCCAGCACTCCATAAAGCAGAGTGGTTGCGAGAAGTGCTGTGCGGATGCGAAGCGACGTAAAATACAGCGCGGTGGTGACCAGATAGAGCAGCCAATCCCAATAGAGGCCGGTGAAGGCCAGAAGGCCGGAGATGACTGTCCAGACAAAGAGGGCCAGCATCAAGAGCGTCAGCACAACGGGCCTACAGGTCTGCTCATAGCGCGTCAGCAGCCAGAGCGTGGCAACATAAAGCACCTGCACGGCAGTAAAAGCCAGAAAATTGCCAACCGTGAGATGTCTGGCAAGCAAGATACCGAGCAGATAGCCGATGACCAGCGTGATATATGCCGCGCTGTTGGCAAGCCCCGACACTATCTCAAGGCGGGCAGCAAGCGCCTGCGGCGATTGGCTGGACATCGTTGTGGCTCCTTATTGCTGGCCTGGATATATGAAAAGATGGCCCCCTGTTAGAATCTATTATATGCCACATACGACAACGCTGGAGCAGAGATGATCCTGGAAACCTCTCTACTCCAGCGTTTAGCAATCCGCCGATTAAAATCGGCGCTAGGGGCCTGCGGCCAGTAAATCCGTCGGCGCGCGTTGGGACGAAGGCGCGGCT
>CAZFWN010000093.1:0-3291 GCA_964522745.1 uncultured Ktedonobacterales bacterium
ATGCTGCGGCCTGGACAATCCTACAGCCCGCGCGCCCTGCGCGAGCGCGCCGCCGATGCTTTTGCCGCCGCCCTGCTGGCTCCGCTGGAGCGGGTGCGTCCACTCTTTCTCGGCACGCCCGATCAGCCGCCGCTAGAGCCAGAGCAACTGGCTGCTCATTTTGGTATCACCCTCAAAGCGCTGCTAGGCCGGCTGACCGAACTGCTGCAAGAGCCGCCAGCCAGCATCGCCTCCCGCCAGCCAGCGTCGATGGCGCCGGCGGAGTCACCCGCGCCGCGTCCGGTAAAGCCCTCTGACCCCTGGCAGCAGGCGGCTATCGACGCCTCTACGCCGGCGCTCGTCGTAGCCGGCCCTGGCAGCGGCAAAACCAGCACGCTCGTCGGGCGGGTGCGCGCTCTTATCGAACAGCAGGGGATGCTACCAAACCGCCTGCTGGCGCTCACCTTCTCCAATAAAGCCGCCCGCGAGATGCGCGAGCGTATTGCGCAAGCCTTGGGTGAGGAGAGCGCGCTGCCAACGGTCAGTACCTTTCATAGTTTTTGCGCCGAGTTGCTGCGGCTCTATGCGCCGCAGGTTGGGCTGCGCCCGGACTTTGCCTTGCTCGATATGCCTGATGGCTATTTCTTATTACGCCGCCAGGCCAGCCGCCTGCCGCTGCGCCACTATGGGCATCTCAATAACCCTGAACTGCATTTCGCCGCCCTGCTGGGCGCTATCTCGCGGGCCAAGGATGAACTGGCGACCCCAGAAGACTATCTGCGCCTGGCAGAAGCCGACCTGGCCCAGGCGCAAGACGATGAGCAGCGCTTGAAGGCTGAGAAGGCGCGTGAGGTAGCCCTGGTGTATCAGGTCTATCAGCAAGCGCTGGCTGTCCAGGGCGATGCCGACTTTGGCGACCTCATCATGCTGACTGCGCGTTTTCTGCAAGCCACCCCAGACATTCTGGCCGATCTGCGAGAGCGCTATCAGCAGATATTGGTCGATGAGTTTCAGGACATCAATCGTGCCAGCGGCGTGCTGCTCAAGTTACTGGCCGGCGAGCGAGCAAATATCTGGGTGGTTGGCGATCAGGATCAGGCCATCTATCGCTTTCGTGGCGCCTCGCCCGCCAACATTGGGCAGTTTCACCGCGATTATCCTGGCGCGCGGGTGCTGCCGCTCAGCCGCAACTATCGCTCGCTGGCCGATATTGTTGCCGCCGCTGGCGCCTTCCGCGAGGCGGCGCTGCGCTTGCCGCAGCGTGAGCAGCGGGAAGCAGAAAACGGCGCCTCACCGGCGGCCTCGGAACAGGCCAGTGTCTCAACCGGCCAGGAGCCGGTGCGCCCGGCGCCAGCGGAGCCGGTTATCACCCTGGCAACCGCGCCCGACGATCACAGCGAACTGGCCGGGCTGGTCGCCGCCATTGAGGAGCGCCACGCGCGCGGCGTCCCCTATCGTGATCAGGTGATTCTCTGCCGGACGCGCGAACATGCCCGCACGATCATTGAAGCGCTGGCGCGTGCCGGCCTGCCGGTCAATGCCGGAGGCAGTCTGCTGGAACAACCCGATGTGAAAGATGTGCTGGCAATCGTGGCGCTGCTGGCTGAGCCAAGCGGTATGGGCCTGCTGCGCGCCGCTGTGCAGCCTGATCACGCTATTCCACGCGAGGATTTGCTGGCGCTCTTTGCCCACGCCCGGCGCGAAGACATCCCGGCTGGCGTTCTGCTCTGGCAGCCGGACCGCCTGCCGCCGCTCTCGCCGCAAGGCTTTCTTGGCGCCCTGCATCTCTCGGATATACTGCTTGATTTGCGCGCCACGCCCGACACCTGGACTCTGCTCGCCCGTTACCTCTTTATCCACAGCCATCTGGCGCAGCAGTTACTCCAGGCTTCTGACCCGGCGGCGCGCCAGCGTCTAGAGCATCTGCGCGGCCTGCTGGACCTGGCGCGCCGCTTCGATATACAGGAGCGCCAGCGCCTGGCCGCCAGCCAGGAGGAAGAAGCGGCTGATAAGCGCTGGGAGCGTTTTCTAGAATACTTGCGCGTCCTCATCGAACTGCGCTCCGATGGCGGCAGCCGCCGCGAGCCAGAAGAGGGCGAGGGTGAAGCGGCTGAGATGCTGCGAGTGATGACCGTGCATGCTAGCAAGGGTCTGGAGTTTCCAGTGGTTTACCTGCCGCACCTGGCGCACAATCGCTTTCCGGTGATGATGAAAAGCGAAAAGATGCCCCTGCCGGCGGGTCTCTGTGAAGATGAGACCGCGCGCAGCCGCCAGGATGCTCGCGCCGCGCATCTGCTCGATGAAGCCTGCCTGTTCTATGTGGGCCTGACCCGCGCCCGCGACGAGTTGATCTTGAGCCGCGCCGAACGCTACAAAACACGCAAGGCCGCGCCATCCGATTTCTTGCAGCATATAGAATCTTCCCTGGGGGCGCGCCTGCGCCGCGTCTCCTGGGACGGCTCCGCGCTGCTCCAGCCTGAGGAAAGAGGGGAAGCGTTGGGGGCCACAATGGCTCATCCAGCAAACGCCGCCCTGAGCGTGACCGAACTCGAAACCTATCTGCGCTGCCCGCGCCGCTACGAATATCTCTACGTCTATGGGCTGCAACCGGAGGAGCAAGGCTATCGCCAGTTCTATAGCTGTGTCCAGCAAACGGTGCGCGCACTGCATGAACGCTTCGCCCCTGCCGGCACCATGCCTGAGCGGCAAGAGCATGCCGAATCACAGGAGGACGCAGCCTCAGCGCCGGCCCTGACACTGGATGAGGCCCGCCAAGTCTTTGCCGAGTGCTGGCGGCAATCTGGCCCGCTGGAGCATCCCTTCGTGGAGAGCTATTTTGAGCATGGCCTGCGGGTCATCGAGCAGACCTGGAGCGACCTGTCCGGCGTGGCCCTCACTCCGCCAGCACCGCCGGCGGCTGCTGAAGAACCGCCAACTGAGGCAGATCAGCCGCCAGGGAATATTGCTGCCAGCAGCCGTCTCTCGCAAAAGCTAGGGGTCCATCTGGGAGACCAGCAGATTGAGGTCACGGTTGATCGCGTCGAGGATGCGCATCGCTTTCCCAGTGGCGAGGGCCAGCGCCCGGTGCGGCTGGTGCGCCATCGCCTGGGCCGTAATGATGATGAGCCGCCAGCCGTCGAGGTGCGGCATATCCTCTACGCGCTGGCGCAGGAGCAGCGCTCCCCTGGGCGCCCGGTTGAGGTCTATGAGCATAATCTGAGTACCGGCGCGCTGACGCCCGTTTCGCTCACCGGCATCGCTGCGCGCAACCGCCGCGCCGATCTGGAGCAAGCGCTGACCGGCCTGCGCGCC
>CAZFWN010000093.1:3391-17963 GCA_964522745.1 uncultured Ktedonobacterales bacterium
TAGAAGCCCGGCGCATCATTGCGGGCCGCGTACATCGCACGCCGCTGCTATCGGCTCACGCGCTGGGCGCGAGGGCTGTGCCGCCAGTGCAACTCTTTCTCAAGGCCGAGGTGCTGCAAAAGACTGGAGCCTTCAAAGTGCGCGGCGCGCTGAACAAGATGGCCGGCCTCAGCGCTGAACAAAAGCGGCGCGGCCTCATCACCGTCTCTGCCGGCAACCACGCCCAGGCCGTCGCCTGGAGCGCCGCCGCCGAGGGTATCCCGGCCACCGTCGTGATGGCCGAGAACGCCGTGCGCAGCAAAGTGGAGGCGACGCGCGGCTATGGTGCGGAAGTGATCCTCTTTGGCACCAGCATGGCTGGCATCTTCGAGTATGCCCATCAGCTTGAGCGCGAGCGCGGCCTGCTCTTCATCCCGCCTTTCGATGATCTCCGCATTATCGCCGGCCAGGGCACCGTCGGCCTGGAGATACTGGAAGACCTGCCCGATCCCGATCTGGTCATCGTGCCGTGCGGCGGCGGCGGCCTGGCCTCCGGTGTAGCAATTGCCATCAAAGAGCAGCATCCGCAGACGCGCATCATCCTCGTTGAGCCGGAAGGCGCACCCACCATGCGCCGTTCCTGGGACGCCGGCAAACCGCTGGCGCTGGAAAGCATCAATACCATCGCCGATGGGCTGAGCGCGCCCTTCGCCGGCGAACTGACCTATCCGCTCACCCGGCGCTATGTGGATGACGCTGTGCTTGTCTCCGATGCCGAGCTTGCCCAGGCAATGGGCCTGATTCTAGAGCGCTGCAAGCTGCTTGCCGAGCCAGCCGGCGCCGCCGGCGTAGCTGCACTGCTCTCCGGCAAGGTGCAGGCTCCCGAAGGGGCCAACGTAGTTGCCATCCTCAGCGGCGGCAACGTGGACCGCGAGCGCCTCAAGCACCTGCTCTAGCTGCTCAGGCTCGCAATCCCAGTTCTTTCTCGGAGAGCGGCCCATAGGCGGCCACCACCAACTTCTCGGTGATAGGGAAGCGGGCCAGCGCTTGCTTCACCTTCTCCACCGTCACAGCTTCCACGTCGGCCACCTCATCGGCGGCGGATTTCAGTTTGCCCTCTGAGAGCCAGGTCGTCGGCAGTGCCTGCATCCGGCTGGTCGTATGTTCGGCGTTGAGGACGATCTGGCTAATCAGCTTGTCCTTAGCGCGCCGCAGTTCATCCTCCTGGACGCCATCGCTCTCCAGACGTTTGAGTTCTTCCTGCATCAGCCGCAGCACCTCTGGCGCGTTGTTTGGGCTGGTCGTGGCGTAGAGTTCTACCAGCCCGGTGCCGTCAAACGCCATCAGCCCGGCAACGGCGGCCTCGGCCAGCCCCTTCTGATGGATGTTCCAGAAGAGCCGCGAGCCGCTGCCATCGCCCAGCACCATGCAGGCCATTTCAATCGCGTAGTAGTCCGGGTCTTCCAGACCCAGCGAGGGGAAGGCCATCAGCAACTGCTCTTGCTGAAGCTTCTCTTTGGTAGCAACCGCTGTCAGTCCGGCTGCTGGCGCGTAAGGCGGCGCGGCGCGTCCGGCCTCGCCGCTCTCCCAGCCTGCACTATAGCGCTCGGCCAGTTCCAGCACTTGCTCCCACTGGAAATTGCCGGCCACCGTCAAGATCATATTGTTCGCGCTGTAGCGCTGCCGCCAGTAGTCGCGCATCCACTCCACATCCAGGGCCCCAATGCTTTCGCGCGACCCCAACACCTCGCGCCCCAGCGGGTTCTCACCGAAATAATGACGCATCAACCAGCGATAGGCTTGTCGCGCTGGCACTTCCTCGGAGCGCGCAATCTCCTCAAGAATCACACCGCGCTCGGTGCTGAATTCACCGGCATCTAACTTAGGACGCATCATATCGGCCAGCAGTTCGATGGCCGGTGCGAGGTTTTCGCCCAGCACGCGCGCATAGTAGAAAGTCTGCTCCAGTGAGGTAAAGGCATTAAACTCAGCGCCGATATTGTTAAACCCCAGGCTAATCTCCTCTGCCGAGCGCTTCTGGGTGCCCTTAAAAACCATATGCTCTAGAAAATGGGAGACGCCATACAGGCGTGGGTCCGCTTCATCGCGCGCGCCGGTGCGCACATGAAAGGCGACGGCCACCGATTCAAAGTCGGGCATATGCTCGGCCAGAATCTGCAAGCCATTGGGGAGCCGGTGGATAAAAAAGCGGCTTCCAGCGCCGTTTGCCTGATTGGTGGTTCCTGTGTTTCCCGGTGCGCCTGAACTGGTCATGGAATTCAACCCTTTCTTGGGACTGCTGTAGCTTCCATCGCTTGTTGATATGTATCAACCGATGAAGCCTTGCCTGGCAATAACTTCATCATGGAGTAATGCTGTAATCATAGCCCCTGCCGGGCGGCAGTGTCAAACAGAAATCGCTCGCCAGTCTTGCGTCGCTTCTGTAGCTGTGTTATCCTGCCACTATTGCTTCATCTCGCCGCCTATCCAAGCGAGCGCTGCTTGTGATCAGAAATAGCCGGCAAGTGGTATAGGCGCGTCGGGGCCGAGACCAATGTTGGAAAGAGGGCGTGATGTCAGAGACCGCTGGAAGACCCGCTCTGGGCTATCATAAAACGGCGCTGCGTCGGACGGGAGGGCGCCAGGCCGTACCGGAAAAGAGCCTGGAGGTCTCTGCCGGCCTCAAAACGCTGGATTTTCCCACCGATCAGCAACTCTACGAGCGCGCGGTTGACGCGGCCATTGAACTGCTGCAAGCCGATGGAGGCGTGCTGGCAACCCTCGACCCGACGGGGACACAGTTGATCATCCGGGCGCAGCGGGCGCAGAGTGTCCTGGGCGCTCACTATACGGCGCTGGCGTCATTAGGCCGTTCAGCCGATACCTCGGTTCCGCCAGCCACTGTGCTTGATAGCGACCAATCGCTCGAATTTCAGAAGACCCAGCCCCTTCCTCTCTTCCCTCAGGCTGCCAGCAGTGCAGCCCCGCAGTCTGGCGCTTCTGGTACGGGAGAATCTGCATCAACTGAGCATACAGAGGCTAGTCACTCGCCATCAGCAGAAGCACCAGGCACCTCAACCGCAGGTTACGGATTCGGGCTGGGGCTGCTTGGCTCTATCTGGCAACATAATCAGGCGATGGCGCTCTCTGAGGTCAAATGCCGGACGCTGCCGCGCGAGGAGATCACGCCGCCTGATCTGGATGCTTCCTGGCATATCGCCGCGCCGCTGCGGGTGCCGCAGCCGTTACTCCCGCTCTCTACCGATGAGCCGGCGCCCGTGATTGGAGTCATCGCAGTAGCCGTGCGCGATAAGCACTGGTCTCCCACCAAACGGCATACCGAACTCCTGCAACTGCACGCAGATCGCGTCGCGCTAGCACTACAAACCGCCTGGCTGGAAGAAACCGGCTATCGTCAGGCCAGGTTCGTGCGCCTGCTGCATGATGCGACGCTGCACTTCTCCACGACGCTCAATCAGGAACGGCTCTTTACCGAATTGCACCAACTGGCTATCGCTGTCTTGGGCAATACCTCGCTTGCTATTCTGCTTTATCACCAGGAAAAAGAAGAGGTCGAGTTCGCCTACATTGCTGAGCGCGAGGGCGCAGCCCGGCGCCGCCATGTCAGGGAAAGTAAGATGTCTGCCTGGTGGTTGCAGATCAAGGACGGCAAGGTGGTCACCATCTCCACGCCTCAGGAGCGCCAGGAACACGCGGCGCTCCTGCGCGCCGGCTGGCCGGGTGGCCTGCCCGTTGAGTCGTTATTGGTCGTGCCCCTCTTCACGCGCACGCGCGAGCATATCATCGGCGCCTTGGGCGTCGCCAGCGAGCAGCCGCGCTCCTACACGCAAGAACAGGTGGAGATGCTGGAGACGATTGCCCAGACGGCTGCCTTCGCCTTTGAAAATGCCGATCTCTACGTTCGCAGTACCAAATCGCAAGAGCAGGCCAAAAATCGCAAGCGCCAGGTGGCCGCGCTCAACAACGCGATGAGTACCCTCAACGCCAGCCTGCATATCGATGAAATCCTGAAGAATGTGGTGAATCAGGTCAACCTGCTTACAGCGGCGCAGGTCTGCACCGTCCTCTTCTTTCAAGAGGATGGCAGGACCATCGTGGCCCGTGCCTCGAACGCCAACGAGGGCCACTTGCATGCCTGGGGTCTCTCAACGTTGGAAGAAGCCTGCTTTGAACTTCCCGATGAGATGCTGCATGTGCTTCAGGCTGGTGGGCACCTGCTGCTTGATGAAGTGGATGAGGAGCGTGAATCTCAAACCGGGCTGGGTGAGGTTTACCGCCGCTTTGATATTCATTCTATCCTGCTGGCGCCTATCGCCCGGCAAGAAGCGATGCTGGGCGTACTCACGGTCTATACCCCTGGAGAGCGCCATCGCTTTGAGCCGGAAGAAATCTCTCTGCTGCGTGGCCTGGCCGGCCAGGCTGCCGTTGCTATTCACAATGCCAACCTGTACACCGATCTGGAACAGGCGCTAGAGCAGCAAAAAGAGTTGGACCGGCTGAAGGACGACTTTATCGTGACGGCCTCGCACGAGTTTCGCACGCCGCTCAGCGCCATTCATGGCTACGCCTCGCTGCTCCAGCGCCACAGCGCCCGCCTGACGCCAGACCAGGCGTTGCGCTTCTCAACTGAAATCACTCGCGCCGCGCAGCAGTTGGTCGGCATGGTTACGACGCTGATGGATGCCTCGCGGCTTGATTCCCGCAAGCTCTCGCTCAGCCCGCAGCCAGTCGAGGTGCGCCCGCTGGCCGAAAGCGCGCTGGCCCTCATCCAGCCCGACATCTTGCAGCCGGTTCATATGGAGATACCCGATGGCCTCTGGGTCTATGCCGATCAGGAGCGGCTGCGTCAGGTGATGACGAACCTGCTCGTCAACGCTGGCAAATACTCACCCTCCTCTAGTCCCATCGATTTTCTTGCGCGCATTGAAAGCCAGTTTACGCCCCCAGAATCGGCGCTTCCTGTCAAACCATCAAATACGGCCAGCGCCGCGCTGCGGCCCCCTGCTGCCTTCACCATCAGCACGCCGCTTCCTCCTATGCCGGCGGGGAACCCTTCCAACCGCCCGGCCCGTTCCGCTTCTTCTGGCGCGCTACCCGTCGATGGCAGCGCCGGCGCGCCCGGCGCTGGCTACGTCGTCTTCAGCGTTGTTGATCGCGGCGAAGGCATCTCGCCCGACGATCAGAAAAAGCTCTTCCAGAAATTTGTCCGACTGCAACGCTCGCTGACCACGCCGGTGCGCGGCACCGGGCTGGGCCTGTATATCTGCCGTCAGTATTTGACCGCGATGGGCGGCACTATCTGGGTAGAAAGTACCCCTGGTCAGGGATCGACCTTTAGCTTTGCGCTGCCGCTCATGCCGCCACCGACGGATGGCAACGGAAAAAGCACTTCTTCCTGGGGCGGGTGAAGATCAGGCGCCTCGTTCGTTGTACACAACGTGTGGGGCGGGGGATGCCTGTGGTGCTGGTCCGGCGCAGCGCTGGAGGCAGCCTGACGTGGGGTGATGGAGAGCGTCTCTGTGTGTGGTAAAAGAGGTGCAATTATGCAAGTTTTTCATCCCGTTGCCTCTGCTCAGACCGGGAGCGATGCGGCACCATCTGTGTTAATTGTCGATGATGATGCCGCCATCCGCAAGATGCTGGTGGATGTTCTCTCGCTCGAAGGCTTTCGGACGGAAACGGCCCGCGATGGGCGTGAGGCGTTGGCGCTGCTGGAGGATGGGGCGCGGCGCATTATCCTGCTGGATTTGATGATGCCTATCATGGATGGTTGGCAAGTATGCCGCCATCTCAGCGAACGCCCGGCAATCCGCCAGCATTGCTCAATTATCTTGATGTCGGCAGGGGAAAAGCTCGAACAGGCGCGCGATCTCCAGGTGGAGGGCTATCTTGCCAAGCCGTTCGATGTCAATCAACTGCTGGACTGCCTGGACCCGTTTACTTCGGGGGCCAGGTTATAAGAGACCTGAGAAGGGATGCCGGCCCTTCTCAGGTCTCTTGCCTTCTCTTCTGCTGCGCACACATGCCTGCTATTGATCCTGATGGGTCTGGTCTTCTGGCACCTCTGCGTATGCGATCACCTCAGAGGCTTCGTCCGGCGCTGGCTCTGTCGGCTGCGCCGCGTTGCTGGCCCAGTCAGGGGCGGAGGTTGGCGCTGTTGAGGAAGCCGCCGCGTTGAGCGCGCTGAGCGTGATGCTCGTCGGCGGCGAAAGGATCGAGCGCGACCTGCGCGCCGCTGCGCGTGCGCCCCACCAGCCAAAAAGTCCGCCAAAGACAAAAAAGGCGATGGCACGCACGATGGCTGTCTTCACAAAGCTATCCAGTTGGACCCCACCCGGCGATTGGGCGGCGGATACGACGCCATAGATGGTTTGCCCTACCCAGAACAGCAGCATCGTAATCGCGCCAGAAAGCAGACCAGCCCTACCAGCATCCCCACTCTTCGCTTCCGGCGCGCTCAGCCCGGAATAAAAGGCCAGCACCATCCCCAGGAAGAGTGCCAGCAATCCAACGGCAAAGATAAGAATCAGCGGCACGATTTGTCCGCTATCCAGGTTCACTGGTGCTGAACTCTGGCGCTGCAAGGCGCCTGAGCCAAACAAAATAAACAGCGCGAGCAGCCCCGCAAGGATGCCGAGCTTGATGCCTCGCTCTACCTCGCTCCCGCTGAAGGTCTCTGCTAGTGTATCGCGGAACGTGTGCTTTTCCATGCTGGCCCCCTCTGCGCAAATGGTATTGGTTCTCGTGCGCGTTCCCTGCGACCACGCTTTAGTCCTCAGCAGACCTCTTGGCGCTGCTGCGCCCTGGTCTGGCGCTCCGCGTGCCATTGCTGCTCGCGCGGGCGCGTGGCTTTTTGGCAGGCGTCTGCTCACCCTCAGGAGCGGCTTGCTCAGCCTCTTCTGTCTGGGAAGGCGCAACCTCAATGCCCTCGGTGCGCAGTTCGGCAGCTAATGCCTCATCATACTCGGTGATTACGCCCTGCTCCGCCAGCGCCGCTTTGGTCGCTTCTCCATCACCTTCCGCCTCTGGAGCGTTCTCGTGCTTGTGGCCTGCATGGCTCTCGTGTGCAGGTGGTTCATGCTCCTCGACTGTATGATGCTCTTTGCTTGAGATGCTCCCTGCGCCTGCCGTCGCCAGCGCTGCTTCGCCTGGTTCGCGCTCCTGCTGCTCGGCTGGGCGATGGGTCGCCTGTGCCAGCGCGGCATTGACGGCCTTGGCTTCTTCTCTTGTCCATGCGTGTGAGGTGCGCTGCATCAAGAGGTAATAAGGGATCAGCAAAATCAGCACAACAATGCCGGTCCATTGCGCCTGCTTAAAGACAGTAATGCCCAGAAACGGCGTGATCGGCTCGCTGCCCCGGAAGAAAAAGACCACAATCTGGCTAATCGCGTAGCCTGCCAGATAGATCAGCGAGACCAACCCCATCTTGATGCGTGGCAGCCGCAGCAGCAGCGGGAACAAAATCGCCAGCAGGAGAATATTCATCAGCATTTCATAGGCGGCGGCTGGCTGAAAGGGTGTCAGCAGCGGAGCAAACGAATGCGGATTGGCGTACACCGTCGCCCAGGGCAGAATATGCGGGTCCGAAACAATGCCAAGACAAGGGGCGTTGTTAAGGCAGGTGTCAGGGGCAGTCGGCGACAGCGTTCCCGCTTGATAGCCCAGGATGTCGCCATTGACCAGATTGCCAAAGCGCCCGAAAATTTGCCCAACCGCCGCAAAGAAGGCAGCAATATCGATTGCCAGCCAGACGGGCAACTTCTTGCGCCAGGAGACGTAGGCTACTGTGGCGATGCCCAGGAAGATGGCGCCAAAAAAGGCCATACCGCCATTCCAGACGGCGATGATATTGATCGGGTTCTTGAGATAATTATTCACCAGATCGGGCTGCTGAATGACGAAATACAGCCGCCCACCAACTAAGCCGGCCAGCGCGGCCCACCAGAAGACTTTATAGACGATCTCCGAGTCCAGCCCCAGCCGCCGGGCATAGCGCAAGATGGCCCATAGGCCGACGCTAATGCCGACCACATAGGCCAGCCCATACCAGTGGATCGCCAGCGGGCCGATATTGAAGACGGGATCGATGTTAATGACAATATAAGAAAGTGCGGATGAAAAAGCAGGCATAGAATAAGCCATCCTCCCGGCTGGGTATTGTCGAGGGGTATCCCCAGCCTATGTATACCTCTCGTCACCGCCATTATGACCCAGCTACCCCTTCTTGTCAATTTGCGCGCCTGGCATTGTTTATGCAATTGCCCTGGCATCGCTGCCCGCCTATGCCTTTTTTCTCATCACTGTTGCCTCTTGGCTCAACAGGCTCTATAATAGGGGCCACGCTGCTTTGCAGAAGAAGAAAGAAAGCACTCACGCTGAGAAAAGTGAGTCTATTTGACCGGGATCAGGTGACGCGGATACGAGCGATTCGTTACACATAGACGAAGAGTGTCCAAAGCGTTACCTGCTGTGAGGAGGAAACAATTTGAGGAATATCTGTGTCATCGGCACAGGGTATGTGGGCCTGGTGACCGGCACGTGTCTGGCTGATATGGGCAATCAAGTCACCTGTGTAGACATCATTGCTGAGAAGATTGAAAAACTCAAGGCTGGCGTTTTGCCCATCTATGAGCCTGGCCTGGGCGAACTGGTGGAGCGCAACGTCCAGGCGGACCGGCTGCACTTTACCACCAACTATACCGAAGGTCTGGCAAACGCCGAGTTTATTTTTATCGCCGTCGGCACGCCCACCGGCCAGGATGGGCACGGCGCCGATCTGCAATACGTCGAGGGCGCGGCCCGCGCCATTGCGCAGCATCTCGATCATTATGCCGTCGTGATTAACAAAAGCACGGTGCCCGTCGGCACTGGCGATATTGTCGCCAACGTCCTTCGCCAGAACCTCAAGCAGCCGGATGTGCGCTTCTCGGTGGTCTCTAATCCCGAATTTTTGCGCGAGGGCGCGGCGGTGCTGGATTTCATGCAGCCAGATCGCGTCGTGCTGGGGTCTACTGACCGCGATGCTGCCAACCTGGTTGCCGAGTTATATCTGCCGCTGCGCGCGCGCATGGTCATTACCGATATTTATACGGCGGAGATGATAAAGTATGCCTCTAATGCTTTTCTGGCAACGAAAATCTCCTTTATCAACGAGATCGCCCGCATCTGTGAACGGCTGAGCGCCGATGTCAAAGAAGTGGCCGCCGGTATGGGCTACGATAACCGTATTGGCCGCGCCTTCCTCGACGCCGGCCTCGGTTACGGAGGTTCATGCTTTCCCAAAGACGTCAAAGCTTTGGCCCATATGGGCGCAGAGGCGGGGCTGCATCCACAGTTGCTCAACGCGGTGATGGAGATCAATGAGGACCAGCGCCGGCTGGTCGTCGATAAGCTGGTATCGCTGTTGGGTGGCCTGCGCGGCACGGTGGTTGGCATTCTGGGTCTGGCCTTTAAGCCCAATACCGATGATATGCGCGAGGCGGCCTCGATTGATATTATCCGCTGGCTGCTGGCGCAGGGTGCGTCTGTACGGGCCTATGATCCTGTCGCCACCGAAACGGCACAGCAGGCTATGCGTGGCCTGGAGGTGACCTATTGCAAGACCAGCTATGAGGTTGCCGAGGGCGCCGACGCGCTGGTTCTGGTGACTGAGTGGAATGAGTTCAAATCGCTGAACATGCTGCGCATCCGCGACAGTATGCGCCGGCCCATCCTGGTCGATGGGCGCAATCTCTACCAGCCAGCAGAGATGCAGCGGTTGGGCTTCACCTATCGGGGCATGGGCCGTGCCTCTGGCAATCCAGTGCCGGGGATGCAAAGCGCGCAGAATGGCAATGGCGCGGCTGCCCATGCCACTATCTCTGGCGCTTTGCCCAAGGCGAAGTCCTGAGTGTGGCTGGCGGTTCCAACCGCTGGTCTCTTATAGAGGGATAGTCATGACCGGTCCGCACGCCAATGAACCAGAATACCTGGAGCGCTCTACGGGAGAGCAGGTGTTATCGGGGCAGAGCCGCTCGCAAGCGGCTCTGCCCCCAGGTTCGTTTGCTAGCCTGCCTGGCGTTGTTGTTGGTGTTGATCTGGTAGAAATCGAGCGCATCGCCCAGACGGTTGAGCGGTTTGGCGCGCGCTTTTTGCAGCGTATTTTTACTGATGCAGAATTGCAGGAGAGCCGTCGCCGCATCACCTGGCTGGCCGGGCGTTTTGCGGCGAAAGAAGCCTGCGCGAAAGCGCTTGGCGCCGGCATCGGTGAGCAGGCCGCCTGGCGCGATATGCAAATCCTGCGCCAGCCCAACGGCAAGCCCACGCTGCATCTGCGCGGCGATGCCGCTGCGCGCGCGGCTGCCCTGGGGCTGGTGCATCTTGATGTGAGTATTACCCACACCCATCACTATGCACTGGCAGTTGTCGTTGGCCTTTCGGCTAACTAGCCGTCTTCTTTCTGGAGGCATCGCATGCGCTATCTTGGTCAAGCGCTCGCATACTGGCCGGCATTCCTGCTGGCTGCCCTGTGGTTGGTGGTAGGTCTCGTTGCCTTGTGGTACGCCCGCTCCACCCGTCGGCCTATCTTCTTGTGGTGTGGGATAACCGCGTTGTTGCTGGTGATGGAGCGCCTGCTTTCGCCGACGCGCTTCCTCTTGCATTACCTCAGCACGCATACCTTTTATGGCGGGAGGAACGTTGCGGCGATCAGGATCGAGTTCCTCTTTGGTGCCTATAAGTATGAATGGGTACTGGATGGGCTGGCGGTGCTTTCCCTCTTGCTCGGCCTGATTCTAGAGGTTCGCCGTGCGCGCCGGCGTGCCACACGCAGCACCACCGCGCCGGCTGCCGGGCCGGCAGCAATGAACGCGCCAGCTACAGCGTTCACCGCTTCTGGGAACGGCTTTGCTCAGCAGCAGCCGGCTCAGCCAATCACGAGTTATCGCTCTGGCACACTCGACCCGCAGGCGCTCCCAGAGGATGAGCAGCCGACGCTCTATCAGCGCCCGCCCACTGGCCCCGGCGTCTCGTATTAAGAGGGGTGCGTAGCACCAGCGTCCCTGCCGGCAAGAATGAGGCAATATCAAGCGCTGAGCATGTCGCCGGAGCGCCAGAGTCGCACCACCGGATCGTTTGACGCGGTGACCAGCAGGGCATCTTTGGCCGTAAAAGCCACCGCGTTGACGGCGCTGCCAAAGCTATCCAGCACGGCCAGATTTCGAGCGGTCTCTGGGTGCCAGAGCCGCACCGTTCCATCATGGCTGGCCGAGATCACCAGTGAGCCATCAGCAGAAAAGATGACGCTGCGCACCAACTCTTCATGCCCTTCCAACGTCCTCAACAACTCGCCGGTTGCTGGATCCCAGAGCCGCACCAGATAATCCGCTGAGCCAACGGCTAGCAGCCGGCCATCTGGCGAAAAGGCCAGACTATTTGCCCCGCCAAAGTGCCCATCCAGCACACGTAGCACCGCTCGCTGGGTTGGATCCCACAATCGCACCGTCTCGTCGTTCGCCCCCGATGCTAGCAGCCGGCCATCCGGCGCGAACGCCACGCAGTTGACCTCGTCATCGTGGTTGCCCATCTCGACAATCAGCCTGCCGGTCTTTGGCCGCCACAGCCGCACCCAGTTGTCGTTTGCCCCCGACGCCAGACTAGAGCCATCCGGCGAAAAAGCCAGACCCCAAACATTGGTTTCGATGGCCTCATCCATCTCTGGCTGCTCAATCAGACGCAGCAGCGCGCCGCTGCGCACATTCCAGAGCCGCACGCTATGGTCGCTGGCACTGGAGGCAATCATCCGGCCATCTGGCGCAAAAGCCAACGCCAGGATATTGCCCTCGTGCCCATCCAACGTGTTCAAGCAGGCGCCGGTTGCTACATCCCAGAGCCGGATGGCATGATCGTTCGCTCCCGACGCGAGAAGCTGGCCGCCAGGTGAGATGGCGAGGCTCTGGACCAGATCGCTATGTCCGCTTAAATGACGTAATGGTTGGGGCTTCTGGGCCATCGTCGCCTGCTGCCTTTCAAAACAGAGTAGAAACAGAGTAGAAGGAAACAACCTGCGCCCTGTGGCTGGAGGGCAGCATCTTCGTGTCGTGTATACTAGGACCAGCAAGCGCGAATGTCAACCTATTTCGCTAGGATTTCTGGTGGCACCCTTGCTACATACTCTATACTATCTCTGCGTGGGAAGCGCGCTTTCCCATCCCCTTGAAAGAGCCTAGAGAAAAAACCAGGAGATCGCCCATGCCACTCAGCGCGCTTGGCTTGTTGCTGTTTGCAGCGGTGCTGCATGCAGGGTGGAACCTGCTAGTCAAACGGGCGGGCGAAAAACAAATCTTTACCTGGTGGGCGCTGGTGGTGGGCGTACTCTGCTTTACGCCGCTCGTCGTTTTGAGCGCGGCGCTGCCGGAGCGTGTCTGGCCCTACATTCTGGGCAGCGCTGTTGCTGAGGCGGCCTATTTTGTCGCCCTCACGCTGGCCTATAAGCTGGGCGATTTCTCGCTGGTTTACCCTATCGCGCGTGGCACCGCGCCGGCCTTCCTGGCCGTCTGGGCGGCCATCTTCCTCAGTGAGCGCCCCACGCCGGGAGGACTGGCCGGCCTTGGCCTGCTGCTGCTGGGCCTGATGGTGGTTGGCAGCGGCGGCTGGTCCACCAGCCGGAAGACGGGCAAGGTTACTGTTGGCGTTGGGGCATTGCTTGCGGCGCTAGCCGTTGCCTTTTTTATCTCCATTTATACTGTCATCGATGGCGCCGCTGTCAAGTTTGCCGACCCCTCGCCCTATACCGTGCTGGTGCTGGGCCTTTCTGCTGTGCTGACGGCCCCGGCGGTGCTGGCGCGCTATGGTCGGCGTGCTATGTTCGCTGAATGGCGCGCGAATTGGCCGCGCATTGTGATCGTCGGTGTCCTGATGATGGTCACCTTTCTGCTGGTGCTGCATGCCTACTCTCTTGCGCGTGTCAGCTATGCGGGGGCCATCCGCGAGATCAGCGTGGTCTTTGCCGCGCTGGCCGGCTGGTGGTGGCTGGATGAGTCGTTTGGTCTGCTGCGCACGATTGGCGCGCTGTTCATCTTCTCCGGCATCCTGGTTATTGCTATCGCCGGCTGAGTGCAACTCTCAAGAGGCATAAAACTTGCAGCCGCACTGCTCGCGCTTGATGTCGTCCCAAGTTCGTGCAGGAGGTGCTACGCATGATTGCGCAAGTCGCTCGCTATCCAGTTCGTGGCGGCCAGGAATTGGCTTTTGAAAAGTGGTTGCAACGTGATGTGCTTCCCCAAATCTGTGCTATTCAGGGCTGCCAGACCTTCTATGTGATGCGCGAGTTTGGCGAGCGCACCCTGACCGTCTTTCAGGTCTTCGCCTCCGAAAGCGATATGGATGCGTACAAAGCCTCGCAGCGCTATCGCAATTGGATAGAAACCATCCACCAGCACTTCCTCGATTCCTCGGCCTTGATTCAGGAAACGCTCTATCAGGTGCTTGATGAGCAACATGGCTTTTATCCTGGCCCTGACCCCGGCAGTTACCACGAGGCTGCCACACCTCCTGGATAGAACTATCAGGCGCGAGGTGATACACTTCTAAAGGCTACCCTTAATAAGTTACCGACAGCGAAGAAGCACACGTTTTGGAGGCAGCATGAAGATTGGTATTGGTCTCCCGGCAACGATGCCTGGCGTGCCCGGCAAACTGATTCTGGATTGGGCCAGGAAAGCTGAGGCTGGTCCCTTTTCCAGCCTCAGTGTTCTTGACCGCGTGGTCTATCCGAACTACGAACCGCTTATTACCCTGGCGGCGGTGGCTGCCGTGACCGAGCGCGTTCGCCTGGTCACCAGTGTGCTGCTGGCGCCGCTGCGCAACCCTGCCATGCTGGCAAAACAGACAGCGAGCATTGACGCGCTCTCCGGTGGCCGGCTGACGCTGGGCCTGGGCATTGGTGGCCGCGACGATGATTTCCAGGCAGCGGGAGTCTCGATGAATCAGCGCGGGCGCATCTTTGAACAAGAACTGACGCTCATGCGGCGCGTCTGGTCAGGGCAGCCGGCAGGCGAAAACATTGGGCCGATTGGTCCGCAGGTCGTCTCGCCTAACGGGCCGGAAATCCTGATCGGCGGCTACTCACCAGAGGCGGTGCAGCGCGTCGGGCGCTGGGGCGATGGCTATATTGCCGGCGGTGGCGGTCCGGCGCAGGCGCTGGAACTCTATAACAAGGCCGAGGATGCCTGGAAACAGGCGGGCCGACCTGGCAAGCCACGCTTTGTGGGTGCCTTCTATTTTGGCCTTGGCCCCAATGCCCTGGAGCGCGCCGGCCAGTATATCAAACACTACTACACCTTTCTGGGGCCGATGGCCGAAGGCATGGCGCAATCCCTGCCTGCTACCCCGGAGGCGGTGCGGCAGGCCATCGAAGCCCGTTTGCAGATCGGCATGGATGAGGTCATCCTCTGGCCGTGCATCCCCGACCTCGATCAGATTGACCGCGCGGCAGAGATCGTCAATAACCTGACGCGCCAGCACGCTCCCGCTTGAGGAGGAAAACCCCACAAAGCCTCTCTGGGGGACATTTCTATCAGGTCGGAGTATACCA
>CAZFWN010000093.1:18063-20464 GCA_964522745.1 uncultured Ktedonobacterales bacterium
GGAAAACCCCACAAAGCCTCTCTGGGGGACATTTCTATCAGGTCGGAGTATACCAGATGTGTTGGGAGTTGGGCATCGGCTCCTGTATTGCCTCGATCTATGAACCAGAACGAGCAAAGGCGATCTTGGGCGTGCCCAGCGACCTCCACTTTGCCATTGCGCTCTCATTTGGTTATCCACAGCACGGCCAGCAGCCTGCTGTCTCCAGACCCGGTGGGCGTAAACCGCTTGAGGAAGTCGTGCATTGGGAGAGATGGTAAATTATGCGCCTTCCACCGTTTCAACTTGAGCGCTTTTTCGCGCGTTACGAATTCCAGGCTGCCTACCTCTTGTGTTCCTCTGATTGTGAGTCGCTTTCTGTGCAGGAGCTTCTACGCCTGGAGCCGCAGGCTCAGGAGTCGTTTCAATCCTTATGGCTTGGCTATACTGAGTCTCAGGGACATCCTGAGTTACGAGCAGAGATTGCCAGACTCTATGAGCAGATCGACCCTGGCGAGGTGCTGGTGCATACTGGAGCAGAAGAGGCAATTTTTGTCTTTATGAACGCCGCGCTTGAGCCAGGCGATCACATCATCGTCCAGACACCCTGCTATCAATCACTGGCCGAGATTGCCCGCTCGATAGGCTGCAAGGTCACGCCCTGGCAGACCCGCGAGCAGGATGGCTGGGCGCTGGATGTGGCTTTCTTGGAGCGCCAGATGCGGGCAAACACCAGGGCCATTGTCATCAACTGCCCACATAATCCCACTGGCTATTTGATGGACCGGGCGACGCAGCGCGCAATTATCGAGATCGCCCGGAGCCATCATTGCCTGCTCTTTTCTGATGAGGTCTATCGCGGGCTGGAGTATGACGAGCAGGACCGGCTGCCCTCTGCCTGTGATCTCTATGAGCGAGCCATCTCTTTAGGGGTAATGTCGAAAGCCTACGGTCTGGCCGGCCTGCGTATCGGCTGGATTGCAACCAGAGATTGGGACATCTATGAGCGGATGGCTGGCTACAAAGATTATCTTTCGATCTGTAACAGCGCGCCCAGCGAGTTTCTGGCTGGAGTTGCGTTGCGCCATCAAAACACCCTGCTGCAACGCAATCGGCAGATTATCAAGGATAATCTGGCCCTGCTGAATGAATTCTTTGCGCGCTATGCCCATGTCTTTGCCTGGCAGCCTCCCAAAGCCGGACCAATTGCGTTTCCGCGCCTGCTGCTTGGGCAGGGCATCGAATCCTTCTGCGCTGATCTGGTCCAGAAAAAGGGTGTGCTGCTCCTGCCTGGCACTGCCTACGGCGATCAAGAGCAGCATTTCAGGATTGGCTTTGGCAGAAAGCATATGCCGGCGTGCCTGGAGCAGCTTGAGGCATATGTACGGGAAAACGCCTGGTAAGCAAACATAAGCTGCTCGTCAGAGCAGAGGTGAAATAATGAGCGGAGGGTTCCGAGAGCAAGAACCCTCCGCTCGCTTCTATTGAAAGAGTGAATACGCGCGCCTGATGCGATACCAATAAGACCTGTCAGGGTGGCGAAGAAACTTTATCTCAAAGGATGAGGCTAGAGTTAGCCACTCCACAAACCGTCCTGGCAAGACACTTGAAATCGTGCTACTTCCTCCACGAAACACGCCTAGCTCAGCAGTGAATTCGTGGTCAGAGGACTGATCACCAATCAGCAACCCAAAGGCATTGGGGCGCAAATGCAAATCCCACTCTACTGGTTTTGGACGAGGTCTGGGTGTATAGATCATAGGGCAGTTATCCCCCCAGCGCCAGAGCGTACGTGCGCCTGCTGTACAGGCATACTCCCATTCATCCGAGGTTGGAAACCGAAGGCCCTCTTGAGCAAGGCGCTCCTGTACTTGTGAGTGAGTCACGCGAATGGGCTTATTCTTAAGGGTTAGCTGACCATCTTTGTAGATGCGGCGTATACCTCCAGTTGCCTCAACTTCCAACAAGAAGGGCTGCAAAATTACCTGGCGAAGCGGGGTAAGAACATCCTCAAGATAGCTTTCAATTGTGGGAAACTTCAGTGCTATGTTTGAAAACTCACTGCGGGTTTCTTCCCAACTTTGCAACTGAGCTTCAGTGGGGAAAAAGCTGCCAGGAGCATAGCCCAAGGTGGCTAGGCCACCGGGAATCAAGGCAAAGCGAGCTTCGTTCCAGATGAAGAAGGCCACGCGATGGTGCTGCTGGCCTAGTTCGTGGTGTTCGAGGCCACCGAAGCGAAACGGTTCAGGCAATCGGGAAGCAACGGCATAGGCTGCTTCTTCCTGGGCTGGCGAGTCGAGTTGATCCCAGCGACTGAGTGTGAGCATCTCCGCCAATTGGGTATCTCGCATGGTAATGCTTCTTTTGCAAGAGTGGAGGGTTCACGGCAACAGCGAACCCTCCTGTATTAACTGACTGCCTT
>CAZFWN010000094.1:0-3321 GCA_964522745.1 uncultured Ktedonobacterales bacterium
CTGCCAGCGCGTCTTTCAGAGTGCGCGCGCTAGGCCAGCAGCGGCTTGCCCTGATAGCGGGCGCGCAGGTCGTGTGCCAGGCGCCAGAGGCGGGTGCTGAGCGTTTCGCCCTGGTGACGGTTTGGGCGCAGATGCGGCAGCAGCTTCTCCCCATCGCTCAGTTGGATCGCTCCCAGGATATAGTCGCGCGGGATCGGCCCGGTGAGCGCCTGCTGATCGCCCTGTTTCAGACTGCGCTCGCTGAACTCCCGGCCATAGGAGGGCCGCCAGAGGTTGGGCAGCGCGCAGCGCCCGGCAGGAAAGGCGCGATACCACTGCGGCCAGGTCCAGGTGGGGTCGCGTTCCAACCAGAAGCGCCGCAGCTCGGCCTCTGGAAAGGGCGCGGTATGGGCAGCCACCACGCGCAGCAGCGAAGCCAGGTGGTAGACGATCCGGCCATTGGCGGAGTTGTCTGGAATGAGATAGGGCGCCAGCGCCGTGTTCTCAGCGAGCGGCTGCTGTTTGGCCCGGCTCGATTTCTCGCTCAGGAACGCGCGCAAGGGCGGATAGGACTCGAAGCCCTCGACGCGGTAGCTATAGCTGAAGAGCGCTTCCAGACACAGCCGGCAGCGAGCGCTGTGGGAATCTTCGAGGGTGTCCGCCGGGAGCGTCAGGTGGTAGGTGCGAAAGAGCCGCCGCTGCTGGCGCTGAAGTTCCTGCTCGCCCTTCAGGTCAGCGGCCTGATGCTCCATCAGGTGCAGATAGTCTGTCAGGAAGGCGCGCCAGCGTTGGGGCGTCAGGTCAGCCGGCAGATCGGGTGAGCGATAGGTTACCTCCAGCCGGAGCAGTTCGTTGAGCGGCTCAGCCTCCAGCGGGACGCCGGCATCCCGCAGATACTGCCCCAGCCAGGAGAAGGCGCACCAGTTGGAGAGCGAGAGCGGGCGGCGCTCCTGGGTGAATGCCACCTTGTGTTGGAAAAAGCCTCGCGTCTGGTGGGTCTGGATGAAGCGCCCTAGCTCGATATTGGGGATGACGGCGTGGATCAGGTGGAGTGCCTCGCTGGGCAGGTCGATGACCACCACATAGCCAGGCAGCTTTCGGGGATAACGCCAGTTCCGCCCAGGCCAGCCCAGCGCGAAGGAGACCGGATCGCCTCCTTTGCCGGCCACCGGCGAGGTGCTGAGGTAGACCAGCGCCTGATGGCTGTGCCCGCTGAGCCGCCTCGCCCAATCATCGTTATGATCTGTAGGGTGGGGCGGCACCAGCCCGTGCTTAAAAATGCCCTCGATGGCGTCTGCTCTGGTTCCGTGAAAGAAGAACACTGCATCGGCTCCATTAGTGGCTTGCTAACTCGTTGAAGACCTGCTGCCGGAAAGAGTTTAATGATCGGTTCCTGGGCCATGCTGATCCTCCCGCTTCTGCACTGGAGTTCATAGTAAGGCTGACAGCTTATCGGATGTCAAGCTGCCAGCCTGTCCAGGGAATGAGCGATCAGAGGCCCAGCGAGGCGGCCTCAGCCTCGCCGGACTCGGCGGCGGGCACGCCGGCGGGCGCCTCATCGTAGCTCTTCTTCAGCGGCACATCCTTGAGCAGCAGCGTGAACAGGAAGGTAACGATGCTGAAGACCAGCACCACGACGAAGCCCTGCACAATCGCCACCGACAGCGATTGCTTGAGGGCGTCGAAGATCAGGCCGAAGGTGTGCAGGGCGTTCTGCTGGAACTGCGGCGGCACCTGTTGCAGCACGCCATGTATCAGCCCATTCTTATAGTCGCTGTTGGTGAGTACCTGCGGATTGGTTGCCAGCTTGACGACGGCGGGCGGGATAAAGTTGATGCCTGCAATGCCGTGCAGGCGCGGCGCGATGTCATCGGCCAGCGTGTTGTTGACGACGGTGCCAACGACAGCAACGCCCAGCACGCCGCCAAGCTGGCCCATATAGCGCACCGCGCCAGTGCCCACGCCCAGGCGCGTGACGGGCAGCGCGTTCTGCGCCGCCAGCGTCAGCAGGGAGAAGAACGTCCCCAGGCCAACCCCGGCTATCGCCATATAGATGGCCGCTTCCAGCAGGCTGGTCGCCGGCGTGAGCCGCGTCAGCAGGAAGACGCCGGCGGTCATGATCAGCGCGCCCACGATGGAGATCAGTTGATAGCGCTTCATCGCGGAGACCAGAAAGCCTGCCAGCGCTGCCCCCACGACGGTTGCCAGCGTCAGCGGGGTAATGACCGCGCCGGCATTGGTGGCCGACTCACCCAGCACGCCTTGCAGGTAGAGCGGCAGATAGATCACCAGCGCCACCAGCACCATCAACTGCAAGAGTGAGAGGATCGAGGCCACCGCGAAGACGCGGTTACGGAAGAGATCAAGCGGCAAAATGGGTTCAGAGACAAAGCGCTCGGTGACGAAGAACAGCACGTAGAGCAGCCCGGCGCCAGCCAACGCGCCGATCACCTGCGCGGAGTTCCAGTCATAGATTTGATTGCTGCCCCAGGTCAGGCCCAGCAAGAGCGAGATGGTGGCAGCGGCGGCCAGGATGGCGCCAGCGAAGTCGATGCGCCGCACGGCGGCCCAGCCGGTGTAGCGACTGCTGCGCACGGAGATGTCGGCGGGCAGATAGATCAGCAGCGCGGCGACGGCGAGGATGCCTATCGGCAGGTTGATGTAGAAGACCCAGCGCCAGCGTGTGGTATCGGTGACCAGGCTGCCCAGCAGCGGGCCATGATCGGTGAGCCAGCCGCCCAGCGTTGGGCCAACCACGCTGGAGAAGCCATAGACCGCGCCAAAGATGCCCTGCCATTTGGCGCGCTCGGCAGGTGGGAAAATATCGCCGACGACGGTAAAGACCAGGGCGATGCCGATGCCCGCGCCCAAGCCCTGCACGGCGCGAAAGGCGATCAACTGCGTCATCGTCTGCGCGGCGCCGGAGAGCGCCGACCCGATCAGAAAGATGACGGCGCCGACGATCAAAAACCATTTGCGCCCAAACTGGTCGGAGAGCTTGCCCACGAGCGGGATCAGCGTACTCGATGCCAGGGTATAAGCGGTGACCGCCCAGATATAGCGGTCAAAGCCCTGGAGCGTGCCGATGATGCGCGGCAGCGCTGTGCCGACGATGGTTTGATCCAGCGCCTCCAGCAGCAGAGTCAGCATCAAGGCGGTCAAGACGGCGCCCAGGGCGGCGCCGCGCAGCCGGCGCCCGTTCTGCTGTGAAACCGGGGTAGGGGTCGTGTCCATGATAGTTTCTCCTCTGCGGAGGCCCGCTCCATATTCTATAATGAAGGCGCGGGTTTCTCCGCGATTGGGGCGCGCGTCCTCTGCTGTGGCCGGCAAAGCTTGACAGAG
>CAZFWN010000094.1:3421-20386 GCA_964522745.1 uncultured Ktedonobacterales bacterium
TTTCTCCGCGATTGGGGCGCGCGTCCTCTGCTGTGGCCGGCAAAGCTTGACAGAGGCACGCGCCCGATTTGTTTTTATATACCGCCAGCAGATGGCTGGCGGTTCATGACGTTTGACGTTTTCTGTGGGTCTCGTTCTGCCAACCGTTCGCCGAATAAATTCGGCGCTAAGGGCGCCTGCGGCGCCAACACGTCCCGCAGGGACTTCCTGGCCGAAGGCCCGTAGCGCCGAATTTATTCGGCGAACGGTTGGGCCGGCTAGAAGCCGGCGCTACGAGCGATTGAGTATTGCCGCCGACTCTGGCGGCTCGTCCTGCTGGGCCAGCGCCACCTCGCGCTCGCGCAGGCTTTTGGCCCAGGTGAGTTCGAGCTGCCACTGGTCGATGGAATGCTGCATTACATTCAAGATGGCCTCCAGGCTGTAGTGATTCAGCCGCTGATAGACAAAATCGCGCTGGTTGGTGATGGCCGCCTCGCGCACGAGGTCTTCGGCCTCACCCTGGAGATGAAAGATATGCGCCTGGCAATAATTACCGTAATGATCGATCAGGCGCAGGCGCTCGGCGGGTGAGATAAAGTCAAACGCCGTGACCTTGTGCGCGAAGAGCCGCTGATAGTCCCCAGGGTTGGAACTGGTATCGCGCATGAGTATCTGGAAACGCATCATCCCGGCTTCGGTGATCTGATAGATGCGCATCTGGCGGTCTCCCTGCTGCCCCTTGTGCGGCTCGGTGGCAGCGGCGATCAGGCCGTTCTGCTCCAGCTTTGCCAGCAGCGGGTAGAGGCGGCCAGGGCTGAGGCGCGCATACGGCCCGATCATATCGTTGAGAATCTTGGCGATCAGGTAGCCGTGCGCGGGTCCGTGCATCAACTGCGCCAGAATAATAAATTCGTACATTTCCCCCCTCTTGGGCTGACAACAGCGTGGATAGCTCACTATGAGCTATCACCATGATAGCTCACTGTGTTCTATCGCTGAGAGAAAGTATACCAGCCAAAAAGCGGATTGTCAAGAGGAGTGCCATCAATTTTTTGAGAGTCACCATAAGAAAATTAACATATCAATGAATATTTATCAAGGTATTGCAGGTAGTTTCCCTGGCACGAGAGATGCAGAAGGGGCGCCATTACGTTGCCGCGCTGCCCGGCTGGGGGCACATACACCGGCAGCAGCATGACGAGGTTCTTGCCCGTTCCCTCGAAAAGCTGTAGAATGGATGACGCTGAAGTGAGCGCGCGAGGGGCCGGTCAGGGGTGCGACCCGGAGCCGGAATGGAACCTTCTTTTCTCTGAGGGAGCGTGTATGCGGGTAGCCCTGCGGGCAATCAATCAGGCACGACAACAACATGATGTCTCTGGTGTGCGTTGTCTTGTTTCTCCCCGCGTGATGCGGTCTCTGGCGGCGCTCGGTCTGGCAGTGCTGCTGCTAATGTTAGGTGGCTGTGGCGATCTGATACGCCTGCCGCTGAGCGGCCCTGGCTTGCAGCGGGTGGTGGCGCAGGGCGGCCAGGGCGCCTTTCACTTCTGGTGGCTGCCGCCGAGCCAGGGCGTGCGTGATGCGCGCCTGCTGCTCTGGGATGGCGCCAGCGTGGGGCTGGGCGATCCCGACGCGCTCGACCAGAGCTTTAAGCCGCTGAGCAGCGTGCTTTCGTGTAGTCAGGTCATCCCCGCGCCGGATGGGCATGCCTTCGCCTGCGGCCAGGGCGCCGGCGGCATCCTGGTGCAGTCGCTCGACGATCTGCAAGCCGCCCCGCATCCGCTGGTAGCGCGGGGCGCCCCGTTCTCCTGGTCGCCTGATAGCCATCTGCTTGCCGGGCTGCGCGAGCAGTTGACCGGAACCGTCTCAACCTGCTCCGTCGTGGCGGTTGATCCCACGCTCGCAACCGACAGCCCAGGCGCCACCGAGGTCATCCTGGATGGCATCCCATTTGTCCAGGCGCGCGGGCAGACCGAGCCAGCCTGTCCGGTGCAGTCGCTTTCCTGGTCGCCCGATGGCGCCCGGCTGGCGCTCTCGCTGGTGGCGCCCAATGGGGTTGCTCTTGAGGTGGTGCGTCTGGGCGTTGGCAAGCAGCCGTCGAAAATTGAGACTCAGGTGCTGCTGCCTGGCATGCCCGTCCAACTGCTGGATACGCCATCAATCCCCTCGCTCTTCTGGTCACCGGATGGGCAAGAACTGGCGGCGCTGACCGGCTATGTGCCCAGCGTTGAGGATGGCTTGTTTTTGCTGACGGCAGGGCAGCAAGCTCCGATGGCTGGACCCAACCTGATCGATACCGGGTCAGGGGTTGCGCTGTCCTGGTCGCCCGATTCGCGCTGGCTGGCGGTGGGCAGCGTTGGCGCCAGAAAGGGAAACGATAATGCCTTGCTGCGCTTCTGGTCGCGGGACGAGCGCGCCTGGAGCGTCTTCGCACCAATGTTGGTGACCGGCCCGTCGCTGGCCTTCTCGTCCGATGGCACGCAGTTGGCGGTTGCCAGCGCCGCGCATCAGGGCATTGCCCTGCTGGACTGGCCGGCGCGCAAGGTCAGCCAGGTCGTGCCAAACCGCGATCTTGCCTCGCTGGAACAACTCGGCTGGGCAGGAGATACGACGGCGCTGCTCTTCACGATTGGCTCGCGCAGCGCGACGCCACCCTTTGAAGAACTCTATACACAGACCATTCCGGTGCCGACAAACGCCGGCGCGCTGGCCTACCCGACGTGGTTTCTGACCTTGCTGGAACATCTCCCGCTGGGGCTGATCTGGCTAGGGGGTGGGCTGCTGGCGCTGGTCGTAGTGGCGCTGCTGCTGGCGCTGGCAGACCGGGGGCGTTCTCGCCGCCGCCGAGCGCTGATCTTCTCAACGCTTGGCGTCTGCTCGGCCCTGTTCTGCCTGCTCTTGTTTACCTATCATCAGGTTCCGCTGTGGATCGCCCAACTCTATCAGCCCTACGGCCAGCAGTTGTGCGCCGGCAGCGTGCCCGCGTCCTGCTCTACAGCAGCGGGGCTGGCGGTGCTGACCGTCGGCGGGCCGCTGGTGCTGGGGTTGCTGGTGATCGCGCTGGCGGTGCTGCTCGCCGGGCGCCGGGCGCGTGGTGGCGCGGGCCTGCCCAAGCCGATCCACCATCCCTTCTTTGAGCGCCGGCAGCCGGCGTCTGAAGAGGAGCCGCTCTTGTTCTTGCCGGCGCCAGTGGAAGCAGCAGGTGATGCGGAAGAGGGAGAGGAAGGAAGAAGATGATGCGGCCTGAAGCTGAAGCAAAAGCCCGCGCTCATTCGTCTCTTATTGCAGAGAACTTTTCCCAAGAGAAGGATACAATTGGATGTTGATACGGACACTTCGATGGCGCCTTGCTGATGCTCGCGCCCACCTGGGCCGCCATCAGCGCGGCTCAGCGCGTTGGGGCATGGCCGGCTCGCTGCTGCTCCTCCTCTCGCTGGCGCTCGCGGCCTGTACCAGCAACACGCCGGCGCCGCCGCCCGCCGGCACGGCGCTCAATCAGCTTCACCAGTGCGATACCAAGACCAGCACCTTCTTTCAAGACGATAGCCAGACGCCCCCAGCCACACTGACCGACTGGAAGACCGTCAAGAACGATCTGACCTTCACCACCTATCTGCCTGCCAGGCTGCCGAATGGCACATGCCTGGTCAATGGGCACGCGATTGTCCACGACAAGGTGCTGGGCAGTCAGTTTAGTGTCAGCTATATCCTGCCCGGCGGCGTGCCGCTGGCGATCTCCGAAACCTTTTTGAACGGCGCAGCGGTGCCTGCCCTTCAGTGCCTGCCGGATGCCAGCAACAAAGGGTCGCTGGAATGCCTTGGCTCGAAGGGCCAGACCAGCGTAGTCTTTGACAGCAGCGACACCGAGAAAAACCTGCAAGCGCTCTTCAAGAGCCTCCAGCCCAATGTCGATTGGGTGCCCAAACAGTAGCGCGCATCGTAACAAGCAGAAGGCCGCGCCTGCCCAGGCGCGGCCTTCTGCTTTAGCGTTGTTGGCCGGTGATTGCTATTCCTGATTGCCAGACAGCCCGCCGAGGTCATCCTCCAGATGATCCTGTTGCCATTGATCGTCCGTAGTCACGTCGTCTTGCTGCCCAAACTGCTCCTGATCGACCAGGATGCCCTGATCCTCCTGATCCTGGCTTCCCTGCACTTCCTCATCCTGTCGGGTATCCTGCTGTCCTCCCTGTACCCACTCGTCGGGCATCAAGCCCGGATCGTCCTGCTGGCTCGTGCTATAGTCCTGATTCGCCACCTGTATGCTCCTTCTGCGAAGATACCTCGCCCTGTGTGGGCGCCACCATTGACGCCCCGTTTTGTCAGCCCAGCCAATGCCAGACTTGGGGCGTTGCCTATGCACAAAGCGTGCCAGCCGGACACAAGCGCCGCTACACGCGCCTGGACGGCACGCGGTCTGAGGACCAGGGCGCTTCGGGGGCCATCGTCAGGCGGGCCAGCGCAACCAGCACGGTATCATAGTTGACGCGCCAGCCGGCGAAGTCGCGCCAGGCTTGATCGCGGTCTGGCTTGAGCGGAATATCCGCAGCGGCAAGCTGCTCGCAGACCGCATCAAACTCTGCTCTGGTCACGCTGATGGGGTCGGTTGGTTTCGGATGAGCATTATAGGGGATTTTGAAGAACTCGGCGATATGCCCCAGGGCCAGGTAGCCGGCGCGGATGCAGAGATCAGCGTGCGTATCCTTGGGGATATCCAGCGTGGAGGCAGCCAGCGCGGCGGCATCCAGCACCGCGCCTGCCGCCGTGACCCAATGGCGATGGGGGCGCGGCGAGCGAAAGAAAGCCAGCGCGGCTAGCGAGGTATGGCTTTCTTCGAGTTCGCTAAACCATGTCTCCCAGGTGTCCCAGATTTCGTGCAGCTCCTCCAGGCGGTGCAGGCGCCGGAAGCGCATAAACAATTCAAGTGCCGAGGGCGGCGAGCCGGCGCGTACCTCCAGCAAGGTGACGGTTGATTCGCGCCGCGAAAAGGCTGAGTACATCGTGGGCAGATAGGAGATCAGTAGGGCCACCAGAATCAGGCCGATCAGTGCCTCTGAGGAGATCAGCGCCGTACTCAATGTCGAATCCAGCGTGGCGTAACCCAGCGTAAACAGCGATGAACCGCTGATCTTAAAGGCATCGTGCCAGGAGAGGTCGTTGAGCGCCCAGAACATGCCCATATAGCCAATCAGGACCAGGCTCAGCCAGAAGGCGGGCAGAGACAGCAGGCAGATGGGCGCGTAATAGGCCAGGATGGCATCGCGCTGGACATAGGTGCGCATCGGGCGCATGATCTGCTTAAAGATAAAGCGGATGGAGAGAAAGAGCATGCGCGTCATCTTATCATTGGCGCTTCTGGGTAGCACAAAGGTGCGGATCGCAGAGAAAAGCGTGGCGATCACCAGCGCCACGCCCAGCAGAAAGATCACCACGTGCCCAATCACCAGCAGCATAACGCACTCCTATCACGCCGGCGAATAAATTCGCGCCTGGAGGCTGCGCCGCAAAGCCTGCCTTCGCAGGCTGAGACGAGCGCTGGCCTGGACCCAGTCCGCGCAGGCGGACTTCGCGGCCCGCAGGCCAAAGAGGCGCGGCTTTAGCCGCCAGCGTCTTACTCCGATTCAGCCGGCGCTTCCGGCGCGGCCTCCTGATGTTCGGGGCGCACGAGTTGGGATAGCTCGCTGCGCTGAGGCAGGAGCGAGGCCAGCGCCAGAAAGGCGCGATGCAGCAGGTCGGCAGAGCGTGCGTGGCGCAGGGCATAATCCAGCGCCGCTTCTTCCAGGCTGACCTCAAAGCCGGCGCGCAGGCTGAGTTCCCACTTGCGGTCCAGCACGCCCAGGTAGACCTCCAGCGAATCATCCTCGCTGGGGAAATAGGTGCGCAGCAGCGTGATGGCTGGCAGATGATAGCGCTCGTACCAATCGCGGGCGGCCTCTTCCAGCGCTACCTCGCGCTGAGCGCGCTCGCCCATCAGCCATTGATGACGGGCCAGGTGCCGGTAGAGCTGGCGAGCAAAGCGGCGCGGGATGCGCACGCCCAGTACCTCTCGAATGCGCTGCTGATACCAGCCGGGGCGGGCGGTCTCGGCGCGCGCCGCCAGCGAGCGCGCCCGCATGGCGGCCAGGCTGTCGCTGGCGGCCTGAATGGCGCGCCAGCCGGCATCGAGAATCGAATAGCCGCGCTCATAGAGCTGCCAGGCGACATGCTCGCTCGGTGTCAATGGGCGCCCCGGCGCGGGCGTGGTCGCTGGTTCGGCTATGTCATTGATAGACAGAGGTTCGTCCGGCGCCTCTCCTGTCCAGCCGCGTGCCTGGCGCAGTTGGGTATACAGTTGGGGAAGATCGTCGATGTCTTCTTCAGTGATCGGGCCTGGGCCGTCCTGCTGCCCACGCGCCAGCCGAATATCCTCGCTGGTCCACAGCAGCGATTCTTGCAAGGCCAGCAGGTCTTCCTGGCGGCGCGTCTCTTCCAGCGGGCCGGGATAGAGTTCCGCCGTCTCGGCATCGGCCAGCATGGCGCGCACCCGATGATGGCTGAGATCGATGAGGATATTTGCCAGCGATGGGTCGCCCCAGAAGATGCCGCGATCATGCAGGTCGAGCAGCAGCGAGACAATGGCATTCCAGAGCATCTGCCGGTTACGCCGGGTAAAGGGATAGCGATAGAGCAGCGCCTGAGGGATGACGCGCTGGGCCAGGCGGGTCAGAAAAAAGCCGCGATCACCCGGCAGGTATTGCATGACGCCAGCCACCACGCCCACCGCGATGGGCGGCCCCGGCGCGATGACCACGCCCACTGGCTCCAGCGCGTAGATGCCGCGCCGGCGAATTTCAAGCAGCCTGGTCGTTTCGCTGCGGGCCATTTCTGGCGAGGTCTCTTTGACTGCGTAGCGTCGCCCGCCGGCCTCGATAAAGAGGACGATATGCCGTGACTCGCCGCGCCTGGCATGGATGGCCTGCACGCCCAGCGAGGGCCAATCTTCTAGCGGCGCCTCCCAGGGCAACTCGGCCAGCGCCTCGCGGTCAGCCCTGGGCATCTCAAAAGTCACGCCTTGCGCGATCAACGTTCGTGGCGGGATGGGGTGGGACATCAGGCGCCTCCTGCTCAAACAAATCTTCGCCGGGCCGCGCCCGGTCTGGCGCTCCGCGCTGTGTTCCACACCATACTGTGGAGAGCTACGACTGGAGCCATACCGCTCTGTTTATATTATAGAGCAGCCGGTCAAATAAGCATCAGCAGGAGGTGTTTTCCGCGCCGGGCTGATCCGCTGGTGTCTCTACCGAGGCGCCAGCGATAGGCAGGGTGAAGCGGAAGGTGCTGCCCCGGCCTGGCTTGCTTTCGGCCCAGATGCGCCCGCCGTGTCCCTCGACCAGATGCCGGGCAATCGCCAGCCCCAGGCCGGTGCCCCCAGAGGCGTTTGAGAATCCAGTCTGGCCGCGCGTGCGCGCCCGATCTACTTTATAAAAGCGCTCGAAGATGCGCGGCAGATCGTCCTCGCTGATGCCCACGCCGCTGTCGCGCACCCAGAGGGTCAGCGTTTCCGGCTCATCGGCGCTGCGCTCGGCGCCGACGGTGATCGTGCCGCCTTTGGGGGTAAATTTGATGGCGTTGTGTATCAGATTAAGCAAGACCTGCCCGATGCGTGGCCCATCGGCCAGCGCCAGCGGCAGGGCGGCTGCCGGGCAGGATGTTCCCGCATCCTCCCAGGCCAGCACCAGGCGGACGCCCTGATGCTCGGCCAGATTTTGCGCGCGCGTCACCGTGTCGCCCAGCACTTCGCAGATGTCGGTTGGCACCAGCCGCAGCGGCGTGCGCCCGGATTCGATGCGCGAGAGTTCCAGCAGTTCGTTGACCAATTGCGCCAGGCTATCAACCTCGGCCTCGATGCGCTGGGCAAAGGTGCGCGCTGCCTCCGGGTCGTGTTCGATGGCATGTTGCAGCGTCTCGGCCATCAGCTTGACCGAGGCCAGCGGGGTGCGCAGTTCGTGGGAGACGTTGGCAACAAAATCGCGCCGCACCGTTTCCAGATGGCGCAGGCGCGTCATATCTTCGATAGTCAGCACGAGATGGCTGGGGGATGAATCTGGTTGGCCGGCGCGGCTGGTTTTGGGGGCCGTTTCCGTACTGGAGAGGGCAAAGATGCCGCCGGCAGCGCCCAGCCGCAGGGGCGTGACCACTGCGCGCCAGGTCTGGCCGGTGGCGGCGTGCTGGACGACGCGCTCCTGGCTCTGGCCGGTTTTGGCGCTCTCCATCAGCATTGAGGTGACATCGTAATCTTGCACCACTGTCGCCACGATGCGCCCGATGACCTGATGGTGCGCCAGATGCGCCAGGTCCAGCGCGGCGCGGTTAGCCTGGACGATCACGCGGTCACGATTGGCAACAAAGACCGGGTGCGGCACGGTATCGAGCATGCCGACAAAGAGCCGCTCCAGCGCCAGCATTTCCCCTTCGGTCTCAGCCTGGCGGCGGCGGGCACGCAATTGTCCCTCGCGGGCCGCCTCGCGCTCGCCGAGCGACCAGCGCAGCAGCAGCAGCCAGCCGACGGAGGCAACAATGATCCCGGCCACCGCGCCCAATAGCACATCTGATGGCATACTGCTTCCCTTTCAACAAACAGAGCGACGGACAATCCTTTCCCTGACTGATGATACCATGCCTGGCAAAGTCGCCGATATGATGCCAGTGATACACGTCTGGCCCTCCTGCCTATCAGGAGGGCCAGATGAATGATCCGCTTTTTAGCGCCCGGCGGGGATGATCTTCGCCGCAGCCGGAACGACCTCGGTTGCTAAGAGATCAAATGGCTCCAGGTCGGTGACGTTTTGCAGGCTGAAGATGGCCTGGTCGAAGCCCATTGCCGCCAGTTCGCCCAGCCGGTCAAGCAGCGCTGTGGGCGTCAGCGAGCCATTGCTGCCGTCGTGGGTCAGGCGGAAGGAATCGAGCGAGGTCTTTTCGATCTGCTCGTAGGGCCGGCCCAGCCGTTCACAATGCTCTTTCAAGACCTCCAACTTGTGCTGGAGCGTCTCGTTGCCGAGGCGCGCAAACAGGTTGCAGGCGTCGCCATACTGCGCGACCATGCGCAGCGTCTTCTGCTCGCCGGTGCCGCCGATCAGGATGGGCGGATGGGGCCGCTGGACCGACTGCGGCACGTTCAGCGGGCGCGCCAGATGCAGGTGCTTGCCCTCGAAGGCTTTTTCATCGCCGGCCCACATTTGCAACGCCAGCCGCAGCGTCTCTTCCAGCACCTCAAAGCGATCTTTGAGCGGCGGGAAGGGGACGCCTAGCCCTTGATGCTCTTCCTCGTTCCAGGCGGCGCCGATGCCTAAATAGGCGCGCCCGTGCGAGAGGACATCCAGTGTGGTGGCTGTCTTGACCAGCAAGCCAGGATAGCGATAGGTGACGCCGGTGACCATCGTGCCCAGCTTGATGCGGTTGGTGCGGCCAGCGGCATAGGCCAGCGCACTCCAACCCTCCAGCATCTCATGCTCCGCCGGGCCGATGCCGCGAATCTGAAAGAAGTGGTCCATGACCCACAGGCTGTAGAGGCCAGCGCGCTCGGCGCGCTCGGCGACCTGCCCAAAGGTGTCGCCAAGGTTGGCCTGCCCGTTCGGCCAGGTAAAATTGGAAACCTGTAATCCCAGACGCATGCGAAATCCCTTCTTGGTATAACTGTCCTCAGGTTAGTTCACCCACATGACTTGGGCTACTATAAAAAAGATAGCATCGCGCTGCAAGAGATGGCCCTAGCCTTTCGGCTAGTTTTGCGCCCGCCGATTCGCTTTTCGCCGGGCTTGCAATGGCAGCGCCTATGCTCTATACTATGCCTGGAGTGCCCAGACTGAAACTGACGCTCTTTCGTGAACGACGGCGCCCGGTGTGCCACACTTCAACTCGCGCCTGCTGCTGCCAGATGGCGAATAGCACGTCAACCGGCAGCGCGCAAAAGCAGGGCGGGGGTGCATCTGGCGACGGGCACGCGATGCAAAGCGGTGGTTCGATTCCACCCCCCGCTACCGAGACCCGGTCTCGTCACCCTGGCGGGGTAGCCCAGATGGCAGAGGCAGCGTCGCAGGCCAGATTCAACATCAGCTTCTCACTCCAAGCTCAGCATTCGCCGCCGAACGCCAAATCGACCGTTTGGGGTCGTAAGTCGTCGAAGTGCCGGTTCAATTCCGGCCCCCCGCGCCACGCCTGCGGGGGTAGTCTAATCGTAAGACGCGACGATAGAAACTGAACCCCCGACTTTAATGTGTTGGTGTTCAGAAATGACGGCAAACCGAGACCCTGGGATGTGCCATCTCCCAGGGTCTCACTCCACGCTCGTGTTGAGAAAATATTTCTCCCCGGCGGTTGGCCCAAAGGAAGCAATGGTGATGGGCCGTTGCAGATGGTGTTCGAGCAGTGCAAGATACTGGCTCGTGCCTTCGTTCTTCTGCGGGGACTGCAAGCAAGGACTTGCAGGGAGTGATTGATACTCAGGAGTACAGTGCCACAGCCGCTGCGTCAGATATGCCTGATGCACCAGATTCGCTGGCCTATGCACGTTGATCTGGGTAATCGCTGCTTCCTGCATCGCAAAGTACGGGGAGAGGTCATCCTCCCTCCCACCAGCGTGGTAGGCAGCGCATATCTTCCATTCTGGCAAGCAAGCTAGCCGATCCAGGTGGGTCACAGCCAGACCATCGACCTGGCCGACCACATCGAGCGCGTAGCGGGTTGCGACCAGATCAAGGTAGCCAACGCGAAATGCCTGCTGCCAGGGATTGTGGCTATTATGGACCTCAGGCAGCAATGCCGCCAGCGCCCGATCTTCTGTGACCAATGGCCCGGCGCCATGCCGCGTGGCATAGGCTCGGAGAACGCCGATCCTGGTGATGGCATTGCTATACGCTTGCTCTTCTAGCAATTGCTCTGCATTGGTAAAGGTGGTGGTACTCCAGGTGGTATAAGGATGGAAGCCATAGCACTCATCCAGCAGCACTCCCTGCGCCCCTTCAAAGATGATCGTGCCTGGTTGATCGAGAAGGCGGCTGAAATAGTGTTCATTCACCATTGCTACCAGACCAGCGAAGTGCTGGTAGAGATCGGCGCAGTCTTCGATGATGTCCGGGGCATGCAAGGTGTTGAGTTCCTGGGCGGCCTGCTCGGTGTCGGGTAACTGGTCTCGTATGCTTTCAATCTGATCGCGCTTGAGATCACGCAGGAAGCGGAGCTTCTTGCAAACCGTCGCCCGATGCGGCAAATCTCTGGCAAAGAGTACCTGGGGGCCGTAGGTCAAGAAATCCTGCATCGTTTCCCCGATGCCCATCCCGCAGCTTCCATGCCGCTCATCTGCCCGCGCGATCTCCTGGAGTCGGTTAGCAGATTGCTGAAATGGGGTGATGATAAGCGCGGCTTCATCGATACTAGTTCGTTGAAAGGCATCATCGATGCCAATGCTTCTGAGATGCTGCTCCTCCTTGAACATGCTGAGCGGGTTTATCAGCACAAAACGCGAGAGATGCGTCCGCGTGCCTGGGATGAACGTCCCGCTGCCAAACTGCGCGAAGGTATGGTGCCTGCCGCTCTCTTCAACTACCGTATGGGCAGCTTGCGCTCCACCGTTGTAGCGAACGACGGTATGCGCCTGATGCTGGCGTGTCAGGTAGTCAACGATGCTTCCCTTACCGGCATCACCAGAGGAAAGATCAGCAATCAGCACTGCCTGTCGCTCAAGACGAGCCATGAACGCTCCTGATGGGAAGAGGAGGGGCGCCCGACCAGGATCACGGACGCCCCAAAACGCTTGCGCGGCTATAAACGCTCAGTGGTGGGCGGTTGCTTCCCAGAGGCATCTGTTGGGGAAAGCCCAGACAGCCCGGCGCCTGTGCCTGTCGCAACAACGGCGCTTCCTGGGAGTTTGGCGAGCGCCTTTGAGACGGACCCAAGCACCGTTTCATCGGTGACGCCCATCTCTTTGAGGTGGTCAACGCCCTCTTCCAGATCGGTTCTGCCCTCCCAGATGCCAATCGTCAGGGCAATGGTCTCACAGACGGCGGCTTCATCATCAAGCTCAAGCACATTTTGCCCAAGGAGTTTGCGCCAGAAGGTCAGCACTTCCGAGTCTCCGCCGTGACTGGCGCTTTTGGGAAGAATATAAAAGACCTCGTAGCGCTCTCCCAGGCGAGCTACCATTTTCTTCACCGGAATGTCGCCTTCAAGATCATCATCGATGAGGCTTTTTACCTGTGCCCGATTCACTGCCGGATAGGCCATCTCATCCCCGATGATGAACAGGTAGCCTTTATGACCGCGCTTCTCCCAGCAGTCAATCGATGTATGCTCGGCCACAAAATACATGGCAAGCTCGTAGGATTCTGTTTTCTGGCCGCCGCCGCCGCCCTCAAGGACGATATTCCCAAGATGGTCATCCATGCGGTTGTCGGACTCAAATTGCCCAACCTGGAGGGGGACACTATCGCAGGTGGCGTCGCCGATGGCTCCAAACAGGATTTGCGGATGGTCCACGTAGCCCTTGCGCAGCAGCAGTCCGAGCAGTTCAGGCAGCTTCTTTTGCAAGGTCACCGGGATATTGAGCATGGACCCGGTGACATCAAAGAAGACCGCAATGGCGAGTGATTCAGGATGCTCGGCGCTGTCCCGACTTTCACGAAAATGGACGCCGTGTGGATCAAGCGTCGGGTGGACGCGCGGGCCGGATGGATCAGAGGTGGTTCGTGCCGAATAATCAAAGGCACCCTTCCCGCTGCGTTTGCGCATCTCCTCCCGCAGCGAGTACACATCAGTTGACCAGACGCCGCTTCCCATGTGGTTCTCCCTTTCTGTTGGCTCAACCTATCACTTTTTGGGCATGTGGAACTCGCGGAACGTGCGTGGACCCCAGAGCGATTCGATCAGTTCGGTAAACTCATCCAGCAAACGCAGCGCGTCTTGTGGACGCTGCGCCTGTCCCTTCAGCGCGGTTCCTCTGAAGAATGACTGGATTCTCCTGGGCACTGATTCAGGCACAGTCCCCTTCAGCGGGTCAGCGCCAAGCAGGTACAGCATACACCGCGCGCCAAGGTAGAGATCGGTGCCAGATCGCGGCGTCTCCTTCGCAAGCACTTCTGGCGGATACCAGTCTTTATACTCGGTGCTGATCGCCGGAATATACTCGTCAGGGGTCGGTTCGTAGAGGGCATAGGACCAATCAATCAGCACCAGCCCATGCTGCTCTGGCTGGATAAGCACATGCGTCGGTAATACTGCGCCGTGAACAATGCTGTGCATATGCGCGAAACCCAGGACAATCAGCAGCCGCCGCCATATCCAGGCCATATCCCTGGCATCGATCCCTTGCGGGTAGGCGGCTCTCACCTCTTTCAACGAGTAGTACGGCCCTTCGGTGAAAGCCAGGACATTGACCCGCCGTGCGTGAGGAGAGGTGGAATCGCGGTAATCAAACGAATCAATGAGTTGGGGGATATACGCGCGAAACTGGGCATAGTCTTTGCTCGAAGCAAGCTGTTTGAGGATCTGGGCCTCATTTGAGACCAGATCAGTGTCACCGGGATGGCGCGCCACCTTGAAGATGCCGTCGGTTTCTTTTCCGTCCAGCTCACACGTGCAGTGGTAGAGATTGCACAGGTCGCCCTGGGCAAATGGGGTTCCCTGAACCAGATAGTCGCGCTTCTTGTTCCGCACCAGCACCACAGGCGCGCTCGTTGCAGATGCCGCGCCATCTTGGCCGTAGGCGCGGCTTTTGATTTTTTCTTCGGCGCTGCTGAGCCATTTCTGGAGCGCTCGAAAGGCTTTTTCAGCGAGCGCCTGATCCTGGGCATCAGTATAGCGATCAGGGTGCGCCACTTTGGTTAGCAGGCGATAAGACGCCCGCAGCGCTTCGCCTTGATTCCCATCCAGCTTGCCAAACACATCTTCAGGCTTCTGCGCGTTCTCAAGCAGTTGAGCGATCAACTGCAATTCAGCATCCATCGGTTCTCCCCTGTACCTCTGGCATCCTACCCGACCTCCCAGGAGTGCCTCCACGCTCATGAGTATGCTACCACACAAAATCAGATGAACAAAAGAGAGACGCCGAACACTGCCCGGCGCCTCCTTGATATGCCCTCTGCAATTCCTCAGGGTGCAACCGCAGGTGAGGCAGTAATCATATTGGTGGTCAGGGTGCGCCAGATCAGCGAGCCATCGCTGACATTGAACGCATAGATGCCGCCATCCATCGAGCCAATAAACACTACCCCGTTAGCCACTGTTGGATAAGAAAGTAATTTTCCCCCTGTCTGGCTACGCCAAAGGAACGAGCCATCGCTGACGTTGAGCGCGTAGAGGTAGGTATTGAGCGAGCCAACGTAGAGTATGCCATTGGCGATAGCTGGCTTGGATTGCTGAGCAGTTGAGGGGGCACGCCAGAGGATGGCTCCAGTGGCGGGATCAAGCGCGTCAACATATCCAGAGGCATCGTCAATGTAGAGTACCCCATTGGCGATGGTCGGAGATGCGCCACTTACCATTGAGGCAATGCCCTGCGTATAGAGCAGCGTGCCCTTACTGGCGTCGAACGCCTGGAGGCCGAAGCCATCGGCTACATACAGGATTCCATTAGCCACTAACAGTTGGCCTGTATCGATGGAGGTACTCAACGCCTGGTGCCAGATGGATGTGCCGTTTGTAGCATCGAGCGCGTTGAGGTCGCCCGAATAATCGCCATAATAGACGACCCCATTAGCGACAGCAGGGGTAGACGTGATAATGGTGTTACCCGTACTGTCCTGCCAGACAAGAGCGCCGGTTTGGGCGTTCAGCGCGTAGAAGAACCCACCCCAGCCTGAGTCAAAATAGACGATGCCATTCGCCACTACAGGCGATGTTCCAGCGCCGCCGCCTGTCTTGAAACGCCAGAGTAACGAGCCATCGCTGGTGTTGAGCGCGTAGAGATAGCCATCCTGGGAGCCGATATAGAGGACACCATTCACAACCGCAGGTGAGTTCAAGATGCCGCCGGTTTGGTAGCGCCAGCGCACAGACCCATCATTCGCGTTGAGCGCGTAGACCTGCCCGTCGAAAGAGCCAATATAGACGCTCAGACCGTTGGGTGGTGGTGGTGGCGTAGCAGGAGGAATGAATCCTGTGTAGCCGATAACATCGCTGCCACCAGTCGCGCCATAGTAGTTGAAGTACATCGGTCGCTCAGCTACAATGGTTGTATCTGAGGCCAGGACCATAGAGAATGATTGTCCAGGCATCACAGTGTTCGTAGAGAGGGTAAAACGGCTATCAGGAGCTACCTGATATGTCCGCACGGTGGGTTGGGGGCCGCTCGTAGCCGGGAGGAATGTTACGGTCACATTGGCAGGTGTCGCGTTGGGATTCTCGATAGTCAGATACTCGGCAAAAGAGCCTCCGGTATATCCTTCAGCAAAGTAGAAGACGTTCGATGGCGCGGCTGATCCCAGCACATCGCTGGCTCCCGGAATGGAGCCGACGAAGTCAAAGCTCATGAAGCGCTCAGCCAGAATTGGCAGGCTGGCTTGCACCTGTGCGCTGTTGTTTACCCCGCCGCTTCCTAGTAGATTGCTGGCATTGGCATCAATGATCTGCTGGCCGCCCGCTGGCAACTGCACCGACACCTGTTTGGGGGTTCCGTTGCTCAGGAAGAACGTCACTGTCGCGGTGGTTGGGCTGGTGTTGGGATTGGAGAGAATATAGCGCTCTTCAAAGGTCTTGCTGGTATAGCCCTCTGCAAAGTACCAATTCGTCTGGGGCGTTGCCACGCCGACCACATCTGCCGAGCCGGTGTACCCGGTCTGTTGATCGACGAGATACAGCGGGCGCTCGACCAGCCCCGGCTGGTCCAAACTAACTAGCGCGCTGTAGGTGCCTGCCTGTACATCCCCGTTGACATACACGGTGCCCCGACTGGTGGCTGAGACCTGATGATGGACCGTGATCGGGCTTCCCCCGGCTTGAGGATAATACTGGATCGTCACGTTCATCGGGGTGGGGCCGGGGTTCTGGTTGAGGATGGTCAGCCAGGTAAAGTGGTTGGCTGTCGTATCCAGGTAGCCAAAGTCAAACTGCTGCGATAGTTGGGTGGCACCTAGCACATCGCTGCCGCCAGGGATGGTGACATTGCTGAGACTGGTGTAGTGAAAATACATCGGGCGCTCGGCGATGATCGGCTGGTCAGCCGTCACCGTCATTGAGACCTGCTGATTGAAGCCTACTTCGTTATTGACCAATACGGTGAAACGAGCATTTTGCCCAATGCTATAGTGCTTGGTCACTGTGGAGGCGGGAGACCCTTGCAGGTAATAGGTGACCGTCGCATTGGCAGTGACCGGGTTGGGGTTGGCAATCGTCAGGTACTCACTAAAGCCAGGGCCGGTATACCCTTCCGCGAAGTACCAGATCTTCGCTACATTGGCCTCATAGAGAGTGATGGGAATGGTCAAAGGGGGTAAGCCGTCATCAGTGGTGATGACCAGATTCGTGGTGTAGTTCTGCGTGAGAGCAAGCGGGGTATTGAAGTTAAGGCCAATTCGATATGATGCTCCTGGAGGGATGGGGCCTGAGCTGCCGGAAGCAAGGATTACCCAGGAAGGTACAGGGCCTGCTGTCCAGGAGACGGTGTTTGAACTGGTGTTATGCAGAGTGATCCAGAGTGGGTAGTCGGGAGAAGTATAGGGATAGGGGCTGATGCCTGGGATCGCCGCTAAATTCACCGCCGCTGGGCTTGCCTGGAGCGATGGAGCGGTTGCTCTGGGCAGCGAAGGGTGAGCGCGCGCGCTTCTTGTAGCCACTGGAAGGAGCGGAAGAAGGAGGAGAAGAAGTGCCGGAAGAAAAAAACGTCTGAGCCGCCTCATGCCTGGTTGTCCTTTCGATGAATAGGTAGGACACAAAGCTCATCGCTTCATGAGGGATTCTAGCAGAGGGCGTGCAAATGCGCAAGCATGGTTCTGGGGATGGGGACTTTTGTTTGCCAAAGCGCTG
>CAZFWN010000095.1:0-20348 GCA_964522745.1 uncultured Ktedonobacterales bacterium
CCGCCGTACTGGGCTGCTGAGTATTGAGCGTGACAGCGCAGCGGGCCTGGAGGAGGGGGATATTTATTTCCTCAACGGCCAGGCGATTTACGCCAGCACGGGCACCCAGAGTGGCCGGAGCGCACTGGAGATGCTGCGAATCTGGGGGGTGTGTCGGTTTGCCTTTCTTTCAGATATTCCCAAACCGATGCCAAATATTGGGCCAGAGCCACGAGGTTCCAGTCCTTTGCAGTCTGGCTCCCTGCGTCCCGGTGGTACTGGCCCGCGCCCTGCTGCCGATCACTTTCCGCGTGTGGGTGGCACTGGCCCTCGGCCTCCTGCTGAGCCATTTCCACGCTCTGGGCCGCTTTCTGGATCTTCTAGCGGAACGCAGCGGTCGGGGTCTTTGCTCCCTTCGGTGCCAGCGGCGCCCTCGTTCTCATCGCCTGATAGGTGGCGCGAGCAACGGGAGAAGCCAGGACCAGTGGTTGGTCTCACGCTCTACCAACGCCCGCGCCGGGCGCCCAATCCCCAGGATATTCCGCGCCTGGCGGCGGCATATCAACTCTCACGCGCACATCGCGCCCTGCTGCTGCTGGCCGATGGAGAGCATACGGTTCTTGAACTGGCGCGGCTCGCCGGGCGTGCTGAGGAGGAGGCGCTGGCCTTATGTGCCGATCTGATGAGGATGGGGTTAGTGACTCTCCTCTCCTGATAGTGGTCTATCTCTGGAAGAAGCGAGGTCTTCATCTATGATGCTTCAATCGAGCGAGCGGCGCTGGCGAGCAAGGCGTTTTTCGCTCTCCTTCCGACTGAGTCTACTGCTTTTGATAGCTGCCATTATTCCATTGGTGATTACGGTGACGAGCGGTAACTTGTTGGCGCGCTCGCAGCTCATTGAGCAAGGGAAGAAGGCGCTGCAAACCGATGGGCAGAATAAGGCGGATTTGATTAATACGTATCTTCATGAGCGGCGTCTGGATGCCTTGACGCTGGCGAATATCGAAACGACCCAAACGTTTTTTAACGATATTAACAGTGGCCGAAAGCCCAGCGATCTGTTGCATGCCGAGATCGCGTTGGGGGCTGGTGAGTTTCGTGATGTACATTATGCTTCCTGGTCCTATGTTGATTTGCTGGGGCATATCGATCTTTCCACCGATCCGAAGCAGATTGGGACAGTGACCATTCCTGATGCTGAGTTGCAGACTGGGAAGGCCGGACGCCAATATCTGTCTCCGGTCTATTTTGATCCTGAGCTGCGCGCGGGGCTGATTCAGATCGATGCCCCCACTTTTTCTGGCCTCAACGGCAGTGGATCGGTCATCGGCATTGTGCGGGCGACACTGAAGATCGATTATATTTGGGATATTGTTGCCAGCGATGCTGGCGCCAATGGCGATAAAAGCTCGGCTTTTATTCTCGATGAGAACGGTGTTCGTATCGCAGATGCCAATGCGAACCAGCGCTTTACTGCGGTTGCGGCGCTGCCGGCAGATGTTCAGAGCGAGATTAGCGCTGAGTCGCGCTATGGGACCGCTGCCCCGGTGACTATCGAGCCGCTGGCACAGGTGGCCGCTGTGTTAAAAGGCCCGAATGCCTCTGCGTTATTCCAGGGTCCGGCGCTCTCGAACGATTCGACCACGTATCAGTTTGTGGGTCAGCGGATGACGGAAGTTCCCTGGATGTATTTTGTGCTTAGTCCGCTTCCAACAGTGACCAACGTGGCCGATACGCAGGTGGAGATTTCCTTCATTATTGCCGGCATTGTGGCGGTGATTGCTGCGGTGGTTGGCCTTTTCATTGGCCGATCCACTGCGCGGCCAGTGCTGTCTTCGGTCTCCGAATTGCGCAGCACGACGACGTCGCTCAATGCCTTGGGGACGCAGCAGGAAAGTGCGGCCTCGGAGCAGCTGTGGATGGTCGATGCCTGTAAATCTGGGGTGGAAAATATCTCGTATCTGGCAAATGCGACCAATATGGCGGCTGCCCATTTGATTCAGACGGGGAATACGCTCGGCCAGCAATGGGGGCAACTCTCTGCTGAAGAGGTGACACGGGCGGTACAGTTGATGCTCAAGTTGGCGCGTTATATCGAGGAAGCCTCGCGTCAGCAGCAGGAGAGTACAGAGCGGTTAAGCACGGCGGTGAAGGTGACGAATCAGGTCTCTGACCAGTTGGCTTCCAGCGCTGAGGCTGCCGGAAAATATGCAAACCAACTGGAGCGTGTGGTGGAGCAGTTGCAGCGGCTCGTCGGTGTTGACGATGAAACTCCGACCTCTTCAAAGATCTGAGCCATTTGGATATACTCATGGCAACGCCCTCTGGAAAGTGCTTTCCAGAGGGCGTTGTGTTGGCTGGGCGCGTCTGAGCTATGTCGAAGTGGAGGTGATCCCTGGCGTTCAAGCTGGTGAGTGGTAATCTGGGAAGAGCGGCGCAACTTCGAGGATGCGTACCTGGGCGAAGCGGGTGAGCCAACTGATGATTCCCTCGTAGTAGGAGTGCGCGCGCATGGTCTGCACATCTTCTTCAGATGGGCATCCCAAATAGCAGAGGAACAGTGGAGCGGCGCTCTCACCTTCGGTCTGGGGGATGCTGCGGGCGAGAAAGATTTGGCCCAGGGGGGTCTCTGCTGCTAAGGCGCGTAGGCCGGCAATCCAGCGCTGGCGTATTTGGCTTTCTGGCCCGGCAGGGCTGCTGACAAAGAGGACCGTCGAGTAGCGCGCCTCCAACCCGGAGCGACTATAGCCCCAGAGATAGCGCAGAACCCATTCCTCGGTTTCTGCCTCAGTGGTAGCCGGAAGGCTGAGTCGATACATGCGCTCTGAGCGCTGTAAGGCGAGGTTGTTTGGCCCGGGTTCCATGAAATCATCAGTTGCCAGAGGGTCTCGCGCCTCAGGGTTCCAGGTAGTGAGTACCAGATAGGTGTGAGCTTCCCCCTGGCTAGAGAAGAAACGTGCTACCAGCAATTCTGGGAGCGATGGCAGGCGGTCAATAAGCAATCCAAGCTGCCTGGGTATTTCATCGCTGTGCCCTGGATAGGGGCGCATGAGCAGCGCATGCAACGTTTCCATGCCAACGGTCTCCCTTTCAGCGCCAGACTGTTTTCACGATACCCTAGCTATTGTAGCAGATGGATGGGAAGCCGAGGAGCTTTTTGGGGTGCAGAAAGATGAATAAGTTGTTAAGATGGTTCGGTACTTTCCCGGCAAATGGGCGCTGAAGATGAATAAGTATTCATGCGTAGGTGATGGCATTCAGCCACTGTTCATTGAGTGATGGTATCCTCTTCAGTAAACCGAGCAGCAAAAATGAAGCACACGCTGGGGCACAAGATAAACGACGCTTCTGCTGGCGCGCTCGATCTATTTCATCAACCCCCTGGTGAGGGTGGAAGAGGTGGACCACGATGACTCAGTTACCGGCAGACCAGCACATCACATATCAACTCCAGTATCGCAAATGTGGCAAGCCGACGTGTGGTACGTGCAAGATGGGGCCAGGACACGGGCCTTATTGGTATGCGTATTGGCGGGAAGGTGCCAGGCTCCGCTCTGGCTATATTGGAAAAGCTCAGCCGGCTGAGGTGAGCGCGGCAGAGGCTGCGCGTGCAGAGGCACGCCTGGCACTGGTCCCGGCTGCTGTTCCTGCCTGAGGCGCAGTTTTATCAACGATTTTCTTATTTGCAGAGGGCTATCAGCCCTCTGCTTTTTTCTTTTGCTTCGCGCCCGCTTCTGTCGGCTATGCTGCAAGGTATGGTATACTAAGGATGCACTTTTCCCAACGATGTTCCAGATGCGCTCGTTATGCGCTCGTTGTTTGTGTGTCTCGCGGGTGTATAGGTGCTGCCGGCGAGGCGAGAGAGACGTATTGCTAGGGGCTTTGGCGGCATTTATGAAATGTCCATACTGTGGCGGCCAGGAATCGATGGTGACGGATTCGCGCGACGCTGGAGAAGCGATCCACCGCCGCCGGCGGTGTAAGATGTGTGGGCGGAAATTCAGCACGTATGAGCGTGTGGAAACGGCGCAATTGCTGGTCATTAAGCGCGATGGCCGCCGTGAGCCATATGATCGAGATAAGCTGTATAGTGGTATTCGCAAGGCGTGTGAAAAGCGGCCTTTGCCGGTTGGTGAGTTGGAGAATGCTGTCGAGGAGATCGAACAGACGCTCTATCATCTGGGGAAGCCAGAGGTAGCGAGCCAGGTGATTGGCGAGATGGTGATGGAGAAATTGGCAACGATGGATAGCATCGCCTATATCCGCTTTGCCAGTGTCTATCGCTCGTTTAGCGATCTGGAGGAGATGCGCCAGGAGATGGAAGACCTGTTGCGCCGCAGCAGGCATGCGTAAGTATGGTTCTTGTCTGATAGAACGGAGGGAAGCACCCTATAGTGGGCGCTTCCCTCCGTTGTGTGTTCCTGCGGTTCTTTCCGGTTATTTGTGCAGTTGCTGTTCGGTTTTACGGAGCCGCCGGCTGAGTTGGACCAGCAGTTTGATGGCAATATCGGGAGATTCGCGCAGCGTGGCGCGAAAATCCCAGACGGGGACCAGCAGACAGCGCGATGGTTCCAGGGCCGTGACCGTCGCTGAGCGAGGCAGATCATCAAGTAACGCCATCTCTCCGATGACTTCGCCAGCACCCAGGGTGGTGATCTCCTCAGGAGGCTGGCCTTTGGAGATACTGACTTTTCCTTCTACCAGGATAAAAAGGCCAGCGCCAGGCTCGCCTTCTTTCATCAAGATCGCGCCCGCAGGATACTGACGCTCGGTGCAGGTCTTGGCGAGCAGTTTTACTTCTTTGGTATCCAGTCCCTCGAAAAGTTCGACGTGTTTGAGTTGGTCTTCGTACATGAGCCTTATCTCCTTTCTTTGGGAGGACGTCGGGTCGTTGGGTACGTTGGGGGAATGCTTCCGTTGTCCGATGGATAGTTCTTGTCAGGTGGCATGGTTCTGGAATCGAGCGAAGGGAATGGGCCTGGGTCGCCACTGGTGCCATAGTGAGCCGGGGGGCGCAGGATGCCTGAGCGTCGGCCTGGTGTCTCGGACAAGGCGCCTGATCGAGTGGGCGGCTCTTGAGGGCCGGTTGGGGGACGTATCCCTGACGGTAGAGATGGCTTGTTTGTCGGCTGCATCGTGAGTGGGCCACTGGATGGGTTGGAGAGCGCCGGCCATTGTGGGGTTGGGCTGGATGAGCCGGTGCTTTGTGCGGGACGGGCGGAGCGGATGGATGAAACGCTTGTGGTAGGCGCTGAAAGCGGTGCTGATCCTGGGGCGCCTGTGTTTTCACGTCCGGTTGATTTGCTGGATGTTGATGTGTTCGACTTGCCGGCCATCATCATGGGGACATCTTTCGCTTCGGTTGTTCCAACCAGCCGCTGCAATTGCTGTACAACCTGCTCCAGCCGCTCTGCGCCATCAGTGGTTTGCTGGCTGTCTCGCGCTACCTGCTGCGCGACTTCCATCACAGCTTGCATGGCTCCGTTCATGCGTTCGCAGGTGGAGGCTTGCTGGCGGCTTTGCACGCTGATATCATGTGTGGAGCGGGTGATGTAGTTGATAATTGAGTCGATCTGACCTGGGGAGATTTCGGAGCGCCGCTGCAAGACCTGAGTACCCATCTGTGCCAGTTGATCCGCTCGTTTTGCTACCTCTGTTGCTGTTTCGGAAAGGTTGCGCAATGCTTGAGAGATGGCATCAATCGCCCAGACTTGCTGCGCGGAGCCGCTGGCCTGCTGAGCAGCGATGCCGCTGAATTTGGTAGAGGCGCCGCTGACTTGCCGGGCAGCATTTTGCAGGGTGCCGGTGATGGCCTGGGCAAGCAAGATAGCAAAGATAGCGCCAACGATCATGATCAGCGCGCCGACAATGGCAAGCTGAATCGTGGTGTGCAGAATCAAGCTTTGGACGCCGGAGAGAGGTTCACCAACAAACAAGACGCCGATAAAGTCGTGCTGGGGGCTATAGATGGCCTGATAGGCTGCGACATACGGGATACCGCTGACGGTATCTTCGAGGACATATGGGTCTGAGTGCGTCTTGACATACGTAAAGATGGGATCGTTGAGTGGGTCGTCGAGGTTGCGCGTTCCTGGCTGTTCCTGACCATTCGCCAGTTTGGGGATGTCGGTGGCAATGCGCTGGCATTTTCCACCAGGGAGGAGATCTCCTCGTTCATTGGCGCATTGGTAGACAGCAACAACACCATTGACGAGGTGATGCACTTCATCGACATAATCTACGTCTCCATTGAGTGGGTAGGGCAGGAAGTTGTTAAGGTTGCCCTGGCCCAGACCGGAGGCGCTGGCTGTCAATGGTGAATCGGCGACAAGCCGCCCTTTGACGTCAATGGAGACATTATCGCCAAATTCGGTGTGCAAGACGAGCCAGGCGACTTTGAGGTTATTATTCTCGCGTTGCCTGGCCTGGTCAATCACATAGCTTTGGATGGCGCTGTTGGCGATATATAAGGTGGCAATGGTACTCAGCAATGCGGCGATCAGCACGATCAAAGTTAGTTGAGCGCGGATACCCAATCGCAGGCGCTTTGGCTTCATAGAGTTCTCCTCCTCCGAGGTTACGATTGGCGGCCTGGTTGAGTATAACACACTCAGTTCCCAGGCTTTCCCAGCACTTGTGTATGTGAACTGGGGTCTTGTTGCTGGGTTTATTCAATCAATCCAAGAGAGATCAGATGTGAAAGCAGTAATTGTACTTCTTGTTCGCTACGTCGTGTGAGCCGTGTCAGATCAGCGACACTGCGATGCCCATCTATTAGGAGCAGGACCATTCGTTCGCGCCGGTCAAGCGGAAGCGTATCGAGACGATCCATTGAGGCGGTCCGTCGTGGAACGAAGTGCCCCTGGAGAGGCTCGTGCCGCATGGGAGGCGTCGATATTGGTCCTGAGGGCATGTTGCCAGATGTGTTGCGCGAGAGGTTGCCTGTCATACCCCTGCCAGTAAAGCCGGACGTGGGGCCGGTGGGGGGCATGGAAAGCGGAGCAGTGGTAGGCGCAGATGGAAACGGACGACCTGGCAGGTGTGGCGTGCGTGGCACGAGGCGTGGTCCAAAGCCACCTTGGGCCGGCGGGGCAGGTTCGCCGGGCCGGCTTATCTGGTCACCCTCGTGAGAGGGTCGATCTGCCTGTTGAGGGAGTGCCCCCTCGAGAAAGAGGTATTGACTCTCGCCCCAGTTTTGCAGCACGCTGAGTGCGGCCTGGCCGAGCAATTGCCCCAACAGGGCAAACGATGGCTGGCCGTTGACAAAGTGAATCTCGCCTTGCTCGCGCGTTGACCCCAGGCCGCGCATGACCTTTAATATGCCCGTTCGGTTTCCCAGGGCAATGAGCTGGATGACATTCCCCAAGCGGCTGGTGGAGAGATATTGCTCTGTCATTCCTTGCTCCTTGTATGAGTGGCGTTTTGCGCCACTCAGGGCGCTCCAGACGCTGCACAACCTGGGATTGCTGGTAAATTATTCTTTTATGATGTGGCATCTCCCAGGGAGGGTTACCTGGGAGAGAGGCTGTGCTGGAGCATTGTTCTGTGCTGGCAGGCAGCGTCGCTGGACAATCCCACCCTTCGGTTTGCCTGGCGTTCAGCCGCTCAAGCCAGCACTACTCTAGCATACCTGTCAAGTGACTCCTGCCATCAATAGCTGCTGCGCAAGGGCATCTGCCGCTTTCCATTGCTGGGTCTCTCTTACTTTGGTTTTGTCTTGGATCCGTTTGAACCACGCTCTGATGTCACTTCGACGGTTTGCTGGTGCTTTGCTTCTGCTTGCTCGTGTTCGGCAAGCCGGGCAGCGCGCTGGCGGTATTGCCTGGCAAGGTCACGATACTCTTCGGCAGTCATCGGCCCCCAGACGGGGAGAGGCGCTCCTCGTCCCGTGGCTCGTTCGATCAGACCAGCATAAAATTCAAACGATCTTGCCTGGGTCTCTAGTCGCTCTTTTTCGGTCATAGGCCAGCCTCCAACAGAAATCTATCCTCTGCGCTATGGGCGCGTATCAATTATGCCTGATAGGATGGGCCTCTGCCATCTGGTGTTCTGATCAGGACTGATAAATGGAGTGGCACAAGCGTAGCATAGGCTCTGTCTCATCGTCAAGCAACGAACCTTGTACCAGGACTAATAGGTCGATGTCGAGTTCATGATCATTCCTGTAGTCGTCCCAGGAGTGTCTGATATTCCTGCCAGGTGTCGAGATCCTGAGCGGCGTCAGCATCAGCAATTGGAACCAGTTCAATCTCCTGTGGATGTTTCTGGAGGATGGCTCGGCCACCCTGATCGCCAGTTATGCTGAGTAATTCAGGAAAGAGGGTACAAGCGAACAATACCGGGTTGCCACGCTGACCTGTATAAACTGGAGCGACAATGGGCTTGCCGCTTTGTTGCCATGCCTGCATGAGTGCTGTGAGGATGGCTGGTTGAACGAGTGGCTGATCTCCCAACAGGATCATCGCAGCCTGGGTCTGTGGAGGCAGTGCGGCAACGCCGGCGCGGAGTGAGGTGCTTTGTCCTTCTGCATAGGCGGGATTTTCGATGATCTCTACGTTGTGTCCGGCCAGGGCTGCGCGCACGACTTCTGCGCGATGGCCTATCACGACGCTGACCTGAGCAAATTCTGCTGCCAGCGCGGTATCAACGACATGAAGTATGAGTGGTTTGCCCTGGAGGGGGAGCAAGATTTTGTGTGCGCCCATCCGGCTCGATTGACCGGCGGCAAGGATGATTGCAGCAATCAGCATGGATAGGCCGTCCTGAGAGCAGATAGTGGACTGATCTCTGTGTTACGTTGATGATACCAGGCTCCTGTTTCTTGTGCAAGCGCGAGGCTTGTTGGTCTGCTGTGCCGCTTGACGCTTGACTTTTTGGTGTGATACCCTGTTGCTCAGGGCAAGCAATACCACCCCGTGGCCTAATGGATAAGGCAACGGCCTTCTAAGCCGTGTTATGCGGGTTCGAGTCCCGCCGGGGTGGCCGAGAGGCAGGTAGACCATCGTCTACCTGTTTTTCTTTTGTGTTCTCTCGTTGAGCAGGTGCTATAGTAAAAATATCGCTGAAGATAGGCAGTTATCTACCGGACGTTCTTTGCCGCTTTCGTGGCCTTCTTTGCTGCCTGGTCTTTGGGATCGGACCGCCTGAGAACGAGGATGGTGCTGCTTGCAGATACTTGCGCTGTCTCGGCTTGCGGTGCTATACTGCGCGGTGTACAGAGGAGGGATAACAGCCCTATGAGCATCGAAGATCAAGAAGCAGTCTACGAAGCGGAAAAAGGAGCTGAGGTTGACCGTGATGGTGCCCGCGATACAGATACTGCCGACCTGAGCAGCCTGGCCCAGAGTGATAGCCTGCGTCTCTACTTGCGCGAGATCGCTCGTATCCCTCTGCTCTCAGCCAGCCGGGAAGTGGCGCTGGCTGAGCGCGCTGAGGCTGGGGATCGGGAGGCGCGTAATCAACTGATCGAGGCTAATCTCCGCCTTGTGGTGAGTATTGCGAAAAAGTATGTTGGGCAGGGACTCTCCCTGGAAGATTTGGTTGGTGAGGGCAATATCGGCCTGATCCGCGCGGTCACGAAATTTGATTATCGCAAAGGGTTCCGTTTCTCTACGTATGCGACCTGGTGGATTAAGCAGGCTATTACTCGCTCGATTCTGGAAGGAACGAGAGCGGTGCGTCTGCCGGTCTATATCATGGAAGAGGTGATGCGGGTGAAGCGTATGATGCGCCAGTTGTATCAGGATTTAGGGCGCGAGCCTACGCCGGAGCAGATTGGTGGGGCGTTGAGCATGCCGCCAGAGCGCGTGAGCGAGCTTTTGGTCTGGGCTGAAAAGGTTTTTTCGCTTGATGCGCCGCTCTCGGATGAAGAAGAGAATACCCTGGGCGATGTGATCGAGGATGAACGGACCATTGGCCCGGTCGAGACGACTGATCGCGGATTGTTGCGCGAGGAGGTGCGTCGGGTATTAAGTAACCTGACCTTGCGCGAGCGGCAGGTGATTGAACTGCGCTTCGGGCTGGTGGACGACCACGACCATACCCTCGAAGAGGTAGGGCGCCGGCTAAAGGTGACCCGCGAACGGGTGCGTCAGATTGAGGAGCGTGCTATTCGTAAGCTGCGCCACCCAACCTCAAGCCGATTCTTAAAAGATTATCTTGAGTAATTGCCTGGCACAAAGAGGTGCGTTGCGGGCATGGTGCATGAACAAGAACAGTTCTCTTTGCTATCCAGCGAGGGAGCGCTGCCGCGTATCGGGGTGATAGGCGTCGGGGCAGTGGGGGCGACGCTGGCGTGGGGCCTGGCGGCGCGCGGGTATCCGGTTGTGGCGCTCTGTGGGAGTGCTTCTTCTGCGCCACCGCTCTGGCTGGCGGAGCAGGTGCCTGGCTGCCGGGCGCTCTCATCGCCGGCAGAGGTGGCTGAGCTGGCTGAACTGGTTCTGCTGACGGTGCCTGATGATACCCTCTCCACTGTGGTTGCTGCTATCTCCTGGCATGCTGGACAGGCTGCTGTTCATTGCAGTGGTGCGACCCCTGCTCGTGTGCTGGCGCAAGCTGGTGAGCAGGGGTCGCTTTATGGCTCGTTTCACCCGCTTCTGAGTATTTCCCGGAGCCGACCAGCCAGCGCTGATGAGGCATTAGCGCGCCTGGCTGGTTGTACTTTTGCGATTGAGGCATCTGCATCGCTGGCTGGCGTGTTGGAGGAGATGGCTCATCGGCTGGGGGCGCACGCAATTTTTTTGAAGGAGCAAGATCGTGTGCCCTATCATCTGGCTGCCGTGTTGACCTCGAACTATACCGTTTCATTGCTGGCGACTGCTACCGATTTGTGGGCGCGGTTTGGTGTGCCGCGCGAGGAAGCGCTGGCGGCGCTGCTCCCCCTCCTACGCAGCACGCTGGCGAACCTGGCGCAGTTGGGTTTGCCGGAGAGTCTGACTGGTCCGATTGCGCGTGGTGATCTGGGTACGGTGCGTGCGCACCTGAACTATCTGGCCGGCCAGGAGGCTGCACCTTCATCAGATAGTCCGTTGAATGCCGCGCTGCTTGAGGTGGCCTATCGCGCGCTGGGCTTGCTGAGCCTGCCCGTTGCGCGAGCAAAAGGTCGGCTTGCTGAGGAGCAGGCGGCTGCGCTCTACCGGCTGCTTTCTGGCGACGTTTCCTCATGAGCTACCACTGTCCTTCCTGGCGCTTCCATGTGTCTGTGGGTATTGTTGTTGATTGATTTCAGGAGAACGATCATGCGGACTACTCCCGATCAACTGCGTGCGATGAAACAACGTGGCGAGCGAGTTGCCATGCTGACAGCGTATGAGTATTCGATGGCCTCGATTTTGGATGCTGCGGGCGCGCAGATTTTGCTTGTGGGCGATACGATGGGGATGGTGGTGCTTGGCTATGATTCGACGTTGCCAGTGACGCTGGACGATATTATCCGGCATAGCCAGGCGGTGGTGCGTGGGTCGAAGAACGCGATGGTCGTGGCTGATCTGCCTTTTCTGACATTTCAGGTGAGCCGCGAGGAGACGATGCGCAACGCCGGGCGGGTGATGAAAGAGGCGGGCGTTCAGGCGGTCAAGCTGGAGGGGGGCCGGCGCGTGGTGGAGAGCATTCACGCGCTGGTCGAGGCGGGCATACCAGTGATGGGGCATCTGGGGCTGACGCCGCAGTCGGTCAATGTCACCGGCGGATTCAAAGTGCAGGGCAAGACGGAGGCAGCCGCGCGAGCCATTCTGGAGGATGCGTTGGCAATTGAGCAGGCGGGTGTCTTTAGTATTGTGCTGGAGTTAGTGCCCACTGAGTTGGCGGCGCTGATTACGGAAACGGTGAGTGTCCCTACGATTGGGATTGGCGCTGGTCCACATTGCGATGGCGAGGTGCAGGTCATTCATGACATTTTAGGTCTTTTCCCCGATTTCACGCCAAAACATACCAGGCGCTATGCTGAGATGGGCAAGATCATTCATGATGCGGTGGCGGCCTATGTGTCCGATGTTCACCATCGAGCCTTCCCAACGGCCAGGCAAAGTTCAAATATGGATGCTGCGATTATCGAGCGCCTGCGCGGCGAGTTTAAGCGGCGCTCCTCATAAGCGGCCAGCAGCATCTTGCGCGCTTCTATGTGACAGAAGAAGGGAGTTTTCGTTACACCTGATAGAAGCATTACGCAGCCTGCCACTACTGCCAGGCGGTTTAATGAGCAATTTGCCGCTGGAGGGGAAAGACGTGTCATCATATCTGGGGAAACGCCTTGGCGTCTATGAGCTAGAGGAAGAGATCGGACGCGGATCGATGGGCATTGTGTATCGGGGGCGGCAGGTGACACTGGAGCGGACGGTAGCGGTGAAGGTGCTGTTGGAGGGGCTGTCGGGTGATGAATCCTTTGTGACACGCTTTATCCGTGAGGCACGCATCGTGGCTTCGCTGAGCCACCCCAACATTGTGCATGTGTATGATGCTGGTTACGCCGATAATCTGTTGTATTTTGCGATGGAGTATATTTCTGGTCCGACGGTAGCCCAACTCTTGAAGCAAGGCGGCAGATTGCCGTTGGCGAAGGCCGTCGAGATTGCGACCCAGGTGGCCTCAGCACTCGATTATGCCCATATGGAGGCTCGGCTGGTCCACCGCGATGTGAAGCCGGAAAATATGATGCTGGATCGCTGGGGCAAGGTGAAGGTGGTTGATTTTGGGCTGGCGCGCGTGGCTGGCGCGAATTCGATTACGCGCGTGGGAACGGTTGTTGGCAGCCTGTATTATGTGCCACCTGAGCAATTGCTGGGCCAGAAGCTGGATGGCCGGGCCGATGTCTACGCGCTGGGTGTGGCGCTGTATGAAATGCTGACTGGTCAGCGCCCCTATCGGGGGCGCAGTTTGACCGAGATGAGCCAGGCGATTATTTCTGGGCCGCTTACGCCGCCGAGTACACTGGAGCCATCGGTGCCAGCCTCACTGGAGGCGCTGCTCTATAAAGCGTTGGAGCGAGACCGCGAGCAGCGCTTTCATAGTGCCGCCGAGTTTGGAGCAGAACTTCATCGTTGGGCCGCCTCAGCAGCCCAGAGTGTACAGACTGCGCCGGCGCCTTCTCCAGCGCAGTCACCGTCCCGTCCGACGCCGCAGCGCGCCAGCGCGGCGTCTGCCGCGCCTGATGCGGCACCGATGGCGCCGGCCTCTGCTGTGCCAGTGGACCAGCGTGCCAGGTCGGCGTCAGGGAAGCCGCGCCTTGATCCTTCGCGCCCTGCGATCAGGCTGCCGCCTCTACCGCAGCCAGCGGCGCCACCGGCTGAGCCACCAATTGCGGGGCCAGCATCATCAGTCCAGCATCGCCCTGTCCAGCCGCCCAAATCGACGGCGAAGCTGCCGCCTTTCCCTAGTGAGTTGTCTGAGGGCGCATCTGGCGAAGGCGCCTCGGCGGATGCCGGAGCCAACAGCGATTTGTTCAAGTCGGCGGCCTCGCAGTTTCAGCGCCTGGTTTCGCGGCTCAAGAAAGAGTAGTGTGATACAATCGGGGGCGATATGCCTGTGTGCAACTGCTCTGATTTGATTTGAGAGAGGATGCTGAGATGCGAAAGAAGATAACGGTCGTGGGGGCCGGTATGGTGGGCGCAACGCTGGGCCAGCGCATCGCGGAGCGAGACTATGCCGATGTGGTGCTGGTCGATGTCATTCCAAATATGCCGATGGGCAAGGCGCTGGATATTTTGGAGGCTGGGCCGGTCATTGGCTATGATTCACTGATGATTGGCAGCAATGGCTATGCTGAGACGGCTGGCTCCGATATTGTGGTGATTACGTCCGGTCTGGCGCGCAAGCCAGGAATGAGCCGCGACGATCTGCTGCGCAAGAATCAGGAGATTGTGACGCAGGTGGTGCAGCAGGTGGTGGAGCAGTCGCCTGAGTGTATCATTATTGTGGTGACAAACCCGCTGGACGCGATGGCGCAGCTGGCTTATAAGGTGAGCGGCTTCCCCCGCGAGCGCGTGCTGGGTATGGCCGGCGTGCTGGATACGGCGCGCTTCCGCACGTTTATTGCGCAGGAATTGCAGGTCTCTGTGCGCGATGTCTCGGCCTATGTGCTTGGTGGGCACGGTGATACGATGGTGCCACTGGTACGCTTCACCACCGTTGCCGGCGTTCCTGTCTCGAAGTTGATTCCTGCCGAGCGGCTGGCACAGATCGTCCAGCGGACACGCGACGGGGGAGCGGAAATCGTCAACCTGCTGGGCAGCGGCAGTGCCTACTACGCGCCTTCTGCCGCAGTGGCGCAGATGATCGATACTATCGTGCTGGATAAGAAGATGATTCTGCCCTGCGCCGTTTATTTGCAAGGTGAGTATGGCGTCAAAGACCTCTATGTCGGCGTGCCTGCCAAGCTGGGCGCGAAGGGCGTTGAGGAGGTCATTCAGATTGAACTGACTGATGAGGAGCGGGCGGCGTTGCAGAAATCAGTCGATGCGGTCAAAGAACTGGTCGGGGTGATGGGTATCTAGCCTGCCAAGGGAGGCGCGCAATAGAGGAAGTGAACGCGCTACGCAAGAACAATCGAAGGACAAGGCACAGTTTCAGGTGGGTGCTTTGTCCTTTCGCTTTGTGCAATAGGTCTCTCCATGCGCTATAATTAAAAGGGAAGAGTAGTGTTGCCATCAGTCCTGAAGAGGGCTGGTAATCTGGTGTTGTTATGCTTCTGTAAGAACGAGAGGACATACTGTGGTGAAGAGGCATTGACAACAGATACAACATCTGCCTAGTTCTTCTCGTAAAGGGGTTATACATAATTTTCTCTCACATAGAAGGGTGCTGTATCTCACTGCTCGTGATGAAACTTCTGCGCTACCATCCTTGCGGGGATACGTCGCTCACAAGCTGGTCGTTTGGCCAGCTGATCGTGGAATGTTCTGCTGGGAAAGTAGGTGCTAGGCACTATGGATAACCGTTCATCAGACGGGTATCGGGCAAACCAGGTGCGCGGTCCAAATGGGCCGCCCAATTCCGATGGCCCTAATCGTTCGACTGATCCCACCAATCCATATGGTGGTCCTTCTGGCCCGAATCGGCCTGGACCAGGGATGAATAACAATAATGCTCCTCAACGCCCGCGCGGCAGTTGGTTTGTCTGGCGCTGGCTCTTGTTGATTGTAGTTGGGCTGATTTTGTGGCAGGTGGCGGAGTTTTTCTTTACCGGGTCTGCGGCCACAGGCGCCTGTAGCCTGCCCTATAGTACGTTCTACCAAGAGCTACAAGCGGGGCAAGTGAAAAGTGTTACGATCCAAAACGATCAGGCAACTGGGAACCTGAGTCAGTCTATCAAGTGTCCCACTGATAGTAGCACTACGACGGCGAGCTTCCAGACGACCATTCCTACTGATAACCAAAACCTGCTGGCGCAGTTGGATAATCAGGTGGCGAAGAATGGGTTACAGTATACGGTGAAATCCAGCAGCAGCGGGGATTTCTGGTTGTCCATTCTGATTAATGTGGTGCCCTGGCTGTTGTTTATTGGCCTGATTTTCCTGCTGATTCGGCGGGCCGGCCAAGGGCAGCAGAACGTCTTTAACTTTGGGAAGAGCCGCGCCAAGCTCATTATGGAAGATCGGCCCAGTACGACGTTTGCTGATGTGGCCGGCGTCGATGAGGCGAAATATGAACTGCAAGAGGTGGTCGAGTTCCTGAAGACGCCGAGCAAGTTTCAGCGCTTGGGCGGCAAGATCCCCAAGGGGGTGCTGCTGGTTGGCTCACCAGGAACCGGCAAGACGCTGCTGGCGCGGGCGGTGGCTGGTGAGGCTGGGGTGCCGTTCTTCTCGATGTCTGGCTCCGAGTTTGTCGAGGTGCTAGTTGGCGTAGGCGCGTCTCGCGTGCGCGACCTGTTTGACCAGGCGAAGAAGAGCGCGCCGTGCATCGTCTTTATCGATGAGATCGATGCAGTGGGCCGCCAGCGTGGCACCAGCCTGACGACCAACGACGAGCGCGAGCAAACGTTGAATCAGTTGCTCGTGGAGATGGATGGCTTCGAGACGCACCAGGCAGTGGTAGTGATTGCCGCAACGAACCGCCCCGATGGACTCGATCAGGCGCTGCTGCGTCCGGGCCGTTTTGACCGCCGGGTGACGGTAGATCGGCCTGATTGGAAGGGGCGCCGGGCGATTTTGGAGATCCATTCGCGTAATGTGCCGCTGTCGTCCGATGTTGATCTGACCACGCTGGCGCGGATGACGACTGGTATGGTTGGCGCAGACCTGGCAAATCTGGTGAATGAGGCGGCGCTCTTGGCGGCGCGGCGCAATCTTGATCGCGTCAATATGGCCTGCTTTAACGAGGCACTAGATAAGATTCAGCTTGGCGCGGAGCGCCCGCTGGTACTCAGCGAGGAAGATCTGCGGGTGGTGGCCTATCACGAGGGTGGTCACGCGCTGGTTGGCTTGCTGACGCCGCATTCGGATCCCGTGACGAAGGTGACGATTGTGCCGCGCGGTCAGGCGCTCGGCGTGACGCAATCGACGCCGCTGGATGATCGCTATAACTACTCGAAAGAGTATTTGCAAGCACGCATTATGATGGCGCTGGGTGGGCGCGGATCAGAGGAAGTGGCGCTTGGCTCGGTCACAACGGGGGCCGAGAATGACTTCCAGGTGGTGACGGGCATTGCCCGCCAGATGGTGACGCGCTGGGGTATGAGCGATAAAGTTGGTACGGTTTCCTTTAGTGATCGGGGCAGCCCGTTTAACGGGCCGGCACCTATGGAGTTTGGGAACCGCGAGTATAGCGAGGAAACGGCTCGCGTGATTGACGAAGAGGTGCATACGATTGTGTCCGAGGCGTATGAGCAGGTGAAAGCGCTGCTGAGAGCACACCGGCCCACGCTAGATCGCATTGCGCAGGAACTGCGCAGGCATGAGATTATTGACAACAAGCAACTCATGGCGATTCTAGCAGAGACCGGGGTTGATCTGGCGACGCTTCCGCCGCAGGAGCGGCTAGACGTATCGGATGGCGATCATCTGCGACGGATTCCACCACCGGCGGAGTCTGGCACAGCATCATTCAACTAGCGTCGCCGCTCGTCTGATATAAAAAGCTTGCGCTGGAGTGAGCGTCTGGTATACAGGGAACCTCGTAGGAAGTTGCTGTATATCCGACGCTCGCTTCGTATTCTGAACAGTTGTATTGCGTACTCAAAGCGAAAGGCTGCAAGTATGCTTGCTCAGGAGGCGATATGGAGGCAGTGATCGTTCGTCTGGCACGGCCAGAAGATAAAGCGGCTGTGCTGGCGTTTTGCGAGCATACCTGGGAATGGGGTGATTATCTGGCTGACGTCTGGGATGAGTGGCTTGATGATACGTCTGGCCGGCTGCTGGTGGCTGCGCTGGAAGAGCGCCCAGTGGCGGTGGTGCATATGCAGATGGTGTCAGGAGAGGAATGCTGGTTAGAAGGTATGCGTGTTGGTCCTGCGGCGCGCGGGCGCGGCGTATCCCGGCAATTGAACCAGCAGGCAATGCAGGAGGCAAAAAAGCTGGGGGCAAAAGTGGCGCGGCTGGCGACGCGCTTTGATAACGAGCGCGCGCAGCATCTGCTTCATCAGGGAGAATTTGAACACATTGGAACGTTTCTTCACTGTGAAGCGCTGGCAGAGCTATTGCCGGGAGAGCCGGTTCCGCCGCTGGCAACGCTTGCAGATATGCCAGCCCTGATGTCCTTGCTTGATCGTTCCAGCCTCTATGCGGCGATGGGCGGGCTGCTTTATGCTGGGTGGTCAGGTCGGGCGCTGACCGAGCAGGTGATGCGGGAGCGTCTGGCAAGTGGAGAGGTATTGGCACTCAGACAGTGGGATGACGTTCAGGCACTAGCCATTTGTGGCCCCCAGCCTAGCAATGATGAGGTGTTCATGGTAGAATATCTCGACGGAACCAGCGAGGGGATAGGGCGCCTGGCGTATGGCCTGAGGGCGTTGGCCGCTGCACAGGGATTGGCGCGGGTGGACGTGGTTATCCCTGATTTGCTGATGCTGCGGGACATGCTGGAGGGTACTGGCTATCAAGCGGTGGATTCAGGAGCCTTCTGGGTCTATCAGCGCTCGCTGGTGGGCTGATGTTTCGAGTGCTTTCTGTTGCGCGTGATAGCTGGGATTGATATAATAACGCGAGTGAACCCATCACTGACCCGTCTTACTTACAGTGAGGCAAGCTCTGACCTATCCATCTGAGGGGGAAGGCGCACTATGCAGGGCCGCACGATCAATGGAAAAAACGGCCATTACAAATTAATCGATGTGCGCGGCAGCGGCAGTATGGCGACGGTCTATGTCAGTCGTGATCTAGACTCGAACCGGATTTTTGCTGTGAAGGTTTTGCGGCCTGAGATTGCAAACCAGGGCGAATTTCTGGAGCGCTTTCACCGCGAAGCCCAGATACTGATGTTTCTGACAGACCCGCATATTGTGCGTCCGGTTGAGTATGGAGATGATGGAGACCTCCATTACATTGTTATGGATTATGTGGATGGTTCCACGTTGAAAGAGCAGATTATTGCCAGTGCGCCCTTCCCAGTAGATCGAGCGCTGGATGTGGCCTTGCAAGCGGCTGAGGGACTGAACGCGGCCTTTACCCAGAAGAAAGTGGTGCATCGGGATGTCAAGCCGCAGAATATCCTGGTGACTACCAAGAACATGGTGAAGTTGACCGATTTTGGTATGGCCCGCGCGCAAGAGTCGGTGACATTGACTGGCTCGAATGTTTTTATGGGGACGCCGTTTTATGTGGCCCCTGAGCAGGCGGATGATAGCCGGAACGCCGATATTCGGTCAGATCTGTATTCTCTTGCCTGCGTACTTTTTGAGATGCTCACCGGTCAGGTGCCCTATGATGGGACCAATGCGGTGGATGTCGTAGTGAAGCATGTGCGCAACCCCATCCCCTCAATTTGTGAGGTCCGGCCAGATCTGCCTGCTGCCCTGGATAGCTACTTGCAAAAGGCGATGGCAAAATCGCCTGGAGGGCGCTTCCAGACACCGCTAGAATTCATTCATATGCTGGAGGATCTTAAACAGCAAATGGGAGATGGGCCTGCTCCTCGATTGTCTTCAGGTGGGCAGGTCAGGTCAACCGAACCGATGTCTCCAGGGCAAGAGCCTGCGCGTGTCGAGTCTGCACCGCCCGCCCGACCTCGGCTGACGTTGTTGGCAACTGGGCAGGTTGTGTATATGACCGGCAATCAGGCTATTATAGGTCGGAGCGACCCGCACCGTCAGATCTATCCAGAGGTTGATCTTTCGGCGCTGGATACGGATCGAATGGTCTCGCGGCGGCAGGCGCGAGTCTTGCAGCATGATGGGCGTTATTTTGTCGAAGATTTGCGTGCCCTGAATGTCACCAAGTTGAACGGGACAGCATTGCGGCCCAATGAGGAGCGTGAACTGGCCGATGGGGACATCTTGCGCGCGGGGAACATTGAATTGCGCTTTAACCTGCGCGATGTGTGAGGGAAGATCGCGCTGTCCCTCATGTGTATAGGGTGGGTGCTGTGGGGAGCGGGCGCAAGGTGATATTTTATGTCATGAAAAGTGCTAGCCTATAGAACACCGGAGGGGGATCGCCATATGGGATCGGGACGTTCTGGCTCGCTGCTGGCGGGCATTTCCAGTCTTCTTACCAGTCCGATTGTCCTGTTTGCAGCCGCTGCTGTGGTTGTTATCGCTGTTCTTATAGTTTTGTTTATGGTCTTGCGCGGCGGCTCAAAGAAAGGCCAGGTGGCTTCCGAATATGAGGAAGACCAGGGAGGCTCCTGGGAATCTGCGCCGCGTGGAGCAGTCGAGCAGCCGAATAGAGAATATCATCAGCAAGATCAGATGTTCCCCTGGCAGGGTGGTGGTGCGCGATCTGAGGCCGGGCGGCAACCAACAGGTGGTAAGCGTGGCCCTGCCGGGCGCGATGCTCAACCTGATTGGGAACAGCAGGATGGCTATTCGCAGCGCGAGGGTCACTGGGATGCAGCGGCGCAGCCGGCAGCGCGTGAAAACGAGCGAGGCTGGGGGGCGCAGGCTGCCGCTGGAAACCAGGGTGCGTGGGGCCAGGGGCCAGCCGCCGCGCCGGGGCGTGGTCGTGAACAAGAGTCATGGGGCCAGCCGCCGGCGCCTGCTGCGCCGATGGGTCGGGAGCAAGAGCAATGGGGCCAGCCAGCAGCGCGTGGGCGGGAGCCAGCGCAGAATGACTGGGGCCAGCCGGCTCAGAATGATTGGGGGCAACCGCAGGCGGCGCGTGGGCGCGAGCAGGATCAATGGGGTCAGCCAGCCCAGAGTGATTGGGGTCAGCCAGCAGCGCGTGGGCGCGAGCCAGCACAGAATGACTGGGGCCAGCCGGCCCAGGATGATTGGGGCCAGCCAG
>CAZFWN010000096.1:0-20284 GCA_964522745.1 uncultured Ktedonobacterales bacterium
CTCAGGATCAATATTCCTCACATCCGGCCCAACGGGCATCTCAGTCAGCCGCATAAAGGCTCCTTAATCATCTATGACAAATCAGGCTGGTCTTCGCCCCAGCCCGCGCAGGCGGGCTTCGTGGCTCCTAGCCTCAAGGTGCGTCTTTAGGCACGGATTTATCTGCTCGCCCGATACGCCGCCAGCAAATCATCAATCTGATTCAGATGATCGCGCTCGTGCCAGACCGCCCGCCGCAGCGCCTTGCGCAGCGACCAGCGCTCGCCCTCATGGGTAAAAATCGCCCCGCGCAGCTCTTTCGGATACGTCTGCACCCGCATCACCACCGCCTGGCGCACCCGCTGCAAACGCTCCAACGTCGGGCCGGGCAGATCGGCCACCACAATGCTTGGCGGCGTCTCATCCAGCCGCCCCATATACCACACCTCAGCCTGCGCGATATGGTCAAGCATCTGGCGAATGCTCAACATCTCAGGATCATCCGCCGGCTTCCAATCAAGCGCCTCATCCGAGAGACCCTGAACCCGCTCCAACACATCTTCACGCTGCCAGCCAAGCAGCGCCAGCGCCCACTCAATATCCTCCTCAGTGGCGGGCTCTGCATCCGGCGCAAAGAAACTATTAGTCTCGTAATCACCCTCATAGCTGATCTGAAACGTCTCTTGCACCTGAAAGACGAACGGCCCGCGCACCTCAGGCGTATAATCATCATGCCGCCGCAGCCAGGCATGATAATCCGCCACCGCCTGCTGCAACTGCGCCAACGCCTCCTCGCGGCTCGCCCCACCGGCAAAGCACCCCGGCAAATCAAGGATCAGCGCCAGCGTCGCCCCATCGGCGGACTGCTCTAGATACACATCATAGGTCGCCGCCGCAACCTCGTCCTCCTCGGTTGGCTCGGCGCTCGCCTCAACCGCTTCCTCATCACGCTCCTGCTCGCCCATCACGCGCTCGCCTCCTTCCAAGCAAGTGTTATCCAATCTGCCGGTGGCGCCCCTGCTGGCTATTCCAGCACATGGCGGCGCAGCTCCACAATCTGATCGCGCAGATCTGCCGCCTTCTCAAACTCCAGCTCTTTCGCTGCCCGGCGCATCTGCGACTCCAACTCTTTAATCAGCTTCAGCGCCTCTTCTCTCGGCATCGTCTCAAGCGACGGCGCCCTGCCATCCACAATAGCCTTCGCATCCGCCACCCTGATACGATCAGAAAGCGCCTTCACCTCTTTCTTCACCCCCACCGGCACAATCTGGTTGCGCGTATTATACTCATTCTGAATCTTCCGCCGCCGGTTCGTCTCATCGATTGCCCGCTGCATCGAGCGCGTCACCGTATCCGCATACATAATCACCTGACCATCCACATGGCGCGCCGCCCGCCCCACCGTCTGAATCAGCGACCCCTCCGAGCGCAAGAAGCCCTCTTTATCCGCATCCAGAATCGTCACCAGCGAGACTTCCGGCAGGTCCAATCCTTCGCGCAGCAGATTGATACCCACCACCACATCATACACCCCTAACCGCAAGTCACGCAGAATGTCAATACGCTCAATCGTCTCAATCTCCGAATGCAGATAATGCACCTTAATGCCCATCTCTTGCAGATAATCAGCCAGGTCTTCGGCCATCTTCTTCGTCAGCGTCGTCACCAGCACCCGCTGCCCCTTCTCCACCCGCTGCCGAATCTCCGCCAGCAGATCATCGATCTGCCCCTCCGTCGGGCGCACCGAAATTACCGGATCAAGCACCCCCGTCGGACGAATAATCTGCTCAACGATACGCTGGCTATGCTCATACTCAAACGGCCCCGGCGTCGCCGACACAAAGATCGCCTGGTTCAAATGCTGCTCATACTCAGTAAATCGCAGCGGGCGGTTATCCAAAGCCGAAGGCAGCCGGAAGCCATATTCCACCAGCACCTCCTTGCGCGAGCGATCCCCCGCGTACATCCCCCGCACCTGCGGCAGCGACACATGCGACTCATCCACCACCATCAGAAAATCATCCGGCAGATAGTCCATCAGCGTCCAGGGCTGATCGCCCGGCTGGCGGCCCGCCAGATGGCGCGAATAATTCTCAATACCCGAACAGATACCCGTCTCGCGCAGCATCTCCAGATCAAAGTTCGTCCGCTGCCGCAGCCGCGCCGCCTCCAGCAATTTCCCCTGATCCGTCAGTTCCTTCAAGCGCTGCTCAAGCTCAACCTCAATATCAGCAATAGACCGTTGCAGCCGCTCCTGCGTCGTCACCCAATGCTTCGCCGGATAAATGTCCAGCCGCTGGCGCTGCCCCAGAATCTCGCCCGTCAGCGGATCGATCTCCACCATACGCTCAATCTCATCGCCAAAGAACTCCACCCGCACCGCCAGGTCTTCATACGAAGGGAAGATTTCCAGCACATCGCCGCGCACCCGAAACTTCCCTCGAATGAAATTCGTATCGTTGCGCTCGTACTGAATCTCAATCAAATGGCGCAGAATCTTCTCGCGCCGCCGCAGTTCCCCCTGCTTCAGCGTCAGCACCACCTCGCCATATTCCTCCGGCGAACCCAGACCATAGATACACGAGACCGACGCCACAATCAGCACATCCCGCCGCTCAAACAGGCTGCGCGTCGAAGAAAGGCGCAGCTTCTCAATCTCCTCGTTGATCTGGCTTTCCTTCTCCACATACGTATCCGTGCGGGGGATATACGCCTCTGGCTGATAGTAATCGTAGTAACTGACAAAGTATTCAACCGCGTTATACGGAAAAAACTCCTTAAACTCGCTGTACAACTGCGCCGCCAGCGTCTTATTTGGCGCCAGCACCAGCGTAGGCCGCTGCACCTGAGCCACCACATTGGCAACCGTAAACGTCTTGCCAGTTCCCGTCGCCCCAAGCAGCGTCTGATACTTGTGCCCCTCGTGGAGACCACTCACTAACTGGTCAATCGCGGCGGGTTGATCGCCAGTCGGCTGCCAGGGAGCAACCACCTGAAAATCGGGCATGCAAAATCCTCCCGTGTGGATGGAAGCATCACTGAATTACGAAGAACAGACCTGTAGATTCAGCCGTAAAACACCGGCCCAAACAGTATATCAAACGAGGAAGGGTGAAACAATCGTTCTATAAGTGTACCCCTCAAAAGCTCCCATGTCAAGCAGCATCAAGCACTTCGCCCTTCTCAGCCAGAGCCTGCCCGATATGATACAATTTTCTCAAGCACTGCCATAGCGAGCAACTAGCTATTCTGGCAACACAGGGTGCTTCCCCTTTTTCCAGGCAGCACTCATCAAAAGAGCAAAGAAGAACCAATACAGGGAACCATATGAGGAACAGCAATGACCTCCACTCCACAGTCTCCACTGCCAACCACAAATACATCCAATGATGCTTTTCCCAACCAGCCGGCCATCATCGCCCAAGGTCTGGTACGCACCTTCGGCCCAAAAGTAGCCGTCAACTCGCTCAACCTCACCGTGCGTCGAGGAGAATTCTTCGGCTTCCTCGGCCCCAACGGCGCCGGAAAATCAACCACCATCAAAATGATGGTCGGCCTGCTCAGGCCCACTGCCGGCACCATCTGGGTCGGCGGCATTGACGTCTGGCGCGACCCGCTCGCCGCCAAAGCCCTGATGGGCGTTCTGCCAGAGCAGCTTAACCTCTACGAACGCCTCAGCGGACGCGAATTTCTCACCTTCGCCGGCCATATGTATGGACTCAATAAGCAAGAAGTACAACATCGCGCGGAAGGGCTGCTCTCCATCCTCACGCTCACCGATGATGCAGAGAAGCTCATCGTCGATTACTCAGTCGGCATGCGCAAGAAAATCGCCCTGGCCGCCGCCCTCATTCATCGCCCACAGGTACTCTTCCTCGACGAACCGTTTGAGGGCATCGATCCCATCAGCTCGCGCGTCATCCGCAATATCCTGCGCGACCTCACCGACTCCGGCGTCACTATCTTCTTCTCCTCCCATATCATGGAAGTCGTCGAGCGCCTCTGTAGTCGCGTCGGCATCATCAATCAGGGTCGGCTCGTCGCCGAAGGCACCTTGCAAGAACTGCGCGAACACGCCAGCCAGAATGGGCAGCCCGGCGAAGGCGCCACGCTCGAAGACATCTTCCTCCAGGTCGTCGGCGCGCCACAAGAAGGAGGCAACCTCAGTTGGCTGGAATAGCATCCGTCCCTTCCAACAACGTGCCGGCCATCCCACGCAAGCGCGTGTTCAGTTGGTCCAAAGTCTACTGGCTCTTCTGGCTGCGCCTCAAACTGCTCTTGCGTGGCTACACCCGCGACTGGCGGCGCATCGTCGGCGGCATCGTCCTCTTGCTCATCGCCATTCCCTTTCTGGGCGGCCTGGCCCTGGGAACCTTTGCCGGCTATGTCGCCTTGCCAAGCAGTCAGGCAACTGAACTCTTGCTCCTCGTCCTGGTCGGCCTCTACATCTTCTGGTCCGTCCTGCCCCTCATCGAATTTAGCGTCAACGAAGGGCTGGACGTCACCAAACTCACCCTCTATCCGCTCACCCGCATCGAGCGCATGACCAGCCTCTTGCTGGCAACCCTGCTCGACATACCTACCCTCGGCATCATCGCCCTTTTCTTTGCCATCCTCCTGGGCTGGAGCAGCCCCCTCACAACACTGCTCATTGCCCTACCGGCCCTTTTCATCATCTACATCCACATCATTGGTCTCAGTCAGCTTGTCCTGGCCGCCTTCATGGGCCTCTTGCGCAGCCGCCGCTACCGCGACCTCACCATCATCCTCTTCGCCCTCTTCGGCTCGATCTGCTCCATCGGCCAGCAAGTCGCCGCCCGCCAGATCGGCCATTTCGATAGTCACTTCTTCGCTTCCATCCATCTCGCCCAGTATCTGCGCTTCACCCCGCCAGGCATGGCAGGCTGGGCCATCACCCGCGCCAACAACGGCGATTGGCTCACTGCTCTTGGCTGGTTGGCCGCCAGCGCCGTGCTGCTCGTGCCTCTCCTTTGGCTCTGGATGGTCGTTCTAGAGCGCGGCCTGGCAACCGCTGAAACCGCCGGCGCCAGCACCCGCCGCGCCCGCAGACATCCACAGGCCAACGCTGCCATCCCGGCAGCAACCCCTGGCGCCAATCACAGAGCAGCACTGCCAGCAACCAGCGCCACTGCCACAGAAGCACGTCGAGGACGCGCTCTCCTTCCCCTCCCGGTCCAGGCCATCTTCGTCAAAGACCTACGCTATTTCTGGCGCGATCCACAACTGAAAGCCAGCATGCTGAGTTCCCTCTTCATCCTGATCGTCATCGTTGTTGGCCCCATCTTTGGCTCTGACAGAGGGCCGGGAGGCGTGCGCTCCTGGACCGTCCTGTTCTCCTGCATCGCTCCCCTCTTTCTCGCCATGAACTTCTCGCTCAACATCTTTGGTCTGGAGCGTCAGGGTCTCACAAGCCTTTTCTTATTTCCAGTACTTCCCCAGCATATCCTCTGGGGCAAGAACCTGGCTATCGCAGCCGTTGCCTTTGGTGAGCAAGTGCTGGTCGCAGCCGCCTTTGCCATCATCACCGGCGGCTGGAGCTACTATCTGCCCGCGCTGTTCGTAGGCGCCGCCGCCATCGCCGTCATGCTCGGCTGCGGCAACATCCTCTCAGTCCTCCTACCCTTCCGCACCGCCCAATTCAAGATGGGCAGTTCGGCCAGTGGCTCGCCAGAATCCGGCTGCTTGCGCTCGATCATGGGCATGTTCTCCCTGCTCGTCACCCTGGTTATCCTCTCGCCCGTCATCGCCGGCGTCCTGATCCCAATCCTCCTCCGTGAGCCGGCCATCCTTGCGGCCACCCTCCCACTTGCGTTACTCTATGGGATAGGAATTCATCAAGGCGCCTCACGCATCATCGCCCCGCGCCTGCTGCAACGCATGCCGGAAATTCTGGCACAGACCACACGAGAGTAAGGACAGAACCGTCGTATGAATACATCGCTCACCTTTGCCATCGCTTTGAGCGCCGGTCTGGCGTCGTTCCTCTCGCCCTGCGTTCTCCCGCTGGTGCCCATCTATCTCTCACAGCTGGTTGGGCCAAGCGTCATTCAATCCACCGAGCAGCGCAGCCCAACCATGCGCCTCTACACCTTCCTGCACGCGCTCTGCTTCGTCCTCGGCTTCAGCCTGGCCTTTATTGCTCTTGGGGCCACCGCCAGCGTCATCGGCCATTTTCTACGCGCCAACCAACTGCTCTTCCGCCAGATCGGCGGCATCCTGCTGGTCATCCTGGGCCTGCATTTCTCTGGCCTGCTCCGCCTCCCATTCCTCTACCGCCAGGCCAGCTTTCAATATCGCATCACCCGGCCCAGCTTCCCCGCCTCCTTCCTCATGGGCCTCATCTTCGCCATCGGCTGGACACCCTGCGTCGGCGTCATCCTCAGCAGCATCCTCATCCTCGCCGGCGCCAGCGCCACCCTGCAATCCGGCGTAGCCCTCCTCGCCGCCTATTCGCTTGGCCTCGGTCTGCCCTTCCTCGCAATGGGCCTAGCGGCCAACTTCTTCTCAGCCTGGCTCAAGCGTCTCAAGCCACATCTAGGCAAGATCGAACTCGTCACCGGCCTGCTGCTCGCCGCCGTCGGCATCGCCATGTTCTTTGGCCTCATCAACTACCTCCCACAATATTTCAACTTCTTGCCTGTGAAGGGCTAAATTCACCCACAACAAAGTAAGCGGAATGATAAATTCTGGTATACTAGACCTATGGAAAGGTACGCCGAACGGAATCGCAGGGCACCCGATAAGTAAAACCCAACAGTGAAGCAAGAAGGACAGGGAGTCAGGTGAGTACATCATCTCAAGCGCGGCAATCAGACCCACAGGCCAGCACGCGGCCACTGCCAGAAGCCCAGCGTTTACCTGAAGCGGCGCCAACCGCCGAGGAAGACCTGGACGCAACCCCAGCAATCCAGCCAGCAGGCGCGCCGGACCAATCGCCTGAACCACTCCCGCAGAGCGGCCCACCCGCCTGGCTCATGATCGCCTCCACCGTCGCCCTGGTCGGCCTCGCAGCCGTCCTCGTCTTCTGGCCCGGCGCAACCCTGCTAGAACGTCTGCGCGCCCTCGATGGCGGCATCTGTGCCCAACTGCCAACCCACTCGTTCTACCCCGACGGCCAGCGCCTGCCCCTCTGCGCCCGCAACACCGGCATCTACATGGGCTACTCCATCACCTTCATTGCCCTCTACCTCAGAGGCCGCTTGCGTGCCACCGAATTCCCTCGCTGGCCCATCGCCATAGTCCTTATCCTTTTTATCGGCGCCCTGGCAGTCGATGGCTTTAACTCGCTCTTCCTCGATCTTCACCTACCTCATCTCTATCAGCCAGATAACCTGCTGCGCCTCACCACCGGCCTCCTGACCGGCATGGCAATGGCCTGCTTCCTCGTACCCATCACCAACGTCACCCTCTGGAAATATCCCAACCAGCAGCGCACAATGGACTCCTGGTGGCAGCTCCTCTGGCTGCTTCCCATCCTCGCACTCGTCTTCCTGGCCGTTGGCACCCAGACCGCCATCTTCCTCTACCCCATCGCCATCCTTAGCTCGCTGGGCGTCATGACCGTCCTCTGCATGATTAACCTGACCGTCCTGATCGCCGTCTCCGGCAAAGCCTGCAACTTGACACGCCCTCGCCAGGTCTTCCCATTCATCACCGCTGGCTTCTTTCTGGCCGTCGGCGAACTCACCGGCCTCTTCTTCCTCAACCACTGGCTGCTCCACATGCTCACTGCATAACCCTGCGGGGCGCCTGAGGCGCCTCGGACGCCCCGCACATCGCCTTGCCCCGTCAATCCCATAACAAATCCTGCTCAACACCTCGCCTGGGATTGGACTATCACTTGCTACCTCATCACCCATATTCAAGAGAACCTGCTGGATGCTGAATCCTCGCAGGTGTAGCCCTTGCTTTTTCTTAAAAAACTCGCTATGCTATCCCTGGTTTTCTTGCGTACCCCCGCTTACGTAGCACCAGGCAAAAAGCATCTAGCTGGGTGGATATTGGCATTATTCTTGCGCCGCCGCTTGAGTAGAGAGCGCCCACCTCTCCGCTCCTTCCTCCAGCGCAAACAAGACCGCTGGGCTATAGACTGCGCCAACCGCGCCAGGAACAATGCCATCTCGCTCAGCAAAATACTCTTTTGGGGTCTCATAAGAACCAGAACAAGGCGTAAAATGAGCTACAGCATGCTTGTGCAAGACTCTGAAGTAGGGTATAATAAGAGAAGACACAGCAGAGGCGCTTCATGGAGCGAACGTTCCTGCTCTTCCGGTAAAGCGGGGGGTGCCGGTCATGCCTAACAGATATGAGCGGGAGATTGAGGAAATCCTGCGAAATATGGAGCGCACTGAGCCAAAGCCATCGTTCCGTGAGCGGCTCAACATGCGCCGGCAGGCGCGCACGAGACACCCGGAAGAGATGCGACCAAGGCCAGCGCGACCCTCTCTCAACCTCAACTTTTCAACCTCAGAATGGTGCTTTATCCTTGGCATCTTCCTGGGGTTAGTGGCAGGGGGATGGGCCTTTGTCACGGGCGCGTTCTGGCTCACTGGCTTCCTGGCCGTACTCGCGTTCATCTGTCTCATCATGGGCATCGTCACACCTTGGCGCGAAGGCAGACGACCATCCTACAAATCGTCTTCCTGGCGCAGTAACGAACCCATTCCCATTCGCCAGCGGTCCATTCCGCAGCCGTTTAGATTCTTCGTCACAACCTGGAAATTATTCCTGCTCAAACTCCGTCGTCGTCGCTACAACGGCGACTACTAGAACAGGAATCAGCGTCCAACGCTGCCAGGGCCAATAGCTCAGCGGTTAGAGCAGCCGGCTCATAACTGGTTGGTCGCAGGTTCGAATCCTGCTTGGCCCACCCTATGCAATTTTATGATCGTGCCAAAATCTTCGTACAGGCCGGCGCGGGCGGCAATGGCTCCGCCCACCTCCGGCGCGAAAAATACGTCCCCTATGGCGGGCCTGATGGCGGCGACGGCGGGCGCGGCGGCAGCATCTATCTCGTAACTGACCCCGGCCTCAACACCCTCGTCGAGTACCATTATCGCCAACATCACCGCGCCGGCAATGGGGGCAACGGCTTCAAACAACGGTCGCATGGCGCCAAAGGTGACGACATCACCTTGCGCGTCCCGCCCGGCACCGTCGTGCGCGACGCCGAAACAAGCGAGCTGCTCGCCGATATGACCGATCCCGATCAGCGCGTCATGATCGCTCGCGGCGGGCGTGGCGGCCTCGGCAACGTCCACTTCGCCACCTCCACCAACCAGACCCCACGCGAAGCCCAAAAAGGTGAACCAGGCGAAGAGCGCTGGGTCACGATGGAACTCAAATTGATCGCCGACGTCGGCCTCGTTGGCTTCCCCAACGCCGGCAAATCAACCCTGCTCTCCGTCGTCAGTGCCGCCCGTCCCAAAATCGCCGACTATCCCTTCACCACCCTCACCCCCAACCTCGGCGTCGTCACCATCGGCGCCCCCGGCTCCGGCGACGACTTCAGCTTCGTCCTCGCCGACATCCCTGGCCTCATCGAAGGCGCCGCAGAGGGCGCCGGCCTGGGACACGAATTCCTGCGCCACGTCGAGCGCACCCGCCTCCTGCTCCACCTCATCGATGGCGCATCCCTCGAACACGACCCCTGGCAGGGCTTCGAGGCCATCAACCGCGAACTGGCACAATATAGCCCGGACCTCGCTTCCAGACCACAGATCATCGTCTTCAACAAAATGGACTTGCCAGAAGCACAGCAGCGCTGGCCGGAGATGCAGCAGCGCGCAGAGCAAACCGGCTTCCCTATCTTTCCCATCTCTGCCGCCGCGCGTCAGGGCGTAGACGAACTGCTCTACCACACCGCCAACCGCCTGCGCGAACTCCAGGCCGATGCCCGTCTGGCCGCCGAGCGCAACCCCTTGCCCGCCGGCCCCGTCCTGCGCCCAGAGCCAGAGGACGCCTTTAGCATCAGCCGCGACGAGCAGGGCATCTTCATCGTGCGCGGCAAGCGCGTCGAACGCATGGTCGCCATGACCGATCAGGAAAGCCACGAAGGCATGGCCCGCCTCGAACACCACCTCCGACGCATGGGCGTCACCGAAGCACTCGAACAAGCCGGAGTGCAGCCCGGCGACGCCGTCCGCTTCGGCAAAGTTGAACTCCTCTGGGGCGAGTAAGGATACCCATCCAGCAGAGGCACCCTACGAGCCTTTCTTGCGCCAGCGCTTCGCCGGGCGCTCTTCCCCTGGTTCCACCTGATCTCGCCACTGCTGCCACCATTCCTCCACTGAGCGTTCCTCAGGTCCACTCTGCACAGAGCGACGCGGCGCCTGCTGCTCCCAATGCAAAGGTTGCTGCGGCGGCTCTGCCTGCCAACGCGGACTAGACGCATCTCGCCACGTCTCCTGCTCCCCGCCCCCCTGTTGCACCACCCACGTACCATCCTCCGACCACTCCACCCCAGACCGCCCGCGCCGCTCTGCCACGTGTGGAGGTCGCTCTTCTTCCTGCCAATCCTCTTGCCGCTCTTCCTGGCCCCGCCAGTTCTCATCGCTCAGTGCCAGCGATTGCAAGCGTCTTCGCTCCTCATACTGCCCCGAACCGCCATGCCGGTATATCCCCTGGGCAGGCAACTCCTCTGGCGCCTGCCAATCTTCTCCGCCTTGCTGCTCTGGCTGACCCTCTGGGTCCACCGTAATAACACCGCCGGCGCGTTTGCGCCGCACCCTACGCACATGGCGCAGCCGCCGCGACACCACAAAACTCATCTGGCTTCGTCCACCATCGTCACAAATCTTCTCATACATCGAGGACCGTAACGCCAGCAGCTCTCGCTGGCCCCCCCGATCAACGATCACACGCGGCTGGCGGAAGAGACTCCCCTCGACCACCTCCACTACCATTCCGCTGATCGTCTCCGTCCCACCCAAAAAATCGATCAGGCCAATACAGGCCAACACTAACCCCAGCAATCCCAGCAGCCCCAGCACCCCACCAAACGGCACCAGCAGCCAGGACACCAGGCGCAACTGATCCCCGCCAGGGTCCAATGGCTGGCGCGACCATGTCACCCCATCATGCGACGTAGACAGCGCGTAGACATGCCCCGTCTGCGGGCCAAGATCCAGCGTAATCAATATCCCATCAGAGATCGCTGCATACGTATCAGCATCCACATTCACCGTAAACGTCGCCGCAGGATTATGCCGGTCAATAAAGCCAACCACCAGCGAATATTGCAGCCCAATCGTCGTAAAAAGCAGATCACCGCGATGATGTTCCACCACCACCCCATGCCATTGCTGATGCGGCCCGTTGAGATCCTTCAGCCCCCTGATCCCCTGCAACAGCCAGCTTGCCCCCAGACTGGCGGCCAGCACCGTCAGCACCAGGCCCACAATCACCAGCCGGCGTGGCGAAAGTCCCCAAAAGAACCCACGCCGCCCAGACGTATTCTCCAGCGGCAAACCAGCATTCTTAGTGCGTCTACGAGCCATAACCAACAAACCCATTCAAGCAGATTCCCCACCTCACATCCCACCTCTTTGCACCCTAGCATAGCAAAAGTAACGCCAGCCTGTCAATCTTCTAATCCTGTTAGGATAGACGATACCCTTGCCCAACCGTAACTTCCTATGCTAGACTTCCTACAACCAATGCTTTTCCGTATTGGAAGCCTGAACAGTGTGGGAGAACTGCCATGCCTGTTTCGGTCACGAACTCCAGACTCATCTATGACGCCCTCAAAGCCTGCGACGTCAAAATTGTCTCCGCCCTGCCAGAAACCTGGCTCGTCCATCTCATCCGCATGTCCGAAGAAGACCCAGACATGACCCTCGTGCGCCTCGCCAAAGAAGAAGAAGGCATCGGCATCTCAGCGGGCGCGCACCTCGCCGGCGTCAACTCCGCCCTGCTCATGCAAAATCACGGCTTCCTCGCCGCTATCAACCCCATTGTCTCGCTCGCCCTGCTCTACAAAATCCCCCTGCTCATGCTCATAAGCTGGCGCGGCCATATGGGCGAAAAAGACCCCTGGCAAACACAGGGCGGCCTCGTCACCGAGCCGGTGCTGCGTGCCCTCAACATCCCCATCTGGCACCTCACCAGCCCCAGCGACATCACCCGCCGCATCAAAGACGCCCAAACCCTCGCGCACGCCGCCCTACACCCCGTCGCCGTCCTGCTCTCGCGCGAACTCATGTGGGAGGACTAAAAACATGCTCCGTGTCGAGGCATTACAAGCCATCTACCCTGACCTGCAAGAGCGCATCGTCGTCACCATCATGGGCGCCGTCGCCGCAGAACTCTACACCATCGGCCACCAAAACACCTTCTTCTACCTCGAACACGCAATGGGCCTCGCCTCCTCAATGGGCCTGGGCATCGCCCTCGCCATGCCCGATCACCAAGCTATCGTCATCGACGGCGACGGCTCGCTCCTCATGAACCTGGGCACGCTCAGCACAATGGCCCGCTACAAACCCGGCAACCTCCTCCATCTCGTCTTTGATAACGAAAGCCTGCTCTCCGTCGGTGGCTTCCCAACCGCCACCTCCACCGGCACCGACCTCGCCGGCATCGCCCGCGCCTCCGGCATCCCACAGGTCATCGAAGCCAACACACCCGACGCCCTCAAATCCGCCGTCAGCGATGCCCTCGCCAGCCATACCCTGACTACCATCATCTCCAAAGTCGAAGCCATCGGACCCAAAACATTTCACATGGACCTGCCCTTGCTCGAAAATCGCTTCCAATTCAAGCGCGCCCTCGAAGCCTTGCGCCAGCATACCAGCACCTAGCAAAGACTGATACATCAGTTTTTCGTCCCAGCCCGCGAAGCGCGGCTCACTGGCCGAAGGTCAAAAAGGCGCGGTTTTAACCGCCAGCGTCCTTTTAACAAGAGAAACACATCACCCAGTATTCGTCCTAGTCCGCGAAGGCGGATTTCGTGGCCGCAGGTCAAGAAGCCGCGATCTTTAGTCGCCAGGCTCCTCGTCGGTGCGCCACAGACCCAGATAAAAAGTCAAACGTCATCAATCGGCGAATTGCTGCATCAGGAGGAACACCCATGTCTAGTATCCTCACCCAACTCATCGACGAACTCAACACCGGCCACCTCAAAATCGTAGACCTCACCACACCGCTCGGCCCAGACACCACCGTCATCGACCTTCCGCCCATCTTCGCCCCCTCGCCCGGCCTCACCCTCACCGAAATCTCCCGCTACAACGAGCCTGGCCCCGCCTGGTACTGGAACATCATGCACCTCGGCGAACACACCGGCACCCACTTCGACGCCCCCATCCACTGGATCACCGGCAAAGACCTGCCCGACAACACCACCGACACCATCCCGCCCCGCAAATTCATCGGCCCCGCCTGCGTCATCGACGTCACCGCCGACGTCCAACAATCCCCAGACTTCCTGCTCACCATCGAGCGCGTCGAAGCCTGGGAGCGCCAGCATGGCCGCATCCCCTCCGGCGCCTGGGTGCTGCTCCGCACCGGCTGGAGCAGCCGCACCACCCGCGAAGCCTTCCTCAACGTCCAGGCCGACGGCGCCCACTCCCCCGGCTTCCATCAAACCACCTCCGCCTTCCTCGCCAAAGAGCGCGGCGTCCTCGGCGTCGGCGTAGAAACCGTCGGCACCGACGCCGGCCAGGCCGGCACCTTCGACCCACCCTTCCCCAACCACGCCACCATGCACGGCAACGGCAAATTTGGCATCACCAGCCTCATCAACCTCGACCAACTGCCGCCTACCGGCGCCATCGTCATCGCCGCCCCCCTCAAAATCGTCGGCGGCTCCGGCAGCCCCCTGCGCGTCATCGCCATCACCCCAGCCTGACCCCAAAGACGCGCATCCCACCACCACACCAAACACATCACGCCCTGCTGTTTCTTTTGGTAGGGCGTGATACAGTTGCCATTTCATGCGTCATAGCGAATGACATAACAGGCCAAATCCGAGCGAAGAGGCACGCTTTGCCTGTACCGCCGGCGTCTCGCCGGCTGGGGTGGGGTTGGCTGGGGGCGTCCTCGTCGGCCACCACACACAGACAGCGAAAGGAGGCTTCGCCCACAGACCAGACAAATACAAACGCTCGCCTAAACCCAACCCGCGCCGGCGGGTTTCCTGGCAGCAGCCCCTAGCGCCGATTTCAGCGGATGGTTGGGCGAGCCGGTACCTGTGAAAAATCAAACGTCATCAATCGGCAGATACCCCAGCCACGAATATCTGATCAAAAAATCAGATTTCATCAAATATCGGCCTCTCGTCCCAGCCCGCGCAGGCGGGCTTTGTGGCGGTACGCCAAGAAGCCGCGATCTTTAGTCGCCAGGCCGCTCGGCTTGTTTACAAGCCTGGAGAAAGAAGGGCACCCCATGCAGAGCCAACGACCCTCCCACGCCGCAGCCATCGCCTGCTCCCTGCTAGCGCTCATGCTCCTCTGCACCGGCTGCGCCAGCAGCCCAGCACCCCAGCAAGCATCCTCCACCCAGAGAGCCATTCCAACTATCACCTTCCCTACACCCACCAACGAGCCTGGCACCCCCATCCCCACAGGAACCAGTCTCCCGGCGCCCGTCGCGCGTGGCCCCCTCGCGCCCGCCCCCACCAACTGCCCAGTCTCACCAGCATTGCAGACCATGACCCAGAACAACTTTGGCGGCGGCTTCAGCAGTCCCATCTCCTTCCAGGGGGACGCGCCCGCCTGGTATCTCGGCCTTCCCCCAGCCGGCGGCACCCTCCAACTCCAGGCTGGCCCTGACGCCACTTATCCATCCACCAAAGTCATGTGGGTCGTCGGACCCAACCTTTCCCATCCCGTCACCCTATCCGGCCATGAAATCCACACCGGCGCACAGCTCATCTTTGAAATCTATCCCAGCAATGCCAGACCCATCGACAGTTCCACCCCCTCCTTCTACACCACCCAGGCCATCCTTGACCCGGCGGCGCCCAACCGAGGCGACACCCAGAACAGCACCGGCCACTGGAACATCTGGGGCATCGGCATCATCGCCCTCACAGCCGGCTGCTACCAACTCGACGCCAGCGCCTCCAGCGGCAGCTGGCAGGCCATCTACCCCATCGGCGGCTAGCCCCTACCCGCCTGTACCGCCGGCGTCCCTGCCGGCACGTCCAGTTCGCCGACAGGATACCAGCGCAACAAGTGGCATCCTTGCCTGTACCGCCGGTTTCTAGCCGGCTCGTCCAGTTGGCCTGCCATCACGCTCGCCTTCAGCGCAAACGCCCTTGCGTACCGCCGGCGTCCCGCGCCGGCTCCCGTGCCAGTTGGCAGGTCGCTCCCCTCGCCTTCAGAGCAAATCTCGCCTGCGTAGCGCCGTAGTCCCGACGGCCACCCGAACGCGAGCGCCACTACTCACCCTTGGTATCAACGAGTCGGCAAGCCGGCAGGAGCCAGGCCGGCGCGAGAAGAAATGCGGCATGTTTTACGGCGATTCATCTCTCTTGACGCGCCAGCCAGCAAAGGCTATACTTTCCCTCAACAGCGAGCGTATTCCCATTCGTACCTTCCCGCTCGATATATCCGAGGCGCAGCCCTCGATGCTGGATGTGAAGGAGTTGGACCATGCCCGACGCGCCTCTCAGCCTCTTTATCAGCTACTCGCGCACCGACAGCGCCTTTGTAGACCGCCTCGAAGCTGACCTCAGGGCGCGCAGCTTCCAGCCCTGGGTAGACCGGCGCAAGCTGGAGGGCGGCCAGGACTGGATGGATGAGCTAGAGAAAGCCATTGATCGCTGCCAGATAGTCATTGTGGTGATCTCGCCAGATGCCGTTCAATCGAAGTATGTGCGTATGGAATACCGCTATGGGCGAGGTCAGGGCAAGCCCATTATCCCTGCCTATTGCCGCGCAACTCCCAAAGTACCTATCGATCTTAATGGCTTGCAATGGGTCAACTTTCAGAGCGGCTATGACCAGGGCTTTAACGACTTGCAGATCGCTCTCAGCCGCCAGGAACTTGCAGCGCTTCCGCCTGCGAAGCCTCGTCCTGCTTCAACAAATATCATCATCAACCAGCCAGAATCGGTCCTGGTAACGCCGCAGCCGGCTCCCCCACCGCCCGCCGCCGACCTGAACGAACTCTATCGAGCGGGCGTCGCCGCCAGAGCGCAAGGAAACCTGGAGCGCACCGCCATCTTCTGGCAGCAAGTGCTTGACCGTGACCCAGCTTTCGGCAATAACACCCTGGCGCCCCAGATGCAGCGCTTGATGGCCGAACTGCATCCCATCCGCGTGCAGCGCCTGCGCGAGCAAGCCGAACAGGCGCACCGCGCCGGAGTCTGGGGCCAGGAGATCGGCGCCTGGCAAGCCTTGCTGGGGCTAGAGGCGAATGACACGCAGGCCCAACAGCGTCTTCCCGTCGCCCAGCAGAACCAGCAATATGCCTGGATGTACGAAAATGCTCAGGAGTTTGCCAAATCCAAAAACATCCCAGCGCTGAAAGAGCAATTGGGACTGCTCTGGCAGAATGCCCCCTATTATGGTGACCCAGCAGGATTAACGAAACTAGCCGGACTAAGAGGTGTACATAGTAAACAGCAGCGCAATGAATTTGTGACTTCTTCACAGGGACTCGAACTCAGCCGCTCCTTTGTTTGGGTTGTTTGGGTTTTTGCTTTCTGCTTATCGGGAGGGGCAGGCGCCAGCATCGGTGTGCTGAGCCAATCATGGCCCTGGGCCGTTGGAGTCACCGCTGCTCTGGCGCTGCTCTCGTATCTCCTCGGATACCACAGAACGTTGAGACTGATTGACATCGGTATCATTCTTCTTGTCAGCGCGGCGCTCGTATTTGGTGCCACATGGTTTCTTTCCACTTTTCAATACGACCAACCGCAGACGAGCCATCTCTGGTTTAATGCGGTTCGCACACTGACACTCAGACATCAGATCATTTTTGGTGCTATTTTGGGAGTAGTGGCAATAGTTGTAGAATGCGGATTAGCTCTCTACACAGCATCAGATGAGGGTTGGCATGCCTTTTTTGAAGGCATAGGGTACGGAGGAATCCTTTTCATTCCAGGAGCTTTGGTAGCCTGGTTCATTGTTGCAATACTTGGTTCTGTCTTCGATTGGGGCTTTGGCTTTGGCTATGGCTGGAGTTTCACCTTACTTGCAGGGTTCCTGACGCCCTTTATCGGAGGGGCAGGTCTGATGGCCTCAATCTACATCTGTGCAATCGCGCTTACAAATTCCCCAGAGAAGATACACAGCCAAGAGGTAGAAAAGAGGGCAGGTGAGGAACAGAGGGCACATGAAGAAGAGTGGAATGCCCGTAGCAGCAGCCAATACCCAGCCCAGCCGGGTTACCTACAGCCAGGTTACTCATCCCCAGGCCAGTACGACCAGCCTTATCCACCACCCCCAGGTCAGTACGACCAGCCAGGTTACCCACCTCCAGGTCAGTACCTACATCAAAAATAACTTCGATCAACCTGGCCCGCCGAGTAGCGAAGAGGAAGGCCGATTGCAGGCGCTACGATCTGCTAATACAGCCCGCTGAAGAAAGGATAGAGCAGCAGGTTCAGAGCGCGATAATAACCAGGCACCCGCCGCGCCCGACGCCGTTGTCAGCTAATGGTCATGAACTGTGCCAAATCAACCATCTCTCGTCTCAGCCCGCGCAGGCGGGCTTTGTGGCGAAGCCTCCAGGCGCGGTCTTCAGCCGCCTGCGGCCCTTTCGCCAGAACAAACTTTGCCAACCAGGGCAACCGCTCGCCCGAACCCAGCCCGCGAAGGCGGGCTTCGTGGCTACAGGTCAAGAAGCCGCGAGCTTTAGTCGCCAGGCTCCTTGCCGACCACAAAATACCCCATTGAATCGTCAAACCTCATAAATAGGAAAAACATATCACCACCCTTCAAATAACACCCCTACCCCTTGACAAATTAGAATTTTTGTTCTATGATGGAGATGGCGAAAAAACAGCAAAGTACCCGGCGGGGATATGTGGAGGAGGAAAGATGAAAATAACTACTCGTATCCTGCCCGACACCAGAGAAGCCGAGGCAGGTTTGCTCGGCAGCATCCTGCTCAACTCAGCCGCCATGCTTGCGGCCAAAGACCTCACGCCAGAACACTTCTCGCGCAACACCCATGCCATCCTCTTTGCCACCCTCCGCCAGCTGCAAGAAGACGGCCTCGGCACCGACCCCACCACCGTCAAAACCCGCCTGGAGCGCACCGGCCAGCTCGCCCGCGTTGGCGGCGACCACGCCCTCACCAGGCTCCTCCATTCCGTCTCCCCATCCCGCTCTGCCCACTCCTATGCCGAACACATCCACCAGGCCGCCATCGAGCGCAGCACCCCACAGCGAGGCAAACCCCTCGCGTCCCGCGCCAGCCAGCGCACCACCCCTAATCAGCCAGCCCAGCAGACCGATCTCCCAGAGCAGCAGTCAAGCAGTCGTGATTTCGTCTCAGCCCGCGCAGGCGGGCTTGGTGGCACAGCCTCTAGCCGCGATTTGAATCGCCAGGCGCCCCTCTCATCAGAGGAAGCGCGCCGCCAACTCAGCGCCCGCGTCCCCTCCCTCATCGGTCTGCCCGACCTCCTCAACGCCGACTTCCCCGACGTCAACTGGATCGTCCCCGGCCTGCTCCCAGAGGGACTCACCCTCCTCGCCGCTCGGACCAAACTCGGCAAATCCTGGCTCGCCCTTGGCCTCGCCTGGGCCGTCGCCGCCGGCGGCATCGCCCTCAACAAAACACCCGTAGAACCAGGCGCCGTCCTCTGTCTCGCCCTCGAAGACAGCCCCAGGCGCCTCTCCACCCGCGCCTGGAAGCTCCTGCAAGGCGACCCACCCCCAACCCTCACCTTCGCCACCCACTGGCCCCGCCTCAACGAAGGCGGCCTCGACCTCCTCCAACTCTGGCTCCAGGGCCACCCCGACGCCCGCCTCATCATCATCGATACCCTCGCCAAAGTGCGCGGACGCCCCCGCAGCGCCTCACACTACAGCGAAGACTACGCTTCGCTCGAAGCCGTCCAGGCCCTCGCCCACCAATACAGCATCGCCATCCTCGTCATTCACCACACCATCAAAGAAACCCGCCAGGATCCCCTCGACGAAGTCAACGCCACCATTGGCCTCACCGGCGTCGCCGACAACATCCTCATCCTCCGCCGCCAGCGCGGCCAGCCCGACGCCACCCTCCTGGGTGATGGCCGCGAACTCACCGGCATCGAGCTTTCCCTCCACTTCGACGACGACTTCTGCCGCTGGAGCATCATCGAACCCTCCCAGACCTCCAAAACCCCCGAACGCGCCGAAATCCTGCGCCTTCTCCAGACCAGCGCCGAACCTATGACCCCTACACAAGTAGCAAGAGTCCTTGGCAAGACACCCAATGCTGCCAGGAAGCTCCTGGCCCATATGGTCGAAGATGGCGCTCTCACCATCACAACCTATGGAAAATACACGATCCTCCCACACTCCCAGCTTTCTGGGCTTTCCAGGCTTTCTTCAGAGCCTCTTGATGGCGAAGCCACCGCCACAACTGAAAAAGAAAGGCTTTCTGAGCAAGAAAGAAGTGGGGAGCCTGCCAGTCTGTCGTGCTGGCAGGCTCCCCAACCAATGCAGAGCGCAGAACACCTCACTGCTGATAATGCTCGACCACAGCCGCATCGCGCACCGCAGCCTCGTCCGGGTTCTGACCAGCATGCCGCCGCGCCCGGCGCTGGCGCAGCAAATCCCAGCACTGATCCAGGCTCACCTCCAGCGCCTTCATCCGCGCATGCTCCTCATCTTCCAGACCACCCTGCTCCGCCTTTTCCAGCAGTTGATGCTCTTCATTCACCAGTTGCTCAATGTGACGCATAATCTCGGTATCATTCATCCAACTCACCTCGTAGATCGATCCCTGGAGGCCCGGCTGCCGGGCCTCCCAAAAAACTGTGCCACTCCTATCGGGCATCCCGATACCGTTCTTTCACTTTTCAATCAGGACATACTTTATAAGCAGGTGTATACATTCACCCGCCTGAACCCAGCCTGCACAGGCAGGCTTCGCGGCCCGATGGCCCTTAGCTGCAATTTTAATCGCCAGGCTCCACGCCAGGCATGTCCTGATCTTTTTGTAAAATCACCTGATCGAGATACCCCAACCGCTCCCATTCTACCAGACAGGTTCAACCGTCCGCAGCCGGCAACCAGATCACCCTACCGACCGGCTGCTGCGCTCAAAAGCGTTCTTATTCTCAACGCCCCAGGAAATAACCTTCGACGGCTTGATACGGATTATTTCCGGGTCAAAATTC